>NZ_NVPT01000107.1 GCF_002802985.1 Geodermatophilus chilensis | reverse complement strand
AGATGTGTATAAGGAGACAGCGACGACCCGGACCGGCGTGGCGGAGCCGGACGTCGACGGGGACGGCGTCCCCGACACCCCGCCCTGGTCCGACGGCGGCCGCGGCCTCCCGCCCGGCATGGGGGGCGGCAGCGCCGTCCCGCCCGGTACGACCGACGAGGACACGACGGCGGGCACCACGACCGAGGAGGGCGACCCGGCGTGACCGCCGTCCTGCGCCGGCCCGGTCGGGGCCCGTGGGACGCAGGGGGCCGGTGGGGTGCGCGCGCGGGGCCGCGAGCGCGGTCGGGGCACACTGGGACCCGCACGCCGACGTGTCGTGGCGTCGTCATGTCGTCATGACGTATGGTCGACGGCGACCCGGCCCACGACCCCAGGGAGACAGCCGGTGCGCATCGGTGTCCTGACCGGCGGGGGCGACTGCCCCGGCCTCAACGCCGTCATCCGCTCGGTCGTCCGCACCGCGACGACCCAGTACGGCAGCTCGGTGATCGGTTTCCGCGACGGCTGGCGCGGCCTGCTCGAGGACCGGACGACGCCGCTGGACGTCGCCGCCGTGGACGGCCTGCTCACCCGCGGCGGCACGACCCTGGGCTCGGCCCGGGTGGCGCCGGAGAAGCTGCACGCGGGCCTCGAGGACATGAAGGCCGTGCTGGCCGCCCACGGGGTCGACGTGCTCATCCCGATCGGCGGTGAGGGCACGCTCACCGCCGCCCACCTGCTGTCGGAGTCCGGCGTCCCGGTGGTCGGCATCCCCAAGACCATCGACAACGACATCGACTGCACCGACCTGACCTTCGGCTTCGACACCGCGGTCAGCATCGCCACGGAGATGATCGACCGGCTGCACACCACCGCCGAGTCGCACCAGCGGGTGCTGCTGGTGGAGGTCATGGGCCGGCACGCCGGCTGGATCGCCCTGCACGCGGGCCTGGCCGCCGGCGCGCACCTGACGCTGGTGCCCGAGGAGCCCTTCGACGTCGCCGAGGTGGCCAAGATCGTCGAGGACCGCTTCGCGCGCGGCGACTCGCACGTGATCGGCGTCGTCGCCGAGGGTGCGCAGCCGCTGCCCGGCACGATGCTGGTCCGCGACGGCGGCGTCGACGAGTACGGGCACAAGCGGTTCACCGGGGTGGCGCAGCAGCTCGGCGAGGAGCTGGAGCGGCGCACCGGCAAGGAGGTGCGCACCACCGTGCTCGGTCACGTCCAGCGCGGCGGCACCCCGACCTCCTTCGACCGGGTGCTGGCCACCCGCTTCGGCCTGCACGCCACCGTGGCCGCGCACGAGGGTCAGGTCGGTCAGATGGTGGCGCTGCGCGGCACCGAGATCGAGCTGGTGCCGCTGCGTGACGCCGTCGCGCGGCTGAAGACCGTGACGCCCTCCCGGCTGGCGGAGACCCTCGCCTTCACCGGCTGAGCCGGCGAGATCGGCGGTCTCGTGGCCATCGGCGGCTGATCGCCACGAGAGCGCCGATCTCGTGGCTCGGCCGCGCGGGACCCGCCGCGCGGGTCATCGCGCGGCGGGGGCGGGTGCCGCCTGGCGCCGGCGGCGGTGGGCGGCCATCCGCACCGGCGCGTCGGCGGTGCCGTAGCCGTCGTAGCCGCCCAGGCGCTGCACGACCTCGAAGAAGACCCGGTCGCCGAGCACCTCGGTGGCCAGGTGCAGGTAGCCGCCGGCGCCGTCCTCCTCGTACATCAGCCCGTGCGCCCGGACCGCCGCGAGCAGGTCGGCGGGCAGGTCGAAGCGGGCCTCGAGGTCGTCGGCGTAGTTGGCGGGCAGCGGTAGCAGGGGCGCCCCGGCGTCCCGCAGGGCACGGGCGGTGGCAACCAGGTCGTCGGTGGCCAGGGCGACGTACTGCGGCTCGGGGACGCCGGGCGCCCAGCCGCCCCGGCGCAGCGTCGCGGCCGACAGCGCCAGCCGCACGGACCGCGCCGGGTCTGTGACCGCGCGGGTGCGCACCAGGCCGAAGGGGGCGGCCAGCTCGGTGACCTCCTGCGGGTCGAGCCCCAGCACGGCCCGGTAGAACAGCCCCGCCTCGTCGAAGGAGTCGAACGGCTGGGTCAGCCCCACGTGGTCGACGCAGGTGATCCCCGCGCCGGGCCCCGCGTGCTCCCCGGTGGGCAGGAAGTCGGCCGGCCACCCGTCGGGCACGGTGCGGGTGAAGAAGACCTGGGTGCCGTCGGGCGCGGCCACGGCCGACAGCTCGGCCTCGGCGGCGCCGCGGGTGCGGGGGAGGACCGGGGCGCTCATCGCCTCCGCGCGGGCGGCCGAGCGGCCGGGGTCGGCGCTCTCCAGGCCGAGCGCAGCCACGGACGCCACCCCGGGCCCGGCGGGCCGGACCACCGACGCGTTGAGCAGCACCCGCGCGCGGCCCTGCTCCCACAGCTGCACC
Organism: Geodermatophilus chilensis; assembly: GCF_002802985.1. Lineage (GTDB taxonomy): Bacteria > Actinomycetota > Actinomycetes > Mycobacteriales > Geodermatophilaceae > Geodermatophilus > Geodermatophilus chilensis. The sequence goes on along the minus strand of NZ_NVPT01000107.1, from coordinate 16,850 downwards.
GGCTTCGAGCGGTGCTGGCCGGTGTGGGTGAAGCCGAGCGCGGCGAGCACCTCGGCCGCCCGCGGGCCGGAGACGCCGTCGACGCCGAGCTCGGTGAACGACCAGCCCGACAGCGCCGGCGCGGCCGGGGGCGGGATCAGGCCGGACGCCGGGTCGCGGAGCGCCAGCGCCTCCTCCAGCCACTGCAGCGAGCGCATCGCGTCCACCGCCGTCCGGGCCGGGTCGGCCTGCCGGTAGACGTCGTTGAACACCTCGAGCGACAGCGGCCCGGCGTAGTCGGTGGCGAGCACCGCGGCGACGAAGCCGGGGAGGTCGAAGGCGCCCTGGCCGGGGAACAGGCGGTGGTGGCGGCTCCACTGCAGCACGTCCATGGCCAGCCGCGGCGCGTCGGCCAGCTGCAGGAAGAACAGCTTCTCCCTGGGGACGGCGGCGAAGCCGGCGGGGTCGCCGCCGCGGGAGAGCACGTGGAAGCTGTCCAGGCACAGCCCGAGGGCGGGGGAGTCCGCGCGCCGGACGGCGTCCCAGGACCGCTCCCAGGTGGAGACGTGCCGGCCCCAGGCCAGGGCCTCGTAGGCGATCCGCAGGCCGCGCTCGCCGGCGCGGGCGGCGGCGGTGGCCAGCTGCCCGGCCAGCCGGTCGGCGTCCTCGACGGCGTCCGGGGCGACCGAGGAGCAGACCAGCACGGTGTCGACGCCGAGCGCGGCCATGACGTCGAACTTGTGCTCGGCCCGCCGCAGGTTGCGGGCGAAGCGGTCGGGATCGGTGGAGTCCAGGTCGCGGAAGGGCTGGTAGAGGTCGATCGACAGGCCCAGGTCGGCGCAGCGGGCGGCCAGCTCGGCGGGGGACCACGGGGAGGCGACCAGGTCGGGCTCGAAGACCTCGATGCCGTCGAAGCCGGCGGCGGCCGCCGCGGCGATCTTGTCCTCGAGGGTGCCGGAGAGGCAGACGGTCGCGATCGCGCGACGGCCCCGTCCCGTGGCCCCCCGCCGGGCACCGTGGGGAGCAGGAGGTCCTCCTTCAGCGGACACGGGCGTCGGAGACCAGCTCGGTGAAGTGGGCCAGCATCCGGTCGGCGTCGGGTTCGACACCGGTGAACAACCGGAAGGCGCCGACGGCCTGGAACACCGCCATGCCGCCGCCGTCGAGCACCCGGCAGCCGAGCTCGCGGGCGGTGCGGACCAGCGCGGTCTCCAGCGGCCGGTAGACGATGTCGGCCACCCACAGCTCCGGGCGCAGCAGGCCGGCGTCCAGCGGCAGGCCCGGATGGGCGGCCATGCCGGTGGGCGTGGCGTGCACCAGCCCGTCGGCGCGGGCGAGGGCGGCCGGCAGCGCGCCGAGGTCGCCGCCCTCCGCGCGGTCGGCGCCGAAGCGCTCGCCCAGTGCGCCGGCCAGCTCGCCCGCCCGCGCGCCGTCCACGTCGAGGACGGTCAGCCGGTGGGTGCCGAGGGTCAGTAGCGCGTGCCCGACCGCGGCGCCGGCGCCCCCGGCGCCGAGCAGCACCACCCGCCCGAGCGCGGCCTCGGGTAGGCCGCGGTCGAAGGCGCGGGCGAAGCCGGACCAGTCGGTGTTGTGCCCGACCGCCCGGCCGTCGCGGAGGACGACGGTGTTCACCGCACCGAGGGCCGCGGCGTCGGGGGAGAGCTCGTCGAGGTGCTCGAGCACCACCTGCTTGCAGGGGTGGGTGACGTTGAGCCCGTCGTACCCGGCCAGCCGGACGGCGGCGAGGATCTCGCCGATCGCCGACGCCGGCCGCTGCAGCCGGTCGAGGTCCAGGCGCCGGTAGAGGTAGCGCAGGCCCAGCTCGTCGGCCTCGCGCTCGTGCAGCGGTGGGGACAGCGAGGGGCCGATGCCGCTGCCGACCAGACCGACCAGGACACCCTGCGCGTCGTCCACCACGGGACCGCCTCCGTTATGTACCAGTTGGTGAGTTGCTGTGCAGCAGACCACATCGAGCCGCTCCGCACCAGCCTCCGCCGACGGTCCGGAACCGTCCGGGAATAGGGGCTTATGCTGCACGCCACGCTAATGTACCAAGTAGTTCATTGCGGCGTGGTGCTCGTCACCACGCTCGCTCTGCACCGAGCACCCCGTCCCGCGCCCGCCGGCGCACCCCCCCTTCCCTCCCAGGAGGACCGATGCGCGACGCAGTGGCCGAGCCGGGCTCGCACGAGCCCCGCGAGTTCCAGAAGACGCCCAAGAAGGCCGCGGCCAGCGGCTGGATGGGCAGCGCGCTGGAGTACTACGACTTCTTCATCTACGCCCAGGCCGCCGCCCTGGTGTTCCCGACGATCTTCTTCGCGGAGTCCGACCCGCAGATCGGCGTGATCATCTCGCTGGCCACCTTCGGGGTGGGCTACGTCGCCCGGCCGCTCGGGGCGTTCGTGCTGGGCCACTGGGGTGACACCCACGGGCGCAAGAACGTGCTGGTGCTGTGCATGCTGCTGATGGGCGTGTCCACGTTCCTCGTCGCGCTGCTGCCCACCTATGACCAGGTGGGGCTGCTGGCGCCGGCACTGCTGGTGGTGCTGCGGCTGGTGCAGGGCTTCGCCGTCGGCGGGGAGATCTCCGGCGCCAGCGCGATGATCGTCGAGCACGCTCCCTTCGGCCGGCGCGGCTACTACGCCAGCTACACCCTGCAGGGCGTGCAGGCCGGGCAGATCCTCGCCGCCGCAGTCTTCCTGCCGCTGGCGGCCGTGCTCCCCGAGGGGTAGTTCCTGTCCTGGGGCTGGCGCATCCCGTTCCTGCTCTCCGCGCTCGTGGTCGTCGCCGGCTACGTCATCCGGCGCCGGGTCGACGAGACCCCGGCGTTCCAGGAGGAGGTCGTCCACGGCGAGGTGCCCAAGGCCCCGATCGTCCAGGCGGTCAAGGAGAGCGGCTCGGACATGCTGCGAGTGGTCTGCATGGCGCTGATGAACGCCGTCCCGGTGGCGGCCACCGTGTTCGGCGCCACCTACGCCACCAATGAGGAGGCGTACGGCATCGGCATGAGCACCACCACCTACCTGTGGATCTCTGTGGTCGGCAACGCGGTCGCCGTCCTGCTCATCCCGTTCGTCGGCAACCTGTCCGACCGCATCGGCCGCCGGCCGTGCATCATCGTCGGCGCGCTGGGGTCGACGGCGCTGTCCTTCGCCTACCTCTACGCGATCAGCCAGAGCAACGTGACGCTGGCCTTCGTGCTGGCGGTCCTCATGTGGGGCGTGGTCTACCAGGGCTACAACGCGGTGTTCCCGGCCTTCTACCAGGAGCTCTTCCCGACCCGGACCCGCGTCACGGCTTTCGCGGTGTCGCAGAACCTGGGCACGATGATCACCGCGTTCCTCCCCGCCCTCTACGCGGTCGTGGCCCCGGGTGGGACGAACGTGCCGCTCATCGTCGGCAGCATCACCTTCGGCATCGGGATCATCGCGGCGACGGCCGCCTGGTCGGCCCGGGAGACCCACCGGGTGCACATGAACGACCTGGGCCGCGACGACGCCCCCGTGGTGCCGCGCGAGGAGTACGAGCGCATCCGCGCCTCCGTCTGACCCGCACCCGCACCTCCCACCCGGCGGCCCGGGCCGACTCCTGTCGGCCCGGGCCGCCGGCCTTCCTCGAGGGGCGGGCACGGGCGGCCGGTCGACCCGCCCGGGAACGCCGTCCGCCTCCTAGGCTCGGGGTCAGCCCACCGACGTGAAGAGGTCCGCAGCCGTGTCGTCCGCCGCCCAGCCGCTGCCTGACGAGCCCGCCCCCTCGGTCGCGGCCGTCCCCGATCCGCCGCGGCAGCGGGACGCCGAGCGCACCCGCGCCGAGATCCTCGACGTGGCCACCAAGGAGTTCGCCGACCGGGGCTACGCCGGGGCGCGGGTCGACGAGATCGCCGCCAAGACCAGCACGACCAAGCGGATGATCTACTACTACTTCGGCGGCAAGGAGCAGCTCTACGTCGCCGCCCTCGAGCGGTCCTACAGCCGGATCCGCGGCCTGGAGCAGCGGCTTGACGTCGAGCACCTGGACCCGGTCGAGGCCATCCGCGCGCTGGCCGGGCTGACCTTCGACCACCACGAGGCGCACCCGGACTTCATCCGGCTGGTCAGCATCGAGAACATCCACCGCGCCGAGCACATCGCCCGCTCCGAGCGGCTGTCCAACCTCAACACCCGCGCCCTCGACGTCCTCGGGCGCATCCTCGCCCGCGGGCGGGAGGCCGGCGTCTTCCGGGACGACGTGGAGGCGCTGGACGTGCACCAGGTGATCAGCGGCTTCTGCATCTACCGCACCGCGAACCGGTACACCTGGCGCGCCCTGTTCGGCCGGGACATGCTCGACCCCGAGCGTCGCGAGCAGCAGCGCCGGATGCTCGGCGACCTCGTCGTCGCCTACCTCACCGCCCGCTGAACCCGGCGCACCCAGGGGGCGGCGTGCACCTGTGGCGCCGCATGGTCGCCCCCCGCGCGACGTGCGGCCTGGAGGGCGGACGCGAGGCGTCTCCGGTGGGGCGCGTCCGGCGCCGGCGATCTCGATGAGCGCGGTCGGCCACCGCGGTCCCCACGCATTGCAGTGCCATCGCCGCGGGGACGCCGTGTCACCTCTCAGGACCGCTCGGCGGAGGTCCAGCCCTGCTGGTGGAGCCGCTCGAACCCGTCGAGCAGCAGGTCGATCGCGAACTCGAACTCGAACTGGTCGTCGCAGCCTCCGGTGGTCGAGGCCATCTCGACGATGGAGGGGTACCGCGCGGCGAACCGGCCGAGCATCGCCGCCCGGGCGTCGGCGTCCGCGGGCTGCGCCGGCGTCGGGAACACCTCCTGGGTGAAGCCCCACATCCGGGTGCCCAGGGCGTGCATCGCGTGGTGGGTGAGGTCGACGGAGAAACCGCCGGCCCGGAACGCCGCGACGAGGGCCTCCATGTGGTCGAGCACCACCGGTGAGGCCGAGGTGCGCGACTCGATCACCCGGGCCGCCCAGGGATGCCGCAGCAGCGAGGCCCGGGCGGCGAGCACCCGCTCCCGGACGGCGGCCTTCCAGTCGGCGCCCGGCGTCGGGAGGTCGATGTCGCCGACGATGACGTCGACCATGCCGTCGAGCAGCTCCTCCTTGTTGGCCACGTGCTTGTACAGCGCCATCGGCACCACGCCGATCCGCTGCGCCAGCGACCGCATGCTCAGCGCGTCGATACCGACCTCGTCGGCGAGCGTGACGGCGGCGCGCAGCACCCGGTCCCGGTTCAGCCGGGGACGCGGTGCGGGGCTTGACACGTGTACACTGTACACCTACGGTTCGGGCATGGAGGTGTACGCCGTACGCCTCATTGCGCCGAGGAGTGACCCCGTGACCACCTCCCCCGGTCCGCGGCAGTGGCTGGTCCCCGCCGGCCTGGTACTGCTCAGCGCCGTCCCGGTGCTCGCCGGCGCCGCCCGGGTCGGCGAGCTCACCGGAGGGGCGGAGGTCACGGCCGACAACGCCCGGTTCCTCGCCTCGCCGGTCCCCGTGCTGGTGCACGTCGTCGGCGCCACCGTCTACTGCCTGCTCGGGGCGCTGCAGTTCGCCCCCCGGTTCCGCCGCCGGCGGCCCGGCTGGCACCGCGTCGCCGGGCGGCTGCTCGTCCTGTGCGGCCTGGCCGCCGCGCTGTCGGGCGTGTGGATGACCCTGTTCTTCCCCCGCCCGCCCATCGACGATGTGCTGCTGACGCCGATCCGGCTCGTCTTCGGGGTCGCGATGGCCGGCTGCATCGTGCTCGGCGTCGCCGCGATCCGGCGTCGGGACGTCGCGGGCCACCGTGCCTGGATGGCCCGCGCCTACGCGATCGGTCTCGGCGCGGGCACCCAGGTCCTGACCCACCTGCCCTGGATGCTGCTGGTGGACCAGCCGAGCGGACAGCCGCGGGTGCTGCTGATGCTCGCCGGCTGGGTCGTCAACCTGGCCGTGACCGAGTGGGCGCTGCGCCGGCGGCCCGCGAGGCCCGTCCGGGCTCTCCCGTCGCCGCGCCGGGCGAGCACGCCGGTGGCGGCCGACCAGCTGGGCTGAGCCGGGCGGGGCTCAGTGCAGGTGGGACAGCCAGTCGGCGGGGACCCGGCCGCGCGGCCCGGGTGCCGGCTGGTCCCACGGGCGGTGCTCCGGCGGCGCGAGCTCCGGCCCCGGGACGAAGTCCTCGCGGATGAAGTCCCAGAACCAGCTCTCGCCCGGCTCGTAGCTGCGGACGACCGGGTGCCCGGTCTCGGCCGCGTGCCGACGGGCGTGCCGGGAGGGCGAGGAGTCGCAGCAACCGACGTGCCCGCACCGGGCGCACCGGCGCAGGTGGAACCACCACCCGCCCGTGGCCTCGCACTCCACGCAGCCGGTCCCGCTGGGCGGCACCGAGGGGTCGATCGCGGCGGTCGTGTCCACGGCTGCCCACGGTAGGGACGGCGCCCGGTCCCCGGAAGCCGTCGCGGAGCCGGCGGGGCACACTCGGTCGGGGGGACGGAGGTCAGCATGGGGACGACGAGCCTGTCCGGGAAAGACTTCGCGGCGGCGACGCAGGCCGCGGGCATCGTGCTGGTCGACTTCCGCGACGCGGGGTCCGGGTCGAGCCGCGCGTTCGCGCAGGTCTTCGACGCCGCCGCGCAGCGCCACCCGGACCTGCGCTTCACGACCGTGGACCTGCCCGCCGAGCCGGCGCTGGCCGCCGCGGTCGGGGTGAAGCGGGCGCCGAGCCTGATGGTGTTCCGCGACGGCGTGCCGGTGTTCGCCGAGCCCGGCTGGCTGCCCGAGGACTCCGTCGAGCTGCTCATCGCCACCATCCGCGGGCTCGACATGGTCGCCGTCCGCGAGACCTTCCCCGCGCCGGTCCACCGCCGCTGAGCCACCGCCGCTGAGCCACGGCCGACGGCAGCGCCCGGGGCGCCGTGCACGCCCACGGGCACGCCGCGCACTCCTGAGACGACACAGGGGGTGTCCGGCCCGTGGTCGGGCCGGACACCCCCTGGCGCCGGGGTGCGCCTGCGTCAGCGCACCGAGGACTCCGCGAGCCCGCGCTGGGCGTCCCCGGCGTCCCGCTGGCCGGGGCCGGCGTTGGTCGCGTCGGCCGGCAGCTCGGCGTCGGACGGGCCGCCGTGGCCGTCGTCGAGCATGGTCGCCTCGTCGAAGGGGCTGCTGCCCGACAGCGCCGCGGACAGCTGCTCGCGGTCGAGCTCCCTCGTCCAGGTGGCGATCAGGACGGTGGCGATCGCGTTGCCCGCGAAGTTGGTCACCGCCCGCGCCTCGGACATGAACCGGTCGATGCCGACGATCAGGCCGACGCCGTCCAGCAGGTCCGGGCGGTGCGCGGAGAGGCCGCCGGCCAGCGTGGCCAGGCCCGCGCCGGTGACCCCGGCGGCGCCCTTCGAGGCGATGATCATGAAGAGCAGCAGCCCGATCTGCTCGCCGACCGACAGCGGGTCGCCGAGCGCCTCGGCGATGAACAGCGAGGCCATCGTCAGGTAGATGGCGGTGCCGTCGAGGTTGAAGGAGTACCCCGTCGGGACGACGATGCCGGCGACCGGCTGGCTGACACCGGCGTGCTCCATCTTGGCGATCAGCCGCGGCAGCGCGGTCTCCGACGACGAGGTGGAGATGATCAGCAGGAACTCGCGGCCCAGGTACTTGAGCAGCGCGAAGACGTTGATCCCGGCGACCAGGCGCAGCAGCAGGCCCAGGACGACGAAGACGAACACCGCACAGGTGGCGTAGAAGCCCAGCATGATGATCGCGAGGCTCGTCAGCGCGTCGATCCCGGTCTCCCCCACGACGGCGGCGATGGCGCCGAAGGCGCCGATCGGTGCCACCCACATGATCATGGCGAGGATGCGGAAGACCAGCTTCTGGAAGTGGCCCACCGCGCGCAGGATCGGCTCGCCGCTGCGGCCCATGGCCTGGATGGCGAACCCGACGAGCAGGGCGACCAGCAGCGCCTGCAGCACCGAGCCCTCGGTCAGCGCCGAGACCAGGGTGGTCGGGATGATGCCGAGGATGAAGTCGGTCGTCCCGCCGGACTCCTCGGCGGTCTCGGCCAGCTCGGAGCCGCGGCCGCGCAGCTCCTCGGACAGCTGCAGGCCGTCACCGGGGTGCAGGATGTTGCCGACGACGAGGCCGATCGCCAGGGCGACGGTCGACATCAGCAGGAAGTAGCCCAGCGCCAGGCCGCCGATGCGGCCGACCTTGGCCGCCTGCCGGATGGCGCCGATGCCGAGCACGATCGTGCAGAAGATGACCGGCGCGATGATCATCTTGATCAGCGCGACGAACGCCGTGCCGAGCCACTTGAGCGAGGCGGCGAACTCGGGGAAGACGAACCCGACGGCGATGCCGGCGAGGACCGCGCCGATGACCGCGAGGTAGAGCCAGTGGGTCCGGTCCCGCCGCTTCGCGGGCGGCGGCGCGTCGGCGACGGTGCCTGAGGCCATGACTGCTCCTGGGGAGTACGGGGGGATGGGGGTGGCCCGAGGAGAGGGCCGGTACGGAGACGGTGCGCGCCGCGGTGACAGCCGTCACGCATTCGTTCATTGCGTACACGCCGGTCGCGGCAGCGGCGGACGGACGCGTCACACTCGCTGACGTGCGCGTCCCCGCCCCGCTCTCGCACCGCCGCAGCGGCGACGCGAGCCTGGCCCGGCGGCTCCTGCTCCTCCAGGCGCTGGTGGTCGCCGTCGTCGTCCTCACCATGACCGCCGTCGCCTACCTCCAGGCCCGGCAGGCGGTGCGGGAGGCGGCCGAGGAGGAGACCACCGCGATCGTGGCCGGCCTCGCCGACTCGCCGCTGGTGCGCTCGGCGGTGACCGGCCCGGACCCGACCGCGGTGCTGCAGCCCTACGTCGAGGAGGTCCGGGCCGACACCGGGACGTCGTTCATCACCGTCCTGGCGCCCGACCGCACCCGCTTCACCCACCCCGACCCGGCGCAGATCGGCAGGCCGTTCATCGGCACGATCGGCCCGGCGCTGGCGGGGCGGACCTTCACCGAGACCTACACCGGCACGCTCGGCCCGTCGGTGCGCGCCACCGGCCCGGTGGTGGACGCCGACGGCGACGTGGTGGCCGTGGTGTCGGCCGGGGTCACCGTCGAGGCGATCGGGGAGGACCTCACCGGCGCCGTCCCCGGCATTCTGGGGACGGCGGCCGCGACGCTGGCCGTCGGCGCCCTGGGCAGCGCCGCGCTGTCCCGGCGGCTTCGCCGGCAGACCCACGGGCTGTCCCCGACGCAGCTGGCGCGGATGGTCGACTACCACCACGCCGTGCTGCACGCCGTCCGCGAGGGCCTGCTCCTGGTGGACGACGAGCAGCGGGTGCAGCTGGTCAACGACGAGGCCCGGCGGCTGCTCGGGCTGACCGACGACCCCACCGGCCGGCACGTCGACGAGCTGGGGCTGCCCGCGGAGCTGACCGCGGCGCTGGGCCAGCAGCGCACCGCCGTCGACGAGGTGCACGTGACCGGCACCCGCGTGCTGGTGGTGAACCAGGCCCCGCCGCGGCCGGAGGGCCGCTCGGCCGGGGCCGTGGTGACCCTGCGCGACCACACCGAGCTGCAGGGGCTGACCGGCGAGCTGGACAGCGTGCGCGCCTTCGCCGAGTCGCTGCGCGCGCAGGCGCACGAGGCGGCCAACCGGCTGCACACCACGGTGTCGCTGGTGGAGCTCGGCCGCACCCAGGAGGCGATCGACTTCGCCACCGCCCAGCTCGCCTCGGCGCAGCAGCTCACCGACCGGCTGGTCGACGCCGTCGGCGACCCGGTCCTGGCGGCGCTGCTGCTGGGCAAGGCCGCGACCGCGCACGAGCGCGGCGTGCTGCTGGAGGTCGACCCGGCGACGGCGGTGGGGGAGACCGGCATCCCCGGCGGCGACCTGGTGACGATCGTCGGCAACCTGCTGGACAACGCGATCGACGCCGCGCTCGCCGGGGACCCGCCGCGGGAGGTGCAGTTCGCCGCCGAGGTCGACGGCGGGCGGCTGGAGATCCGGGTCGAGGACACCGGCCCGGGTGTGCGGGAGGAGGACCTGCCGCGGCTGTTCGAGCGCGGCTGGAGCACCAAGGAGACGACCGCGGCGCCCACCGGGCTCGGCCGGGGGCTGGGCCTGGCGCTGGTGGCGCAGGCCGTCGCGCGGCACGGCGGCACGCTGACCGTGCGCCCGGGCCCCGGCGCGCTCTTCACCGTCGTCCTGCCCGTCGGCGTCCCGGCGGTGCCACGGTGATCCGCGTGCTGGTCGTGGAGGACGAGCCGGTCGCCGCCGAGGCCCACCGCGCCTACGTCGACCGGACGCCGGGCTTCACCACCGCGGCGGTCGCCGGCACCGGGGCCGCGGCCCTCGACGCGCTGGCCCGCCAGCAGGTCGACCTGGTGCTGCTGGACATGAACCTGCCCGACGGGCACGGCATCGACCTGTGCCGGCGGATCCGCGGCGCCGGCGCGCAGGTCGACGTCCTCGCCGTCACCTCGGCGCGGGAGCTGGCCACGGTGCGGGCCGCGGCCGCGCACGGCGTCGTCGGCTACCTGCTCAAGCCGTTCACCTACCCCGCGCTGCGCGACCGGCTGGCCGCGTACGCCGAGTACCACCAGCGGTTGCACGCCGGCGGGGACGCCGCGGGTCAGGACGACGTCGACCGGGTGCTCGGCGGGGTGCGCCCCAGCCGGCCGGCGCCGCTGCCCAAGGGGATGGGGCGGGAGACCCTCGAGGCCGTCGTCGGCGCGGTCCGCGCGGCCGGCGGGGGGCTGTCGGCCGCCGAGACCGCCGAGCTCATCGGAGCCTCGCGGATCACCGCCCGCCGCTACCTCGAGTACCTCGCCGACGCCGGGCTGGTCGACCGGGCCCCCCGCTACGGCGGTGCCGGCCGCCCGGAGCTGGAGTACCGCTGGCGCTGAGCCGCGTCACCCTCCGCCGAGCACGGCCGCCAGCTGTACTCACCCTCCGCTGAGTGGGACCAGCCGGTGCCGGGCCGGCCGGCCGGCGGCCAGGGCCGCGAGCAGTCCGGCGACCACCGCACCGGTGGCGTTGAGCGCCGCGTCGACCGGCGAGACCACCCGGCCCAGCGGCAGCGCCCACTGCAGCAGCTCGATCCCGCCGGCGGCGGCGAGCGCGAGCGCGGCCAGCCGCGGCGGGGTGCCCAGCCGCGGCTGGCGCAGCACCGCCAGGACGGCGAGCGGGACCAGGAGCAGCAGGTTGCCCACCAGCTGCAGCTGCGTCGCCGTGCGCTCCAGCGTGGTCGCGTACATGTGCAGCTCGCTGAGCGGCGCGCCCCAGGCCCAGCCGGAACCCCCGGCCGGGGTGAGGGTCAGCAGCGCCACCGCGAGGGCGGCGAGCAGGAGGGCGGCGTCCAGTCCTCTGCGGCGGTCGGCGTCCATGGATCCACCGTCCCCGACCCGGCCGGGACGGTCCTGCGACCCGCCTGGACGTCGGCTGGGAGCGGCCGTGCGCTCCTGCCACTCCCGGATCCACGCCCGGCCGTGGTCGTTGCCGTGCGGGGTGGGCAGCAGGGCCCGTTCGAGTACCCCGGCATCGACGACCCCGGGGAGGTCTGAACGCCAGTGGCCCGGGACCGGCGCGATTCTGGGCCACTGGGGTTCGACGCTCCGGTCAGCCGGGCAGCGGGACCGTGCGCGCGTCGTCGTCCCTGCGGTCGACGTCGTCCGGGCAGTGTCGGCGCGGCCACCTAGGGTCGCCGCGTGACGGTCCGCGAGCTCGTCGTCCTCGGTACCGCCAGCCAGGCGCCCACCCGGACCCGCAACCACAACGGCTACCTGCTGCGCTGGGACGGCGAGGGGCTGCTGTTCGACCCCGGTGAGGGCACGCAGCGGCAGCTGCTGCTGGCCGGCGTCCCGAGCAGCGCGGTCACCCGGATCTGCCTGACGCACTTCCACGGCGACCACTGCCTGGGCGTGCCCGGCGTGGTGCAGCGGATGTCGCTGGACCGGGTCGCGCACCCGGTCGCCGCGCACTTCCCGGCGTCCGGGCGGGAGTACTTCGGCCGGCTGCGCGCCGCGTCGGTGTTCCACGACGTCCTCGACCTGCGCGAGGAGCCGCTGTCCACCGACGGGCCGGTGGCCTCGGGGCCGTCGTGGACGCTGGAGGCCCGCCGGCTCGACCACCTCGTCGAGTCCTTCGGCTACCGGCTGGTCGAGCCGACGGCCGGCGGATGCTGCCCGCGGAGCTGGCCCGCGCCGGGGTGTCCGGCCCGGACGTCGGCCGGCTGCAGCGCTCCGGATCGCTGGACGTCGGCGGGCGGACCGTGCGGCTGGACGAGGTGAGCGTCCACCGGCCGGGGCAGCGGGTCGCCTTCGTGATGGACACCCGGCTGTGCGACGCGGTCCACGCGCTGGCCGACGGGGCGGACCTGCTGGTGATCGAGTCGACGTTCCTCGAGGAGGACGCCGCACTGGCCCGCGAGTACGGGCACCTGACCGCGCGCCAGGCGGCGACGGTGGCGGCCGAGTGCGGGGTGCGCCGGCTGGTGCTCACCCACTTCTCGCAGCGCTACCCGGACCCGTCGCGGTACGCCGACGAGGCGGCGGCGGTCTTCTCCGGCGACCTCGTGGTGGCGGCGGACCTGATGACGGTGCCGGTGCCGCGCCGCGCCTAGCGGATCTCGCGACGCCTAGCGCACCTCGCCGGAGCCGTAGTCGCCGAACGGCTCGGTGGCCACGGCGCTGATCGGCACCTCGGCCAGGGCCCGGCCGGCCGCGTCGAGGGTGCGCACGTCGCGCGCACCGGTCGGGAGGAGGGTCGCTCCGCCGCCGTCGGGCAGCGGGACGGTCGCCAGCACGCCGCCGCGCCCGTCGAGGACGGCGGCGGCCGTGGCGGGGGCCGGCGCGGTGACGACCAGCCAGCGGCCGTCGCCGGAGGGCTCGGTCTCGGGGGAGGAGAGGTCGCAGACCCGCGCCACGACGAGCCCGGTGACGTCGGTCGTGCCCGGTGGGGTGTGCACGCCGCAGGGCACGGTGCGCCCGGCGCCGGTGCTGCCGAGCTGGCCGGCCCACGTGGTGACGACGAGGCCGCCGCCGGGGCTGCGACCCACGACGACGGCGGCGCTGCCCGGCACCTCGGGCATCGGGAGGGTGCCCGACCAGAGCAGCTGCGGCTGGAGCTCGGCCGGCTCGACGCCCAGCGGGACGGCGATCCCGGTGAGCGCCTCGGTCACCAGCCGGTCGGCGGGCCGGGTGGTCACCGGGCGCACGGGGTCCAGCGGCGGGACGTCGGCGGGGCCGGCCGGGAGCGCGGGGCCGGCTCCGGTGGGCAGGGTGGGGACAGCAACGCCGGCGCGGTACACCGGCTGGCCGTCGCGCAGCACCCGGATGCTCGTGCCGGTGCCGGAGGTCGTCGTCGGCACGGTGGTGACCGCGAGGCCGTCCTCCGCCGGGACCGGCTCGTAGGTGCGGTTGACCGTGCCACGCGGGCCGACCTGCAGCCGCGGGGAGACCTCGACCTCGTCGCCGGGGGCGGTGACGACGACGAGGGTCGCCGGGCCGGGGCCGCCGACCAGCAGGGACGCCGGCCGGAACGGGCCGAGGTCCGGCGGGACGTACGGGGTCAGTCGGTCGGGCGCCGTCCCCGCCGGGCCGGTGAGCCACACCCCGCGGACGTCCTCGTCGACGGTGCCGGCGAGCAGGACGACCCGGCCGTCGGGGGTGTCGGTGGCCAGGACGACGCGGCGCTCCGCGACCGGGGGCGCGGTGAGCGGGCCCCAGTCGACGCGGCGCGCGGCCTCGACGAAGGCGGCGTCCGTGGCCAGCGAGCCGCGGGTGGGCTCGGTGAGCACCGGGACGTCGGCGACCTGCTGCTGGGCGGTCCCCGGGTCGGGCGGATCCGTGCCGAGCTGCGGGACGACGAGGGCGGTCGCGGCCACGGTGGCGGCGGCCGCGACGGCGATCCCGGCCGTGCGGACGCGGCGTCGCCGGCGGGCACGGCCGAGCGCGTCGGTGGCGGCCGCGTCGGCGTCGAGCCGCCAGCGCGCGGGTGGGACGGGTGCTGGTCGAGGGCGCTCGTCGAGCGACTCGAGGACCTGGCCGTCCCCGCGCCGGGCCGCGGCGGCGTGCAGGGCGTCGGCGGCGGTGGTCGCGGGGTCGGCACCGCGTCGTCCCCAGTGCTGCCGGGTGCGGGCCAGTGCGCACTGGACGGCGTCCTCGGCACGGTCGGGGTCCCCGGTCAGCCGCAGCGCCTCGGCGAGGAGGCCGTCGCGCTCGGCGGCGACGAAGCGGCGGAAGGCCGCGTCGGCACCCTCGGTCACGCACGCCAGTGTGCGCCGTCCGCGGTGCCCGGTGTCGCGGCCGGTCGCCGGGGCTGCCGGACCGGGCGAGAGGGCGGGGGAGGCTGGCTACCCTCGGTCGCGTGCCGGGCAAGCCGCTGCGTGACGTCATCGCCCCCGGCCTCGACGTCCTGTTCTGCGGGATCAACCCGTCGCTGGTGTCGGCCGAGCGCGGGCACCACTTCGCCCGGCCGGGCAACCGCTTCTGGCCGGCGATCCACCGGGCGGGCCTCACCCCGCGGCTGCTGAAGCCGGAGGAGGACGAGCAGCTGCTCGACCACGGCCTCGGGGTGACCAACGTGGTCGACCGGCCGACCCGGACCGCCGCGGAGCTCTCCACCGCGGAGCTGCGGGCCGGGGCCGTGGCGCTGGGCGACCTGGCGGCGCGGTACCGGCCGCGGGTGCTCGCCGTCCTCGGCATCACGGCCTACCGGCTCGGCTTCGACCGGCCGCGCGCCGGCATCGGGCTGCAGCCGGAGCGGGTCGGTGGCGCGGCGACCTGGGTGGTCCCCAACCCCAGCGGGCTGAACGCGCACCACCAGCTGCCCGACCTCGTCCGCCTCTACGGACAGCTGCGGGACGCGGCGCATGCCGGCTGAACGGGCGTCCCGGTCAGCGGCGGGTCGAGAGGGCGCGCAGCTCGTGGGCGGCCTCGACGGTCGGCGCCCGGGCGAGCAGCCGGTCGAAGGCGCGGTCCTCGCGCAGGCGGGCGCGGGTGCGGCGGCGCTCGGCGATGGTGGTGCGCAGACGGGACACGGCGGGTCCTCTCTCGGTCAGGCGGCGGCGGGCGCCGTCGCGCTGGGCAGGGGGCTCTGCACGGCGTAGACGCCGTGGACGGGGGTGAGGACGGCGCCGGGGAGCAGTCGCCGGACCAGCCCGACCATGCGGTCGTTGTCGGCCTGGACGTCGGCGGTGAGGCTGCGGACGCCACGCCGTGCGGCCAGCTCGGTCAGCTCGCCGAGCAGCTGGCGGCCGACGCCGACGCCCTGCCAGCCGTCCTCGACGACCACGGCGACGTCCGCGGTGGCGGGGTCGTTGGGGGAGCGGTCGTAGCGCGCCACCCCGACGACCTCACCGCCGACGACCGCGACGAGCGCCTCGCGCAGGTCGTGGTCGACGTCCACGAGCCGGGCGGCGTCGGCCGGCGGCCGGCGCAGCGGCGCGTGGAAGCGCCGGTAGACCGTCTCCGGGGAGAGCCGGTCCCACAGCCGGCAGAACAGCGGGCCGTCGTCCGGTCGCACCGGCCTGGTGTCCACGGTGATGTCCATCCCGACCTCCTGGGTTCGTGCGATGAACCCTGCTCTCCGCGAGGAAGTTCGTCAAGTGAACTCAGGTCGCTATGCTGGCGCTGTGAGCGAAGCCCTGTGGGACCGGTCGCGGTGCTCGGTCGCGGGCACGCTGGCCGTCGTCGGCGAGAAGTGGAGCCTGCTGGTGCTGCGCGAGGCGTTCCTCGGCGTGCGCCGGTTCGCCGACTTCCAGCGGGTGCTCGGCGCACCCAGGGCCGTGCTCACCGACCGGCTCAACACGCTGGTGGACCACGGCGTCCTGCGGCGGGTCCCGTACCAGGCGGAGGGGGAACGGCAGCGCTACGAGTACCGGCTGACGGAGAAGGGCATCGACCTGCACCCGGCGCTGGTCGCCCTCATGGCCTGGGGGGACAAGTACCTGGCCGGGGACGGCGAGGTCCCCCTCGAGTTGCGGCACCGGGACTGCGGCGAGCCGGTGCACCAGGTGCTCGTGTGCGAGGCCGGGCACCAGCTCTCCGGGGCCCGCGACGTCCGGCCGGTGCCCCGGGTCCCCGCGGGGTGACCCCCCACTGCCAGCAGCCCGACCACTCCCGTGTCCGCCCGGCCCGCGGCGGCAGGCATCGCCCATCGCCGCGGGGCTCGGGTCGGTCGGTCAGACGGTGGTGGATCCTCGCCCGGACCCGGTCCCGGTGGTGGCTGTTCGGGGCGGTCGGGTGGTCGGGTGAGGACGCGGGGTCCGGTGAGGTGCAGGCCCGGTGGCCGGCTGGTGCGGGTGACGCCACTGGGTGCGGTGACGGTCAGGACCCCGTCGGGGGTCATCGCGTAGGTCCAGCCCGGCGCGAAGGTCTTGAGCCGGTGGTGGCGGCGGCACAGGCAGCAGAGGTTGGCGCAGTCGGTCGGGCCGCCGGCGGCGTGCGGGATGACGTGGTCGGCGTCGGCCCAGCCGGCGCGGTTGTCGCAGCCGGGGTGGCGGCAGGTGCGGTCCCGGGTGGTGAGGAAGCGGTGCTGGGCGGCGGTGGGCCCGTAGGCGTCGGTCGGCTCCGGTGCGGTGATGACCGGACAGCCGCAGTCGCCGGCCGGGTGCTCGGTGCAGCCCCGCCGCGCGGCCAGGCGCAGTTCGCGCAGGGTGGCGGCGGCTTGCAGGGCGCCGCGGTCGTCGGTGAAGGAGAAGCCGACCGCCCCGTGGGCCGGCGCCTGGAGGTCGACGGCGTCGAGCTGGGCGAGCAGGTCGCGCACGTGCGCGGCGGTGATCGGCGTACCCGCCACCGACCCGGTCGGCTGGGCGTGTCTCATCAGCTGTGTAAGGGGCGTGGCCTGAGATAGCTGTCCGGGCTGACCCGGCAGCTGGAACAGGAGCACCCTTGACCACCATGACGAA
>NZ_NVPT01000106.1 GCF_002802985.1 Geodermatophilus chilensis | reverse complement strand
CGGGGTGGCTGACGGTGCTCCTCGGGTCGCGGTGTGCCACCACCGTGACGGGCCGGCCTGGGGGCGGCCCGGACCCGCGCTGTGCGTTCCCTGGACGAGCCGCCGGTCAGGCCGGGCGGTCGGGCTCGGCCAGGGCCGCCAGCTGGTCCCGCGCCGCGGCGGCCACCCGGGGCGGCACGCCCAGGTCGGCCAGCTGCTCGGCCGCGGCGGCCATCTCCGCGGTCCGGCGGCGGGCGTGCTGGCGGGACCCGGCGAGGAACACCTCGACGTCGGTCGCGGAGAAGCGGTCCAGCTCCGCACCGATGTCGCTCCGCAGCCAGTCGGCGAGCCCGGCCGCCTCCGCGCCCTCCATCGCCTCGACCACGGCGGCGGCCACGCCCTTCCAGAAGACGCTGCGCAGCAGCTTGCGGGAGATCGCTGCACCGGGTGGCCCGTCGAGCACGTCCACGGTCACGCCGAAGCCGGCCAGCACCTGCGCGTACCGGGGGGCATCGTCGCCGGACGCCAGCATCGGGGTGCGCAGCCCGCGCCCGGGCACGGTCGCGAGCAGCGCCACGTCGGCCACCGGGACACCCCGGCCGTCCAGGGCCGCGGCGAGGTCCCGCTTCACGCCGGGCGCGGCGGTGTTGAGGTCGGCCCACACCGCCCCGGGCTGCAGCCGTGGCAGCGCGTTGCGCAGCGCGACCGGTGCGTCAGCGGCGCTGTTCACGCTGAGCACCAGGTCGGCGTCGGCGACGGCGGCGGCCTCGTCGGCGCGCGGCAGGACGCCGGGTGGCGGGGCCACCCGCGGGTCGTAGCCCCGGACGTCGGCGCCGAGGGCGACCAGGTCACGGGCGATCTCCGCCCCGGCCTCCCCCAGTCCCAGCAGCGCGATCGCCGGCGGTCGGTCCACGGTCCCCACCTCCCGCGGCCCGGGCGGGCCGCCCCGGCGGACTGTAGGCCCTGACCGGTGGCGTCGGTCAGGCGCGGTCGCCGTCGGCGTGCACGAAGAGCACCGAGATGCCGGCCAGGTCGAGCACCTTGCGGAACCGCGGGGACGCCCACCGCAGCACTGCGGGCCGGCCGTCGCGGGCCGCGGACTGCGCCCACCGCACCAGCAGCGAGAGCCCGGTCGAGTCGATGTAGCCGACGGAGGCCACCTGCACCGCGGCCAGCTCGCGCTCGTCCACGCCGTCCGCGCGCATGAGCTGCACCAGGGGCTCGTCGACGTCGCCGAGCAGGTGCAGGACCGGGCCGGCGTCCTCGCGCACCACCCGGTACGCGCCGCTCGGCGGCTCGGATCCGGGGCTCAGGCGGTGCACGCCTCCACTCTGGCCGTGCCCGCCCCGGGCGACAAGGAGCACCCGGGCACCGTCACCGCATCGTCACTGCACCGCCGCGTCCGGAGGCGGCAGCCGGATGCTGCGGGCCTCCTCCACGGCGGCCACGCCCTCGACCCGCAGCTCGGCGAGCGCGTGCCCCACGGGCAGCTGCCCGGTGATCAGGCCGACCTCGGGCAGCACCTGCTCGACCTGCAGGCCGTGCCGGCGCAGCGACTGGGCGACCGCGTCCAGCTCGGCGAGGTGTACGTCGTCGACGGTGACGATCACAACGGGCACGGGGGAACGGTAGCCCCGGGGGGCACGGCCGGGGCGGGGTCTCACCGCGGCGCGAGTGGCAGCCCCGAGCCGACGTCCACCGAGGGGGCGGTCAGCCGCCGGGCGGACCGGGTCAGCGTCTGCCACAGCTCCCGCCCGCGCAGCCCGGTCTCCTCGGCCCACAGCGCGGCCAGGCCCGCGACGTGCGGCGTCGCCATGCTGGTGCCGCTGATCGTGTTGTAGCGGTCCGGCAGCGGCCACGAGGAGTGGACGTCCACCCCGGGCGCGGCCAGGTCGACCTGCCCGCCGGGGACGGCGGTGCTGCGGGCCGAGAACCAGGCGACCGCGAGCGTGGGGTCCAGCGCGCCGACGGCCAGGACGTCGGGGCTGTTGGCCGGCACGCCGACGAAGCCGACGTCCCCGTTCTTCCGGTCGGCGTTGTTGCCCGCGGCCGCGACGATCAGCGACCCCTGGTCCAGGGCGCGCCGGCCCGCCGCGGTGTAGGCCGGGCTGGGCTCGGCGACGTCGGCGCCCAGCGACATCGAGATGACCTGGCACCCGTTGCGCACCGCCCAGGCGATGCCGGCGAGGATCTCGGCGTCGGTGCCCGAACCCTCGTCGCTGAGCACCTTGCCCACGAAGACCTCGGAATCCGAGGCGACACCGTAGCCGCGGGACCCCTCCGGGGTGCGCGGGCCGCAGGCGGTGCCCACGACGTGCGTGCCGTGACCGTGCCCGTCCTGCGCGGCCTGGCCGGCGACGAACGAGGTGGCCGTGACCGCCCGGCCGGCGAAGTCGGGGTGGGTGAGGTCGATGCCGGTGTCGAGGACCGCCACCCGGATGCCGCGCCCGGTGCGCGGCGAGGCCGGCACCTCGGTGGCCTGCAGGCCCCAGGTGTACTCCGGGGTGTCGGCGTACGGCGGGGTGGCGGGCTCGGCGCTGCCGCCGGGCAGGTCCAGCAGCCGTCCGGTGAGGTCGGCGACGGCGTCCCGGTACCCGGCGAGGTAGCCCTCGGGGACCTCCGGCAGCACGTGGTGCACCAGCTCGGGCGTCACCGCGAGCACCGACCCGTCGGCGGCCAGCCGCCGCGGGTCGACGGCGGCCACGGCGAGGCCCAGCCCCGGGAAGACGACCGCGTCGGCCTGCCGCAGCGCCCGCGCGTCGGCGTCCCCCGGCTCGACGTCACGGGAGTCGGCCACGTCCGACAGCCCGGCCAGGCGGCGCAACGTGGCGGCGCCGTCCTCGTCCGGGTCGGCGAAGACCACCACGGAACGGCCGGTCGTCGCGGTCCCCGGCGGGACGCCGATCCGTGCCCGGCCCGGGTTCCTCCCGGCCGTCGGTCGTCCGATCACGGCTGCCTCCTCGTCCGGCGGTGGCCGGACGGGGACCGCCCGGTGCCGGAGGCCATCGTGACGCACCGCGACCCCACCCGCACCCTCGGCAGCCGCTTCCTCCCGGCCTCCCGAGCTCCGGACGCACCGTCGGCGCGCTCGTCACGCGCAGTCACTGCCGCCCGGGGGTGTCCGGCCGGACAGCGCACTGCCGCAGGGCCGTCAGTGGCCGCGGAACGCCTCCGCCAGCCACCACGACGGCTCGTCCGCGGCCACCTTCGCGTCGACGAGCAGCGGCGTGGTCGCAGTTCCTCCCGCCCACCCGGCCACCCACTCGGCCACCCCGGCGAGGTCCCGGAGCGCCCGCACGGTGACCGCCGTGAACCCGTGGCCCCGGGCCAGCGCGGCGAAGTCGGTCTCCGGGAAACGGACGGTGTCCAGCGGGTGCCCGTCCGGGCCGAAGTGGTGCACCTCGGCCCCGTACGCCGCGTCGTCGTAGACCACGACCACCATCGGCAGCCCCAGCCGGACGACGGTCTCCAGCTCGGAGGCCCCCATCAGCGCACCGCCGTCGCCCAGCGCGGCCACCGGCAGCCGGTCGGGCCGGGCCAGCGCGGCGCCGATCCCCGTCGCCAGGCCGAGCCCGACGGACTGGAAGGCCTGGGTGAAGCAGAACCCGAACTCGTCCGGGACGTCGAGGAACACGCTCGGCCACCCCATGAAGTTGCCCGAGTCGACGGCGACCACCCGCTCGGCCGGCAGCAGGTCGTCCAGCGCGATGGTCAGCGTGCGGGGGTCGATCCGGTCCGGCCCACCCGAGGGGGTGAACGGCACGTCGCGCCAGCGCACCCGCGCAGCGATCGCCGTCCGCAGTTCCGGGCTGCGGTAACCCGGTGCGACGTCGTCGCCGAGCGCGGCCGCCGCGGCCTCCGCCGTCCGCCGGACGTCGCCGATCACCCCCACGGCGACGTCGCGGTGGGCGCCGATCGCGGACGGGTCGTCGTCGACCTGCGCGACCACCGCGCCCTCGGCGATCAGCCGGCCGTGCCGCATGGTCCACATGTTCAGCGCGCAGCCCCAGCCGACCACCAGGTCGGCGCCGCCGACGAGCTCGGCGGCCAGCGGGGAGGCGAAGCCACCGGAGACGTCCAGCGACCAGGGACTGCTCCGGAACAGGCCCCGGGCCACCGCCGAGGTGGCCAGCAGTGCACCGCACCGGTCGGCCAGCGCATCCAGCGCCGCACGGGCACCGGGCCCGCGGGCGCCGCGGCCGGCCACGAACACCGGGCGCCGGGCGGATCGGAGAGCGGCCACCAGGCGGTCGACCTCCGCCGCGGCGGGCACCACCGGCGGCGGCGCAGGGACCTCCAGCGGGCCCGCCGGCAGCGCCAGCTCCGCGGCCTGGACGTCCAGCGGCAGGTTCAGCAGCACCGTACGGCGGCCGTGGACGGCGGTGCCGACGGCGACGGCCACCTGGTCCAGCGCCCCGGCCGCCGAGGTCACCCGCATCGGGACGGCGCCGACGGCGGTGGCCAGCGCCGCCTGGTCGACGGCGAAGTTCGACCGCGGCGAGGTGGCCTCGGCGGCCAGCACGACCAGCGGCGTCCGGCTCTTCGCCGCCTCGGTGATCCCGGTGAGCGCGTTGGTGAGCCCGCAGCCCTGGTGGAGCGTGAGCGCGGTCGGGCGGCCGCTCATCCGGGCGTGCGCGTCGGCGATCGTCGCCGCGCCGCCCTCGTGCCGCGCGGCCACGAATCGGGCGCCGGCGGCGACCATGGCGTTGGTGACGGCGAAGTTGCCCGACCCGACGACGCCGACGACCGTGTCGACGCCACAGCCGACCAGCGCCGTCCCGACCGCCTCCGCGACGGTGGTGCGGCCCGTCATCCCCGCTCGACCAGGGCCAGCACCCGGGCCGGGGAGCCCGAGCCGGAGACGATGGGCAGCGGCGCGGCCACCAGCACCGCCCCCGTCGGCGGCAGCAGCGCCAGGTTCTGCAGCTGGGTGAGCCCGTACTTGCCGCTGCCCATGAGCGCGGCGTGACAGGGGAACGGCGGGTCGAAGGAGTGCGCGGTGCCGGCGTCGGTGCCGACCGTCTCCACCCCCAGCCCGATCACCGGCGCCTCCTCGGCCAGCCAACGGGCGCACCTGGGCGAGATGCCGGGCGTGTGCGGGCCGGTGTCATCGGCGTTGAGGAACTCGTCCTGCGACGCGCTGCGGGCGTCCCACCCCGTGCGGTAGAGCAGCCACCCGCCCTCGGTCAGCGGGCCGTGCTCGGCCTCCCACGCCCGCACGTGGTCGACCTCGAGCAGGAAGTCCGGGTCGGCCGACGCCTCGGCGGAGAGGTCGAGAACGGCGGCCGGCGCGACCAGCCGGGCGGCCGGGACGGAGGCGACGTCGTCGCCGTCCGCGCCGGTGACCCAGTGGTTGGGGGCGTCGAAGTGCGTGCCGGTGTGCTCACCGGTCCGGATGTTGTTCCAGTACCAGGCCGGCCCCCGGTCGTCGTACCGGCTGAGCTCCTCCAACTCGAAGCGCGCGGTCTGCGCGAACTGCGGGGGGAGCGCGATGACCGGGGTCTCCGCCGACAGCGGGGCGGTGAGGTCGACGACCTCAATGCGCCCTCCGGCCAGTGCGGCGGCGAACGCGGACAGGGTCGACATGGGCGGGTCCTCCACGGGCTCGGGGTGCGGCCTGCCGAGCATGCCCTACGCCCAGGTCAGCGGGCCGCGACGGCTGCGCCGGTCAGCCGTCGTCCTGGGCGGAACAGCGGACGGCGACGATCGCGACGTCGTCCTCGGGCCGGCGCCCGACAATCCGCTCGATGAGCTCGTCGCACAGCCGGTCCACCGGCGCTCCGGCGAGCGTGCGCACCGCGGCGACCAGCCGCTCGGTGCCCTCGTCGATGCCGGTGCGGCCCTGCTCGACCAGGCCGTCGGTGTAGAAGACCAGCGTGTCGCCGGAGCCCACCTCGGCCATGGCGTCGCTGCGGGGCCGGGTCGAGTCGGCCCCCAGCAGCGTCTGCGGGCCGGCCTCGAGCAGCTCCACCCGGCCGTCGCCGCACACCAGCAGCGGCGGCAGGTGCCCGGCCGAGGACCAGCGCAGCACCCGCCGCCCGCTCCCGGCCAGCGCCGGCGGCTGCTCGATGCGGGCGATCAGCGCGGTGGCCAGGGTGCCGATCCGCAGGCCGGTGAGCGCGGCGTCGACCCGGGTGAGCACCCGCGCCGGCTCCTCGCACCGGTCGTAGGCGATGCCGCGCAGGATGCTGCGCACCTGCCCCATCGCCGCCGCGGCGTCGACGTTGTGGCCGACGACGTCGCCGATGACCAGCAGCGTCGCACCGTCGGGCTGCTGGAAGGCGTCGTACCAGTCGCCGCCGACGTGCAGGGTGCTCGACGCCGGCAGGTAACGGACGGCGATCTCCAGGTCGTCGGGCTGCGGTGGCGGGGTGAGCAGGCTGCGCTGCAGGGTCTCGGCGACGGCGAGCTGGCGGCCGTAGAGCCGGGCGTTGTCGATCGCCAGCGAGGCGCGGCGGGCCACCTCGACCGCGGTGGCGATCTCCATCTCGCCGTGCGGCGGCCGGGACGAGTCGTTCACCAGGACCAGCACGCCGAAGGTCTCCGCGCGCGCCCGCAGCGGGACGATGGTCATCGAGTCGGCGTCCAGCCGCTCCCAGGCCGCGCGCACCTCGTCGCTGCCGCCGAACGCCGGCTCCACGACCGCCGGGTCGATCACCGGCAGGTGGATCGGCTCACCGGTGAGCAGGGAGGTCACCATCGGGTTGTCGTCGGCCGCGGCGCGAACTCTCCTGCTCAGGTAGAGGTCGAGATCGGCCGCCCGGCCCGGGTCGCGGTGCGCCCACCCCTCGTCGGCGGGGCCGCCGTCATCCCCGAGCACGCTGACCAGTGCCCAGTCGCACAGCCGGGGGACGACGAGCTGAGCCAGCGTGGCCACCGACTCCGCGGCGTCCAGGGTGCTGGTCATGGCCTCGCTCACCTCGGCGAGGAAGCGCAGCCGGTCGTACTCGGCCGCCTCGGCGGCGGGGTCGACCGTGCCGTCGGGCACCGGGCCGACGCTGCGCCGCAGCGAGACGTGCAGCCGGTCGCCGGCCCGCTGCGCGGTGGCGTCGAGCCAACAGCCCGCCGGTGGGTAGAAGCCGCGCCAGGTCACCCGGCCGCCGGCGCTGCGGGCGTGCAGCAGGAAGCTGTGGAAGATCGTGCCGGCCAGCTCGGGCAGCGCGATCCAGATGTTGCGGCCGGTCAGCTCCTCGCGCCGCCGGCCGAACAGGTCGGCGGTCGCCTGGTCCACCGAGACCAGGTTCCAGTCGCCGTCGAAGACCGCGACGCCGGGCGGCTGCCCGTCCGCCGCTGCGGACCCGGGGTCGACCGTCGCGGACGCTGCCGCATCGCTCACGTCTCCCCCCGCCTCCGTCCGTGGGCAACCGCCCGTTGACGCAGGGAATCTACGCCAGCGCCGCCGCCGCGCCCGGGAGCGACAGGGTCGGTCAGCCGAGGCGCTCCTCGAGGTGCACGGTGACCTCCTCGCCCGCCTCCTTGCCGATGGCCCGGCGGACGTCGACGGCCACCGGCAGCTTGTGCGTGCCGTCGCCGAGGGCCATGAAGGAGCTGCGGAACGGGTGACCGTCGATGGTGCCGCGGACCTTGACCAGGCCGCGCGTGCCGAAGAACTCCGCCGAGCCCGTCATCTGCACGTAGGTCCAGCCGCCGGGCGCGGGGCTGCGGACCAGGGTCGCGGAGAACGCGGTGTCCAGCGGGCCGCTGCGCTGGGGCCGGCTGCCGGGGGGTCGCGGCGTCGTGGTCATACCCTTCCGACCGCACGGCGAGCCGGAACTCATCGAGCGCACGTCCTGCCCGATCCCGGCAGGGGTCCTCCTTCAGCCGACGGGCAGCCCGGCCAGCCCCGCGACCAGGCCCAGCAGCGCGCACACGCCGAGGGTGCGCAGCACCGACCAGCGCAGCCGGAACAGCAGCACCGCGGCCACGACGGCGATGGCCAGCGACACCGGCCGCAGCGTCGCCGGGTCGGGCAGCTCCAGGTGCAGCGGCCCGCGGTCGACGTCGACGGTCTCGGAGAACAGCGTGTGGACGGCGAAGTAGACGCCCAGGTTCGCGATGACGCCGACCACCGCCGCGGTGATCCCGGTCAGCGCCGCCGACAGCGACCGGTTGCCGTGCAGCCGCTCCATGTACGGCGCCCCGAGCAGCACGAACAGGAAGCTCGGCACGAAGGTCACCCAGGTGACCAGCAGCGAGGCGAGGACGGCGGCGACCCACGGGTCGAGCGCGCCCGGGTCGCGGTACGCGCCGAGGAAGGCGACGAACTGCACGACCATGATCAGCGGCCCGGGCGTCGTCTCGGCCAGCGCCAGCCCGCGCACCATCTCCCGGGGACCCAGCCAGCCGTGAACCTCCACCGCCTGCTGGGCCACGTAGGCCAGCACCGCGTAGGCGCCGCCGAAGGTCACCACGGCCGTGCCGGAGAAGAACAGCCCCTGCTGGGTGAGGACGCTGCCGGTGCCGGTCAGCAGCGCGACCGCGGCCACCGGCACGCCCCACACCAGCAGGCCGACCAGCAGCACCCGCAGCGTCCGGCGCGCGGTGGGCGGCTCGGCGTGCAGCACGTCGTCGCTGACGACCGGTGGCGGGCCGTCGTCCTCCGCGTCGGCCGCCGCCTCCCGCGTCAGCGCGGCCGGGCGCCGGCGGCCCAGCGCCCAGCCGGCGACGCCGGCCAGCGCCACGACGACCGGGAACGGGACGCCGACCAGCGCCAGTGCCAGGAACGCCGCGACCGCGATGGCGACCAGGGCGCGGCTGTCCAGCGCCCGCCTGGCCACCCGCTGGACGGCCTGGACGACGATGGCGAGCACCGCGGGGGCGAGCCCGGCGAACACCGCGAGGACGGCGGTGGTGTCCCCGAAGGCGACGTAGACGGCCGACAGCGCCAGCAGCGCGACGACGCCCGGCAGCACGAACAGCCCACCGGCGGCCAGGCCTCCGCGGGTGCCGTGCAGCAGCCAGCCGACGTAGGTGGCCAGCTGCTGGGCCTCCGGGCCGGGCAGCAGCATGCAGTAGTTCATGGCGTGCAGGAACCGGCGCTGGCCGATCCAGCGGTGCTCGTCGACGAGCGTGCGCTGCATGACCGCGATCTGCCCGGCCGGGCCGCCGAAGGTCTGCAGCGAGATGAGGAACCAGGCCCGCACCGCGGTGCGGAAGGGCACCACGGTCTGCCCGTGCGCGGGGGGCTCGTGGTCCACGACGCCATCATCCCGAGCCGGGAACGGCGCCCTCCAGGGCGCCCCCGGGCCCGCGCGGGGGTCCTCGCTCAGGCGACGCGGACGGCGGAGACGTCGAACTCGATCTGGATGCGGTCGCTGACCAGCACGCCGCCGGTGTCCAGCGGGGTGTTCCAGGTCAGGCCCCAGTCGCTGCGCTTGATCGCCAGCGCGCCCTCGAAGCCGACCCGGGTGTTGCCGAACGGGTCCTTGGCCGAGCCGGTGAGCGTGAAGTCCACCGACACCGGCTGGGTGGTGTCCCGGATGGTGAGCTCGCCGGTGACCGTGTAGGTCTCCTCGTCGACCTTTTCCACGTCGGTGGAGACGAAGACGATCTCGGGGTAGGTCTCGACGTCGAGGAAGTCCGCCGAGCGCAGGTGCGCGTCGCGGTCGGCCTGGCCGGTGTCGATGCTGGCGGTCCGGATGCGCAGCGACACCGAGCTGGCCGCGGGGTCGGCGACGTCGAGGTGCGCCGTCCCGCTGAAGTCGGTGAACGACCCGCGCACGGTGGTCACCATGGCGTGCCGGGCGCGGATCCCGATCCGGGTGTGCGCGACGTCGACCTCGTAGTCCCCGGTGACGTCGACGAGCGCGCTGGTGGCCGCGTCGAAGTCGGTGGGGTCCGCGTCAGGTGCCCGGTGCTTGCCCACGGTGGCCCTCCTTCCCCCTCTGCCCGCACCATCCTGGCTGATCCCGTCCGGCGCGGACACGCCAGGGTCCCGCACCGGCCGTTGCGCAGGTCACGGCCGCGGGACGCCGGGGCTCGCGAGGCGGTCGCCACCGCCCGTTCCCGGCGCTCGCTCCGGGGAGGGTCCTCAGCGGCCGTGCCAGACCGGGCGGCGCTTCTCGGCGAAGGCCGTGGCACCCTCCCGGGCGTCCTCGCTGGTGAAGACCGGCGCGACGAGCTCGTCCTGGCGCTGCCAGCCCTCCGCGGTGGTCCAGTCGGCGCCGCCGAGGACCACCGCCTTGGTCGCGGCCAGGGCCAGCGGGCCGTTCGCGGCGATCGTCGCGGCCAGCGCGAGGGCGCCCTCCAGCGCACCGCCCTCGGGGGTGACCCGGTTGACCAGGCCCACCTCCGCGGCCCGCCGCGCGTCGATCGGGTCGCCGGTCAGCAGCATCTCCATCGCCACGTTGCGCGGCACCCGCGCGGGCAGCAGCAGCGCGCCCCCGCCGGCGGCGACCAGCGAGCGCTTGACCTCGGGCACCCCGAAGCGCGCGGTCTCGGCGGCGACCACCAGGTCGCAGGCGAGCACCAGCTCGAAGCCGCCGGCCAGCGCCCAGCCCTCGACGGCGGCGACCAGCGGCTTGCGCGGCGGGGTCCGCGTGATGCCGCACAGCCCGCGGCCCTCGATGGCCGGGGTCTCGCCGCGGAGGAAGGCCTTGAGGTCCATGCCGGCGGAGAAGGTCCCGCCGGCGCCGGTGAGGACGCCGACCCGCAGCTCGTCGGAGGCGTCGAGCTCGTCGACCGCCGCGGCCACGCCCTCGGCGACGGCGCGGTCCAGCGCGTTCCTCGCCTCGGGCCGGTCGATCGTGACGACCAGGACGCCCTCGCGCCGCTCGACCCGCACCCCGTCACTCACCGCTGCTCCCCTCGGTCGACCTGCACCACGGCGCCGGCCTCCAGCAGGCCGGCCACCTCCCCTTCGCCGAAGCCCCACGCGGCCAGCGCCGTCCGGGTGTCCTGACCGGGCGCACGGGGTGCGCCGCGGACCGCGCCCGGGGTGCGCGAGAAGCGCGGCGCCGGCGCCGGCGCCGGGTGTCCGCCGCGCTCGACGAAGGTGCCGCGGGCGGCCAGGTGCGGGTGGGACGGCGCCTCGGTGAGCCCGAGCACCGGCGTCACGCAGGCGTCGGTGCCGGCGAAGGCCTCCGCCCACTGGTCGCGGGTGCGGGTGGTGAAGGCGGCGGCGATCCGCGCACGCTGCTCGGGCCAGCGGGCGGCGTCGAGCTGCCCGCCGTGCGCGTCGGGGTCGATGCCCAGGCCGGCGAGCAGCTGGGCGTGGAACTGCGGCTCGATGGCCCCGACGGCGACGTGCCGGCCGTCGGCGCAGGCGTAGGTGCCGTAGAAGGGCGCGGCGCCGTCGAGCAGGTTGGCCGCGCGGCGGTCCTGCCAGGCGCCGGCGGCGAGCAGGCCGTAGACCATCGTGACCAGTGAGCTGGCGCCGTCCACCATGGCCGCGTCGACCACCTGCCCGCACCCACTGGTCCCCCGCTCCAGCAGGGCGGCGAGCACGCCGACGACGAGGAACAGCGCGCCGCCGCCGAAGTCCGCGCCGATGTTCAGCGGCGGGACCGGCGCCTCCGCCGGGCCGATGGCGTGCAGGGCGCCGGTGAGGCCGAGGTAGTTGATGTCGTGCCCGGCGCGGTCGGCCATCGGGCCGTCCTGGCCCCAGCCGGTCATCCGCGCGTAGACCAGCCGCGGGTTGCGGGCCCAGCAGTCATCGGGGCCGACGCCGAGCCGCTCGGTGACGCCGGGCCGCAGCCCCTCGACGAGCACGTCGGCGGACTCCACCAGCCGCAGGACGACGTCCCGGCCGGCCGGGGTCTTGAGGTCGACGGCGACCGACGGGCGGCTGCGGCCCAGCGCGTCGCGCTCCGGCGGCACCAGGTGCGTGCCGCCGCCGGGCCGGTCCACCCGGACGACGTCGGCGCCCAGCTCGGCCAGCAACAGGCAGGCGTAGGGAGCGGGGCCCAGGCCCGCCAGCTCGACGACGCGGGTGCCCGCGAGGGGGCCGGAGGGCGGCAGCACGGGACGCACCGTAACGCCCTACGGTCCACCTCGTGAGCGGACAGGGACGTGAGCATCGCAGCGAGGAACGAGCGAGGAGCGGAGCGTCCCGCGGGAGCGAACCGGTGTCGTCGAGCGAGCGCTGGTTCGAGGACTACGTGCCCGGGACGACCGCCGAGCACGGCCCGCTGCGGGTGGAGGAGGACGACGTCGTCGACTTCGGCCGCCGGTTCGACCCGCAGCCGTTCCACGTCGACGCCGAGGCCGCGGCGGCCGGCCCGTTCGGCGGGTTGATCGCCAGCGGCTGGCACACCTGCGCGCTGATGATGCGGCTGCTCGCCGACGAGTACCTCTCCCCCGTCTCCAGCCTCGGCTCCCCCGGCGTCGACGAGCTGCGCTGGGTGGCCCCGGTGCGACCGGGTGACGAGCTCACCCTGCGGACGACGGTGGCCGACGCCCGGCCGTCCCGGTCGAAGCCCGACCGCGGGCTGGTGCGCACCCACGTCGAGCTGCTGCGGCAGGACGGCACGGTCGTGCTGACCATGACCGCGATGAACCTGATCCGGGCTCGTCCCTGAGTTCAGCCGGCAACCGCCGCGAGCAGCCGGGCGCGGGCCGGGCCGAGCGAGGGGCCGTACCAGGTGAGGTCGCGGCCGGAGACCAGGGCGGTGCGGATCCCGGGGAAGGCCTCGGGTCCGTCGTCGGCGGTGAACACGTACGGCTCGTCGGGGAGGACGACGACGTCCGGCCCGGCCGCCCGCACGGTCTCGACCGCCACCTTCGGGTAGCGGTCCGCGGCGTCGGCGAAGACGTTGACCAGCCCCAGCCGGGCCAGCACGTCGCCGGTGAAGGTGCGTGGCCCGACCACCATCCAGGGGTCGCGCCACACCGGGACGGCGACCCGGCACGGCGGCGTCGGCACCGGGCGGGCCCACTCCGCAGCGGCCGCGGCCAGCCAGCCCGGCTCGCCGACGTCGAGGACGTCGACGAACAGCCGGCGCATCGAGGCCAGCGCCTCGTCGACCGACTCGATGACGGTCACCCACACCGGGACGCCGGCCGCCCGCAGCCGGTCGACGTCCAGCCGCCGGTTCTCCTCCCGGTTGCAGACGACGAGGTCCGGCTCGAGCGCCGCGATCGCCGCGCGGTCGGGGTTCTTGGTGCCCCGGACCCGCGGCACGTCGAGCCCGGCCGGGTGGGTGCACCAGTCGGTCGCGCCGACCAGCCGCCCGGGGACCGTCTCCGCCAGCGCCTCGGTGAGCGAGGGGACCAGCGAGACCACCCGCCGCGGCGGCCGCGGCAGGTCGACATCGGTCCCGAGGTCGTCAGTGAACAGGGTCGTCTCTCACACGTTGCGCCGGTACTGCCCGCCGACCTCGAAGAAGGCGCCGCTGATCTGGCCGAGCGAGCAGACCCGGACGGCGTCCATCAGGGCGGCGAAGACGTTGCCGCCCTCGGTCGCCGCCCGCTGCAGCTCGGCCAGCGCGGCCGGGGCCTCGTCGGCGTGCCGGGCGTGGAAGTCCGCGAGCCGCTGCAGCTGCGACTGCTTCTCCGCCTCGGTGGCGCGGGCGAGCTCCAGCGGCTTGGGCGGGGTCTCGGCGCGGTGCGGGTCGAGGAAGGTGTTGACCCCGACGATCGGCAGGCTGCCGTCGTGCTTGCGGTGCTCGTAGAGCATCGACTCGTCCTGGATCTTGCCGCGCTGGTAGCCGGTCTCCATCGCGCCCAGCACGCCGCCGCGCTCGGCGATCCGGTCGAACTCGGCCAGCACGGCCTCCTCGACCAGGTCGGTGAGCTCGTCGATGACGAACGAGCCCTGCAGCGGGTTCTCGTTGCCGGCCAGCCCCCACTCCTTGTCGATGATCATCTGGATGGCCAGCGCCCGGCGGACCGAGTGCTCGCTCGGGGTGGTCACGGCCTCGTCGTACGCGTTGGTGTGCAGGCTGTTGGCGTTGTCGTAGACGGCGCAGAGGGCCTGAAGCGTCGTCCGGATGTCGTTGAAGTCCATCTCCTGCGCGTGCAGCGACCGGCCCGACGTCTGCACGTGGTACTTCAGCTGCTGCGACCGCGGCCCGGCGCCGTACCGCTCCTTCATCGCGACCGCCCAGATGCGCCGGGCGACCCGGCCGATCACCGAGTACTCGGCGTCCATGCCGTTGGAGAAGAAGAAGGACAGGTTGGGCACGAAGTCGTCGATCGCCATCCCCCGCGCCAGGTAGGCCTCGACGTAGGTGAACCCGTTGGCGAGGGTGAAGGCCAGCTGGCTGATCGGGTTCGCCCCGGCCTCGGCGATGTGGTAGCCGGAGATCGAGACCGAGTAGAAGTTGCGCACCCGGTGCTCGATGAACCACTGCTGGATGTCGGCCATGCAGCGCAGCGCGAACTCGGTCGAGAAGATGCAGGTGTTCTGGCCCTGGTCCTCCTTGAGGATGTCGGCCTGCACCGTGCCGCGGACGGTGGCCAGCACGAACGCCCGGATCTCCTCCGCCTCGGCGGCGTCGGGCTCGCGGCCCTCCTCCTCGCGGAACCGGTCCAGCCGCTGGTCGATCGCGGTGTTGAGGAACATCGCGAGGATCGCCGGCGCCGGGCCGTTGATCGTCATCGACACCGAGGTGGTCGGGTCGCAGAGGTCGAACCCGGAGTAGAGGACCTCCATGTCGTCGAGCGTGGCGATGGAGACCCCGGAGGTGCCGACCTTGCCGTAGACGTCGGGGCGCGGGGCGGGGTCGCGGCCGTAGAGGGTGACCGAGTCGAACGCGGTCGACAGCCGGGTGGCCTCATTGCCCTGGCTCAGCAGCTTGAAGCGGCGGTTGGTGCGGAAGGCGTCGCCCTCGCCGGCGAACATCCGCGCGGGTGCCTCGCCGGAGCGCTTGAAGGGGAAGACGCCGGCCGTGAACGGGTAGCCGCCGGGCAGGTTCTCCCGGCGCAGGAAGCGCAGCAGGTCGGCGGCGTCGGTCGTGCGCGGCAGCGCGACCCGGCGCACCTTGTTGCCCGAGAGCGTCTCGCGGGTCAGCGGGGTGCGGATCTCCCTGCCGCGGACGGTGTAGACGTACTCGTCGCCGGAGTACGCCTCGACCCGGGCCGGCCACTCGTCGAGCAGCTCGCGCACCTCGGGCAGCAGCTCGCGGTCGGCGGCCTCGACCGCGGCGCGGGCGGCCTCGGCGGCGTCCCCGTCCAGCACCTCGGCGGCGGTGGTCAGGTGCTGCCGGCGGCGCACGACGTCGGCCTGCTGGTCGGTCCGCGCGTGGTACCCGCGGACGGCCTCGGTGATCTCGGCGAGGTACCGCGCGCGCTGCGCGGGGACGACGCTGGTCAGGCCGGACGACGCCTTGACGTCGACCCGCGGCAGGACGCCGGCGCCCGCGGGCAGCCCCTCGTCGACGAGCAGGCCGAGCAGGTGCTGGTAGAGCGCGGTCACGCCGTCGTCGTTGAACCGGGCGGCGCTGGTGCCGAAGACCGGCATGTCCTCCCAGGGCTGCCCGAACGCCTCGCGGTTGCGCACCATCTGCCGGGCGACGTCCCGCCGGGCGTCCTCGGCCCCGCGCCGCTCGTACTTGTTGATCGCGACGACGTCGGCGAAGTCGAGCATGTCGATCTTCTCCAGCTGCGACGCGGCGCCGAACTCCGGTGTCATCACGTAGAGCGCCACGTCGGAGAACGGCACGATCCCGGCGTCGCCCTGCCCGATGCCGGGCGTCTCGACGATCACCAGGTCGAACCCGGCGGCCTTGACCGCGCACAGCACGTCGTCCAGGTGCTCGGGGGTCTCGGCGCCGGCGGCGCGGGTGGCCAGCGAGCGGAAGAAGGTGTGCGCGCCCTCGCCGGTCTCCAGGGCGTTCATCCGGATGCGGTCGCCGAGCAGCGCGCCGCCGCCGCGGCGCCGGGTGGGGTCGATCGCCAGGACGGCGACCCGCAGTTTGTCCTCCTGGTCGGTGCGTAGCCGGCGCAGCAGCTCGTCGGTGAGCGAGGACTTGCCCGAGCCGCCCGTTCCGGTGATGCCCAGGACCGGCACCGTCCGGCCCTCGGCCGCCTGACGCACCCTGGTCGCGAGCTCGGCGTCGTGGCCGGACTCCAGCACGGTGATCGCGCGGGCCAGGGCGGCGGGGTCGCCGGTGAGGAGCGCCTCGACGTCCGGACCGCTCGTGGTCAGGTCGACGTCGCACTCGCGGATCAGCTCGTTGATCATCCCGGGCAGGCCGAGGCGCTGACCGTCCTCGGGGCTGAAGATCCGCACGCCCCGCTCCCGCAGCGCGGCGATCTCCTCGGGCACGATCACGCCGCCCCCGCCGCCGAAGACCTTGACGTGCCCGGCGCCGGCCGCGGCCAGCCGCTCGACCAGGTAGCCGAAGTACTCGACGTGCCCGCCCTGGTAGGAGGAGATCGCCACCCCCTGCACGTCCTCCTCCAGCGCCGCCCGGACGACGCTGTCGACGCTGCGGTCGTGCCCGAGGTGCACGACCTCGGCGCCTTGGCTCTGCAGCAGCCGGCGCATCACGTTGATCGCCGCGTCGTGGCCGTCGAACAGGCTCGCCGCGGTGACGAAGCGGACCGGGTGGGTGGGGACGTGCAGGTCGGACGGCATGCCGCTCCCGGGGGTCGGACGCGCGACGGACCCGCGCCGATTTAGTTGGACGTCCTAGTATCTCCCGGCAGCGGGGCCGTGTCCATGGTCAGGCCAGAGGGGCGGGCGGCGTGCCGTCGTCCGCCGGACCGCCGCCGAGCGGGCGCTGGAACCAGGCGACGTCGTGCCAGCGGCCGAGCTTCCAGCCGACCCGCCGGTAGGTGCCGACCGGCTCGAAGCCCATCGCCACGTGCAGGCCGACGCTGGCGTCGTTGGGCAGCGCGACGCCGGCCAGCGCGGTGAGGTGGCCCCGGGCGGCGAGGCGGTCGAACAGCGCGGTGTAGAGCGCGCGGCCGGTGCCGGTGCGGCGGCGCCCGGTCTCGGTGTAGACGCTCACCGACGTCGACCAGTCGTAGGCGGCGCGGGCGTTGAACGGCGCGCCGTAGGCGTAGCCGACGACCCGGCCGCCGTCCTCGAGGACCACCCAGGCGTGCCGGGCGAGCGCGGCCGCGATGCGGGCGGCCACCGCCCCGGCCGTGGGCGGCTCCAGCTCGAAGGAGACGGCGGTGTCGCGGACGTAGGGCGCGTAGACCTCGGCGCACGCCACGGCGTCCTCGACCGTCGCGTCCCGGACCAGCCAGTTCTCCGCCATCCGGTCATGGTGCACGTCGGCTGTCGGGCCGGTCCGTAGCGTGGGGGACGTGCACCGCGGCCCCGGCTCACCCCAGCCGGAGCCGGAGAGTCCGCCGGCGCGCCGGCCGTGGCTGCGGCTCGCCATCCTCGGGCTGCTGCTCGTGGCGGCGACGGTGGTGGCACTGACGGTCGAACGGCCCGGCGTCCCCGCACTGCAGGGCTGGCTGGACGACGCCGGTCCGCTGAGCTGGGCCGCCGTCGTCCTCGGGGTGTCTGGCGCGCTGATGACCCCGGTCCCGCGGACCGCCCTGTCGGTGCTGCTGGGCGCCGCGGCCGGGTTCCCCGCGGGGCTCGCGGTGGCGGTGCTCGCCGGCTGGCTCGGCGGGATGGGCGGCTTCGCCCTCGGCCGGCACCTGGGCCGCGACGCCGTCGCCCGGCTCGCCGGCCCACGACTGGCACGCGCCGACCGCCTCTTCGGCGACCGCGGCTTCCTCGCCGTCGCGCTCGGGCGGATGAGCCCGGTGCCGTTCTGGGTCGTCAGCTACTCCGCCGGCCTGTCGAGCATCCGGTGGCTGCCCGCCACGCTCGGCACCGTCGTCGGCGTCGTGCCCGGTGCGGTGCTGCACGTCGGCATCGGCGCCTCCGTCGTCGGCTGGTTGTAACCCCCTTTCGGGTCACCTCGGGCGCGCCGGGTTCCCGCAAGGCGTGGCTGGTGTCACAATGGTGAACAACAGGTGAACGAGAGGTGGCTGTCATGCGCATCAACACGTGTCCGCAGGTCCGTTGGGTCCCCGTCGTGGACAGCGCCGGGCACCGGCACATGGAGATGCGCTGGACCGTGCCCAGCAAGCCGACGGCGCAGCCCACCGCCGCCCCGTCCACGCTGCGCGCCGCCTGACCCGACCTCGTCACACCACCCCGCCGTTGCCTGGTGATCGGCGGGGTCCCGTGACGCCTTGACGCGGGTCACCCGGTCGAGTCCCCGGCACCGGCCGGGTCGGACCGGGCTGCGCCACGGTTCCGGCCACCCGGCTGCTCCGGCCGCCTCCGGGCGCTCTCGCTGGTGATCATGGGCTTGTCGTCGGGCGCGACGGTGTGTCGGCGCGTGTCGCCTGCACCAACTCCATGGTCGACCCGGGGTGACTCGGCGGCCCACTGACTGCCCGCTCCGACGGGCTCCGCAGATCCGCCGCAACGGCAAGATCGACCCGGCGTTCTCGCTGCTCAGGCCCGGAAGTGTCGTACCCCCGGCCTAGCGTGGGGGCATGTTCTTCGGCAGCGGGTTCGGCGTCGCGCTGACCGTGGCCGAGCTGACCCCGCCGCCACCGCAGTTCGGCCCGCCGGTCACCTCCTCGCCCTCGCTGGGCCAGCTGCTGCCGGTGTACGCCCGCTCACCAGAGCAGAAGGCGCGCGAGCTGCAGCGGATCGACCAGCTGGAGGCCGCACTCGCCGCGTACGAGCTGGAGGTGGTGGCCGGGTTCGCCGCCGACCGGCCCGCGTCGGCCGACCGCCGGCCCGGGGAGCCCGGTGCCGCGGCCGATGAGGATTCGCTTCCGGGGCCGGGGACGCCGGAGGGCGTGTCGGAGTTCTTCGCCGACGAGCTGGCGCTGACGTTGAACTGTGCGCGGGCGTCGGCGACGACGTTGACCGAGCACGCGCTGACGTTGACCCGGTCGCTGACCGCCACCCACACCGAGCTCGCGCAGGGCCGGCTGGACTGGCCCCGTGCCCGCACCATCAGCGAGGAGCTGGGCTGGAAGGTGCGCGGCACCGACCCCGCGGTGATCGCCGCGGTGGAGGCCGCGGTGCTGCCCGCGGCTCCCTCGCTGCCGGTCCGCAGGCTCAAGGCCCGGCTGCGGGCAGAGCTGGCCGCCCGCGACGCCGCGGCGTCGGACCGGCGCCGGAACAGGGCGCATCGGGCGGTCAACGTCACGCGCCGCCCGGTCGGGGACGGGATCGGTGAGCTGGTCGCCGGCATGCCCGATGAGCTGGCCGCGGCCCGCCAGGCCACCGTGGACGAGCTGGCCTGGCGGGCGAAGAAGGCCGGGGACGACCGGCCGATCGGCATGCTGCGCTCCGGCATCCTCGCCGACCTGGTGCTGCGCCCCTGGGCGGCCCCCGAGCCGGTCGCCGCGCACCTCGAGGTGCAGGTGCCGTTGGGTGCGCTGTCCCCGCAGCGTTTCCTCGCCTCCGGCGCCCCGCTGCCGCCGGCGTTCGCGCGGCCCGGCAGCGTCGCCGGGAGCGAGGCCGGTGACGCATGGCCGCGGTCCGTGGCCGAGCCGACCGGGCCTGTCAAATCTTCTGTGTAAGCGGGCGTGACCTCCTGTAGTGGATGCTGGTCAGAGGGGTAGGCGGTCGGGGAACTGGAGGGCGAAGGCGTTGAGTGCGGTTTTCCAGCCGTGGGTGCCGGTGCCGGCTTCAC
>NZ_NVPT01000105.1 GCF_002802985.1 Geodermatophilus chilensis | reverse complement strand
CTGCACCCCGCGCGAGCGCAGCAGTTCCTCGGACTGCTGGAAGGTCCGGTTCTCGCCGATCACGATCCGGGGGATCTCGTACAGCAGCGCCGTCCCGGCACACATGTAGCAGGGCGAGAGCGTCGTGTAGAGGACGCTCCGGCGGTACACCGACGCCGGCAACCGACCCGCGCGCTCGATGCAGTCGGTCTCCCCGTGGCGGATGGCGCTGCCCATCTGCACCCGCCGGTTGCGGCCCACGGCCAGCACCTCCCCCTCGTGCACCAGCGCCGCACCGATCGGGACGCCGCCTTCCGCCCAGCCGATCCGGGCCTGCTCCACGGCGAGGGCCAGGTGCTGCCGGTCCGCATCCTGGCGGGACGGGTCCGCCGGATGGTCGAGGGGCGGGATGGTCGTCACGGAGGCTCCTCGGAAGAAGTCGTTCGGCGAGGTCGTGGCCCCCGCTGCCACGCGAGGATCGCACGTGGGTGTCCGCCACCCCGCGACTCGACGTCGCCGTGGCTGCCGCCGCATCCTGCGCAGCCCGGTGGCGCCGGTGCAGGGCTCGGCGAGGTCGTCGGGCCAGGCGGCGGCGTGGCGGGTCAGCGCGGAAACGAGCGCGGTGCCCGGGCCGCACCGCTCCGCGACTCACCCGTCACTGGCGGTGGGCCGCTTCGCCCGGATGGGCTGCACGCGCATCGGCTCGCCCGGCATCTTCGGGTAGTCCGGGGGATAGGGGAGGTCGCCCAGGCCCTGGTCGGTCGCCTGGCGCTCGGCCAGCTCGAGCAGCGGCTCGATGCCGAACGCGTGGTCGGACAACCCGGCGTGCTTGTCACCGACCTCGCGGAAGCGGGCCGGCATGGTCAGCACGTCGAAGTCGGTCGGGTGGACGTCGGACAGTTCGTCCCAGTCGACCGGAGCGGAGACCGGCGCGTGCGGCCGGGGCCGGATGGAGTACGCCGAGGCGATCGTGCGGTCCCGGGCCATCTGGTTGTAGTCGATGAAGATCTTCTCGCCGCGCTCCTCCTTCCACCACGACATCGTCACGCGGTCGGGGATGCGCCGTTCCAGCTCGCGGCCGAACGCGATCACCGCACGGCGCACCTCGGGGAAGGTCCACCGCGGCTGGATCGGCACGTAGACGTGCACCCCGCGCCCGCCGGAGGTCTTCGGCCAGCCCTGCATGCCGAACTCCGCCAGCAGCTCCCGCACGTGCGGGGCCACCCGGACGGCGTCGGAGAAGTCGGTGCCCGGCTGGGGGTCCAGGTCGATGCGGATCTGGTCCGGCGACTCGACGTCGGACTTCGACACCGGCCACGGGTGGAACGTCAGCGTGCCGAGGTTGGCGCACCAGGCGACGACGGCCACCGAGTCCGGCGCGATCTCGTCCGCCGTCCGCCCGCTGGGGAAGGTGATGTGCGCCGTCGGCACCCACTCGGGGGCGTTCTTGGGCACCCGCTTCTGGTAGAAGGCGTCGCCGGTGTTGTCCACGCGGGTGGACAGCCGCGCGCCCTCGAACACCCCACCGGGCCAGCGCTCCAGCGTCGTCGGCCGGTCCCGCAGCGCGTGCAGGATCCCGTCGCCGACCGCGATGAAGTACTCGACGACGTCGATCTTGCGGATGCCGCGCTCGGCGAAGTACGGCTTCTCCGGGTTGGAGACCCGCACCTCGTGCCCATCGACCTGCAGCAGGACGGCGTCCTTCGACGACGCCATCAGCGACCTGACCCCGCGGAAGTGATCACCCGGCGCACCCTAGGGCGCTCAGGCCGGGCACGTCAGCCCGTCCTGCGGCACCACCAGGTCGATCAGGTAGGCGTTGACCGCGCCGGTCACGCAGTCGGTCTTCGGGTAGGCGGTGTGCCCCTGCCCCTGCCAGGTCAGCAGGACGCCGGAGGTCAGGTCCTCGGCCATGTCCACCGCGCCGGGCAGCGGGGTCACCGGGTCCCCGGAGTTGCCGATCACCAGGATCGGCGCGGCACCCTCGGCGTCCCGCTCGGGGATCGGCGTGCGCTCGGCCTCCCACGCCGTGCAGCCGTTCAGCTGCACCGCCGAGGCGGCGCCGAAGAGCGGGAAGCGCTGCCCCCATTCGGTGGCCAGGGTGCGGACCTCCTCCTCGGGCAGCGCCGTCGCCGGGTCGGTGTCGGCGCAGTTGATCGCCAGGTTGGCGTCCATCAGGTTGGTGTAGGTGCCGTCCTGGAGCCGGCCCCAGTACGTGTCGGCCAGCGAGAACAGCTGCTGCGCGTCACCGTTGCGGGCGGTGGCCAGGCCCTGCGTCAGCTGCGGCCAGCGCCCGGTGTCGTACAGCGCCGAGAGGACGGCGGTCATGATCACGCCGGGCGTGGCCTGGCGGGTCTCGCCGGCCAGCGCGCTGGGGATCGGCGCCGTCTCCGCCTGGTCCAGCAGCTCCTCGACGAAGCGGCGCGGGTCCGGGCCGAGCGGGCAGCCGGCGACCAGGCCGGTGCAGTTGGCCGCGAAGGCGTCGAAGCTCGCCTCCAGCGAGGTGGACTGCTGCTCGGCCTCGGCCCGCGGGTCGTCATCCGGGTCGACGGCGGCGTCGAGCACCAGCGCCCGCACCCGGTCGGGGAACAGCTCGGCGTAGGTGGAGCCGAGGGTGGTGCCGTACGAGTAGCCGAGGTAGGTCAGCTGCTCGTCGCCGAGCGACTCGCGCAGCAGGTCCATGTCGCGGGCGGTGTCGACGGTGTTGAAGGTGCCCAGCGAGTCGGGGTACTCCTCGGCGCAGCCGTCGGCGATCTCCCGCTGCAGCGCGAACGCCTCGTCGACCTGCTCGGGGGTGGTCGGCCGCGGCTCGGAGGCGATGGCCCGGTCCTTGAGGTCCGGCGGGATGCACTCGACCGGCGTGGACAGCCCGACGCCGCGCGGGTCGAAGCCGACGACGTCGAAGCGGCGCAGCACGTCCTCGGGGAGGGTGAGCGCCGAGCCGATCGCGGCGTCGGCACCCGAGCCGCCCGGGCCGCCGGGGTTGATGACCAGCGAGCCGATGCGGTCGGTCTGCTGGGCCCACCGGGCGCGGACGAGGAAGAGGGGCAGCGTGGCGCCCTGCGGCTCGTCGTAGCTGATCGGCACCTCGGTGCGGCCGCACTCGAAGGCCACGTCGCGCTCGCTGCCCGGGGTGCCGGCCACCAGCTCGGAGATCTCGGCGTCGCAGTCGCTCCAGGCGATCTCCGCGGCCTCCGGCTCGGCCGGCGCCGAGGACGCCGAGGCCGACGGGTCCGCCGCGGCGTCGTCGGAGGAGGAGGTGCAGCCGGAGACCGCCACGAGCAGGCCGGAGGCAGCGGCGACCAGGCCGCGGGACAGGCGCATGGGTCACGAGGGTATGAGGCCCGGCTGGACGGCGCAGGCACGGGCCCCGACCGGGTGACAGACCCCTCAGCCGAGCGTCACGCACCCGTCACCCGGTGCTGTTCGGCCCCCTGCAGGGTCCCGCCGCGAGCGTGCGAGCGGTGGGGGGTAGGGGGTCCTTCCACGGTGGGGGCAGAGGGTCCTTCACCCGGCGAAGACCTCCGCCAGGTCGTAGCGCACCGGCACCTCCAGCTGGTCGTAGGTGCAGCTGCGCGCCTCCCGGTCGGGGCGCCAGCGCAGGAACTGGCCGGTGTGCCGCAGCCGCCGTCCCTCCAGCTGGTCGTACTTCACCTCGACCACCAGCTCCGGGCGCAGCGGCACCCAGGAGAGGTCCTTGCCGGCGTTCCAGCGGCTCTGCGCGCCGGGCATCCGGTGCTCCTCGCCGTTCGACCCGTTGACCACCTGCGCGTTCGCCCAGTCCTGCCACGGGTGTCCGTCGAGCGCCTCGGCCCGGTAGGGCGCCAGCTCCTCGACCAGCTCGGCCCGCCGGGCCATCGGGAAGGACGCCGCGACGCCGATGTGCTGCAGGTCGCCGGCGTCGTCGTAGAGGCCCAACAGCAGCGACCCCACGATCGGCCCGCTCTTGTGCCAGCGGAAGCCGGCGACCACGCAGTCCGCCGTCCGCACGTGCTTGACCTTGGTCATGAGCCGCTGGTCGGGGCCGTAGGGCAGGTCGGCGGCCTTGGCGACGACGCCGTCCAGCCCGGCGCCCTCGAACTCCTGGAACCAGCGCTGCGCGGTCGCGGCGTCCTGGGTGATCGCGGTGACGTGCACCGAGTCGGTGCCGGTGACGATCTCGCGCAGCCGCGCCTGGCGCTGCCCGAAGGGCACCTCCATGAGCGACTCGTCCCCGATGGCCAGCAGGTCGAAGGCCACGAAGGACGCCGGCGTCTGCTCGGCGAGCAGCCGGATGCGGGACTCCGCCGGGTGGATGCGCTGCAGCAGCGCCTCGAAGTGCAGCCGGTCGCCGTTGGGGACGACGATCTCGCCGTCGACCACGCACCGCTCGGGCAGCGCCACCTTGACCGCCTCGACCACCTCGGGGAAGTAGCGGGTCAGCGGGCGCTCGTTGCGGCTGCCCAGCTCCACCTCGTCGCCGTCCCGGAACACGATGCACCGGAAGCCGTCCCACTTCGGCTCGTAGAACATGCCCTCGGCGGTGGGCACCTTCGTCACGGCCTTGGCCAGCATCGGCTTCACCGGCGGCAGCAGGGGCAGGTCCATGCCGGTCAGTCAAGCAGTCACCGCCGACGGACGGCGGCGCGTGGCCGGCTCAGTAGCTGAAGGTGGTGGCGCCCTCGTCGCCGATCCACTCCCACAGGGGCACCGTGCCGGCGAGCTCGGCGCCCTTGACCAGTCCGGCGGCGTCCAGCTGCTTGGCGTTGAAGCAGATCGGGCAGACGAACAGCCGCCCGCCGGCCGCGGCGTAGCGCTCGAACAGGCTCGGCAGCGGGGGGCAGCCCTCGCAGGCGGTGCCGACGGCCACCCCGTCCAGGGCCAGCCGCACGGCCTCCTTGGCCAGGAACATGGCGGTCGGCCGTCCGGACTCGGCCGCGCCCACGGCCATGAGCATCGCGACGGTCACGGTCTCCGGGTCCTCGAGCCCGGTCCTCAGGCTGACCACTGCCTTGCCCATGGCTGCTCCTCCGCACGGTCGGGGAAGGGACGCTAGAGGCGGCCGGGTGCCCGGCGGAGGAGTCGGAGGTCCCACGCCGGCGACCGATGCCGTTCCGGTGGACCGCACGCCGTCTCCCTCGAGGCGTGCCGCGATCGGGCAGACCGGGTACGCGACTCCGCCACGGCAGCGCGTCGGAGCAGCAGCCGGTCACCGTCGGGGACGACGCCCCGGCCGCCCGCCGATCGTGATCGCGACCTTCGCGCCATGGGAGCCACCCTCGTGCCGCACCACGAGGGCGGGACCGCACGCGCGACCGCGGCCCAGCGCGCGTCGAGCGGAAGCGGGGTGTTCCGGGGGATCTCGACGTCCTCGACCGCGGTGACGTCACGGCGTGTGGGTGGGGAGGACACCCTCGACCAGACCAAGTGGCATGACTAGGTCGGTCGGCGTGCACGAGGCCGAGACGCACCTGTCACGCCTGGTGGAGAAGGTCGCGGCCGGTGAGGAGGTCGAGATCACCAACCGCGGCAAGGTGGTGGCCAGGCTGGTGGGTCCCGCACGGCGAACGCCCCACTTCGACTTCGACCGCGGCAACGTGTGGATCGCTGACGACTTCGACGAGCTGCCCGAAGACCTGCAGTGGCTGCCGGCGCGCTCGGCGCTGGTCGCGGTCAGCGGGCTGGCCGACATCGCGGTCGGGGTGCTCGTCGCGGTGCCGGCGACCCGTCGGACCGGCGCGTGGGCGGCCGCCGCGCTCATCACCACCTACCTGCCGGCCCACCTCGAACCGCTCCGGCACCGGCGCGCGGCGCAGCGGGCGTTCGACCGGCCGCTCGGCGTCGCGGCGCGGGTCGTCGTCAACCTGGGCTACATCGCCTGGGCGGCGGCGGTCGCCCGGCGCGCTACCGGTCGACCGCGTACCGGGTGAACAGCACGCCGTCCTCCTCGAGGACCTGCACCAGCCGGGGGCGGACGACGCCGGTCAGTGGGCCGGCCAGCAGCCGGTCCGGGCTGCCGACCAACGCCGGGGCGATCGAGAGGTCCAGCTCGTCGACCACCTCGGCCGCCAGCGCCGCCGACAGCAGCGCCGGCCCGCCCTCGCACAGCACCTGCTCCAGGCCCCGCTCGGCGAGCGCGTCCAGCGCGGCGGGCAGGTCGACGTCCTCCTCGCCGCACACCAGCACGGTCACGCCGGCGTCGGCCAGGGCCGCCCGCCGGCCGGCGTCGGTGGCCGCGCAGGTGACCAGGATCGTCGAGGGGACGGCGAGCCGGTCCCCGGGCGCCAGCGACGCCCGCCGGGACACCACGGCGACCGGCGCCGACGCGGGCCGGCCGATCACCGTCCGCAGCCGGCCGACGGCGGAGTCGGCGGCCACCGGGCGGTAGCCCTCGGCGGCCGCCGTCCCGTGCCCGACCAGGACGACGTCGGCGAGCGCCCGCAGCGTGCGGAACACCCGCTTGTCGCCCGGCGAGCCGAGGCCGCCGCTGCGCCCCTCGACCGTCACCGAGCCGTCGAGGGAGGCGACGAAGTCGACCCGCAGCGAGCGCCCGGCCGGCAGCCGGTAGGCCTCGACGAGCGCGGCGTCGTCGAGCTCGGCCGCCGGGTCCGGCAGCAGCCGGCGCACGTCAGTGCGCGCTGATCACGGCCGCGCTCTCGGGCGGGACGGTCACCGTGGCGCCGTTCAGCCCGGGGAGCTCGCCGCTGGCGAACAGCACCTCGCGCACCGGGAGGTCGAGGTCGATGTCCCGCGGCTCGCCGGACAGGTTGGCGACCACCCGCAGCGAGCCGCGGCGGACCACCAGCCACCGGTCGGCGTCGTCCCAGTCGACCGCGACCGCCGACAGGTCCGGGTCGAGGAGGTCGGGGTGCGCGCGCCGGAGCGCCAGCAGCGCCCGGTGCACCCCCAGCAGGCGGGAGTGCGGTTCCCGCTCGGGCTCGCTCCAGTCCAGCTTCGAGCGGGTGAAGGTCTCCGGGTCCTGCGGGTCGGGCACCTCGTCGGCGTCCCAGCCGTGCTCGGCGAACTCGCCCTTGCGACCCTCGGCCGTCGCCCGGCCGATCTCCGGGTCGGTGTGGCTGGTGAAGAACTGCCACGGCGTCGCGGCGCCCCACTCCTCACCCATGAACAGCATCGGGGTGAACGGGCTGGTCAGCACCAGCGTCGCCCCGACGGCGAGCAGGCCGGGAGAGAGGGACGCCGAGACGCGGTCGCCGACGGCGCGGTTGCCGATCTGGTCGTGGTCCTGCAGGTAGCCGAGGAACTTCCAGCCGGGCAGCAGTGCGGTGTCCACCGGCCGGCCGTGGTGCCGGCGCCGGAAGCTCGACCAGGCGCCGTCGTGGAAGAACGCGCCGATCAGCGTCTTGGCCAGCCCGGCGAGCCCGGCGGCGGCGAAGTCCCCGTAGTAGCCCTGGCCCTCCCCGGTGAGCACCGAGTGCAGCGCGTGGTGGAAGTCGTCGCTCCACTGCGCGTGGATACCGGTGCCGTGGGCCACCCGCGGGGTGACCATCCGAGGGTCGTTGAGGTCGCTCTCGGCGATCAGCGTCAGCGGCCGGCCGAGCGCCACCGAGAGCCGGTCGACCTCCTGCGCCATCTCCTCGAGCACGTGGGTGGCGCGCTCGTCGACCAGCGCGTGGACGGCGTCCAGCCGCAGCCCGTCGACGTGCATGTCGCGCAGCCACATGAGCGCGTTGTCGAGGATGTAGCGGCGCACCTCGTCGGAGTCCGGGCCGGAGAGGTTGACCGACTCTCCCCAGGTGTTCGCGCCGCCCTCGCTGAAGATCGGCATGAACAGCGGCAGGTAGTTCCCCGACGGGCCGAGGTGGTTGTAGACGACGTCCTGGAGAACGCCCAGGCCGCGCTGGTGGCAGGCGTCGACGAAGCGCTGGTAGGCCGCGGGACCGCCGTAGCTCTCCTGCACCGTGTACCAGAGGACGCCGTCGTAGCCCCAGTTGTGCGTGCCGTCGAAGCCGTTGACCGGCAGCAGCTCGACGAAGTCGACACCGAGGTCGACCAGGTGGTCGAGCCTCCCGACCGCGGCGTCGAGGGTGCCCTCGGGGGTGAAGGTGCCGACGTGCATCTCGTAGACCACGCCGCCGGCCAGCGGGCGGCCGGTCCAGGCGCGGTCGCCCCACTCGTACGACGCCGGGTCGTAGCGGCGCGACAGGCCGTGCACGCCCTCGGGCTGGCGGCGCGAGCGCGGGTCCGGTCGGGGAGTGTGGTCG
The DNA here is from genome assembly GCF_002802985.1 of Geodermatophilus chilensis. GTDB lineage: Bacteria > Actinomycetota > Actinomycetes > Mycobacteriales > Geodermatophilaceae > Geodermatophilus > Geodermatophilus chilensis. The sequence continues at coordinate 11,906 of NZ_NVPT01000105.1, read as the reverse complement.
TCACCCAGCAGGAAGCCGTAGTCGGCCTCCTGGCCGGCCTCGACCTCGGCGCACCACCAGCCGCCCTCCTCCCGGCGCATGTCGTGCACCGACCCGTCGACCTGCAGCCGGACCCGTTCCGGGACCGGCGCCCAGACGGCGAACTCGACGGCAGCGGACATGCAGGGGCCTCCAGGGGAGTCGGGGTCGCCACGTGGCGGTCCGGGGGGTCATGCCCGCGCGGACGGTCGCCAACCACGTGTTCCCGGCGTGCCGCGCAGCACTCCGTATCCGGAGAGCGCCGGTGTCGTTACGGTGCGCACCCACGGGTGCCGGAGGGCGCCACTCCGCCTCGAGGAGCGCCATGAGCGTGGTCCGCACCGTCGTCTTCCCGGCCCTGCGTCTGCTGGCGTGGACCGTCATCGCCGTCGCCCTCGTGGTGCTCGCCTTCCGCGGTGGCAGCGGCGAGGCCGCGCCGGTGTCGGACGGTGCGCCACCGGTCGACCTCACCTCCCCGGTGGTTCCCGTCGCCCGCGGCACCGTCGCCAACACCGTGACCGTCCAGGGCACCGTCGTCGCCGACGCCACCGTGCCGGTCAGGGCGACCAAGGCGGGCACCGTCCGGCGGGTACTGGTCGAGGTCGGCGACGTCGTCGACGAGGGCGACGCGGTGCTGGAGGTCCGCTGGGAGGAGGAGCGCGAGCCGCTCGCCGGCACCGACGCGGAGGGCAACCCCAGCAGCACGCCGCGCGAGCCCGTCGTGCGCACCGCGACCGTCGTCACGCCCACGGCCGGCACCGTCACCGCCGTCGACGTGCTGGTCGACCAGGTCGTCGCGGTCGGCGACCGGGCCGCCGGCATCTCCCCGGGCTCGCTGTCGGTCACCGCGACGCTCACCCAGGACGACCAGTTCCGGCTGCTCGCCCCGCCGTCCACCGCGCAGGTCGAGGTGCAGGGCGGACCGGCACCGTTCACCTGCACCGAGCTCACGCTGGGCGCCCCGGCGCCGGCGGACGGCGCCGGCGACGACCCGGCCTCCGCCGTCACCGACCCGGCGTCCGCCGGGACCGGGCAGGGCGGCACCACCGCCCGCTGCCGGGTCCCCGCCGGGACGGCGGTGTTCGCCGGGATGGCCGCCACCGTGGTCGTGGACGCCGGGGTCGCCGAGGACGTGCTCGTCGTCCCGGTCACCGCGGTCCAGGGCTCGGTGCAGCAGGGCAACGTCTGGGTGGTCGGGCCCGACGGCGCCCAGGAGCAGCGCGCGGTGGTCCTCGGCCTCACCGACGGCGACCAGGTCGAGGTCCGCGAGGGCCTCGCCGAGGGCGACCAGGTGCTCATGTTCGTGCCGGTGCCCGACGACACCGTGGAGAGCCCGGGGATGGCAGGGCCGTTCGGATGACCCTGCTGTCGCTGCACGGGATCAGCCGGGAGGTCGCGCTGCCCGACGGCGGCGTGCTCCCGGTCCTCACCGGGGTCGACCTCGAGGTGGCCGCGGGCGAGCACGTGGCCATCGTCGGCCGGTCCGGGTCGGGCAAGTCGACGCTGCTCAACATCCTCGGCCTGCTCGACACCCCCACCGGCGGGGAGTACCTGCTCGACGGGGAGCGGACCGACGCGCTGCGCGCCCGCCGCCGCGCCCGGCTGCGCGGCGAGGTGTTCGGCTTCGTCTTCCAGCAGTTCAACCTGCTGCCCCGGCGCACCGCGGAGGAGAACGTCGCCGCGCCGCTGCTCTACGCCCACGGCCGGGACTACCTGCACCGGCGGCGGACGGCGCGCGCCCTGCTCGACCGCGTCGGCCTCGGCGAGCGTGCCGGCACGGTGCCCGAGCGGCTCTCCGGCGGAGAGCAGCAGCGGGTCGCGATCGCGCGGGCGCTGGTGCGCTCGCCGCGGGTCGTGCTGGCCGACGAGCCGACCGGCGCCCTCGACGTCGAGACCGGCGCCCAGGTCATGGCGCTGCTGGCCGAGGCCGCCGCGGAGGGCGGCGCCGCGCTGGTCACCATCACCCACGACCTGAACGTCGCCCGGCTGGCCGACCGGCGCTACCGGCTGGACGCCGGCCGGCTGACCCGCTGGTCGACCCGGCGCCGACCCTCGTCGTCCCGGCGCCCGCGGCCGCTCCGCTCGAGGAGGTGCTGCCGTGATCCCCGTGCTGGCCACCCTCGCCGAGGCGTGGAGCGAGGTGCGGGTGCACAAGGCCCGCGTGGTGCTCTCCCTCGTCGGCGTCTTCCTCGCCGTCTTCGCCATGACGACCGTGACCGCGTTCGGCCTGCTCGTCGCCCAGGTGCAGCAGGAGCAGGGGGAGCGGATGGGTGGCCGGCCGGCCACCATCGGGGTCACCGCGTACGACCCGCAGACGGGGATGCCGCCGGACCCGCAGGAGTGGGACGCCGCCGTCACCGACCTCACCGAGCGGTACGGGATCACCGCCACGGCCAGCATCGGCTACGAGGAGACCCGCTTCCGGCTGCCCGGCGGCACCCAGGCGGTGCAGACCAAGCGCGTGTCGCCGTCCTACGGGCAGCTGCACCGCATCGAGCCGGTCGAGGGCCGCTGGCTGCGCGAGGGCGACCGCGACAGCCTGGCACCGGCCGTCGTCGTCAACGAGGCGTTCCTCGGCGCGCTCGGCGTGCCCGACCTCTCCTCGCACCCGACGGTCGTCATCGGCGGCGCGACCCCGGTGCGCGCGGCCGTCGTCGGCGTCGTCCGGGAGGGGTACGGCGACGAGCTGCTCGCCTACCGGGTGGACCGCTCGGCCGGCCCGTGGGACGCGCCGCGCGAGGCGGACCGGTCGGCGATGGTGTCCGGCCCGTCCACGCTGGAGCTCTGGGTGCCGCCGGAACAGGCCGAGGAGGTCATGGCGGTGGTCTCCAACGACCTCGGGCTCGCGCTCGGCGGCGTCCAGGTCGACGCCTACCGGCAGGACGCGGAGGGCCTGGAGGAGACCCTGGGCATGCTGCGCCTGGCGATCCGCGGGGCCGGCGTCGTCGTGCTCGTCCTCGGCGGCCTCGGCGTGCTCAACATCGGGCTGGTGACGGTGCGCCAGCGGATCCGGGAGATCGGCGTCCGGCGCAGCTTCGGCGCCACCTCGGGGCGGGTCTTCTCCGCCATCATGCTGGAGAGCGTCTGCGCTACGTTCCTCGCCGGGCTGGCCGCGGTGGCGCTGTCGGTCGTGCTGGTGCGCAACCTGCCGCTGGAGCAGCTGCTCAACAGCGGCGTCCCGCTGGCGGAGACCCCCGCCTTCCCGGTGGCCGCGGCGGTCGAGGGGCTGGTGGCCGCCACCGCGGTCGGCGCGCTGGCCGGGCTGCTGCCCGCGGTGATCGCCGTCCGGGCGAAGGTCATCGACGCCATCCGCTTCTGAAAGGACCCCCTCCTGGCTCCCCTCGCAGGCTCGGGAGGCCCTGCAGGGGGCGTCCGGCGGCCAGCCATTGAACGCCAGAGGCCCAGAACCCGGCGGGTTCTGGGCCTCTAGCGTTCAACCTTGCAGGGCTCCCGGCGGCCGGGGGAGCGCGTCCCCCGGCCGCCGGCCGCACTCACGGCAGCTGCAGCACCTGGCCGACCGCGATCCGGTTCGGGTCGCTGAGCTGGTCGTCGTTGGCGGCGTACAGCGCCTGCCAGCCACCCGCGACGTCCTGCTCCGAGGCGATGCGGCTGAGCGTGTCACCGGACTGCACCGTGTAGGTCACCCCGCCGGCCTCCGCGGCCGGTGCGGCCGCCGGCGCAACGGCGGCCGGCGCCGCGCCCGCCTCGGGGGCGGAGGGGTCGAGCGCCTTGCCGCAGGTCGGCCAGGCGCCCGGGCCCTGCTTGTCGAGCGTGCGCTCGGCGACGGCGATCTGCTGGTCCTTGGTGGCCAGGTCGGCGCGCGGGGCGAACTCCGTGCCGCCGTACGCGGCCCAGGTGCTCTGGCTGAACTGCAGGCCGCCGTAGTAGCCGTTGCCGGTGTTGATGGCCCAGTTGCCGCTGGACTCACACTGCGCGACGGCGTCCCAGTTGTTCGGGGCGGCAGCCGAGGCGGGTGCGGCGAGGACGCCGAGGGAGACGGCGGCGGCGCCGCCGAGCACCACGGCGCCGCGCCGCAGGGCGCGTGCGGGCATGCGGGAAGACGAGGACGAACGCATGGGGGGACTCCGATCCGCCGCCTGCGAGGTGAGCTGTCGGGTTCGGAGCGATCGGTGCCCCGGCCGTGCGCACACGGCTTCACCCCGAGGTGCCCGGCCGGACCGGCCGAGCACCGAGATGGGTCCCCCACCCCCGTCCTGGCTGTGCAGGAGGTACGGCAACCGACGGACGGGGTTCGGCGGATCGGCTCCGGCACCCGGTCCCGGATGGGGGATGCCGGAACACGGTAACGGTCAGGTCACGGCGGCTCACCTCGTGTCGCAGGGGCAACCGGGGTGACACGGCCGGCCGTCAGGACCGGTGCCGGACGGATCACCTGGTCACGTCCCTGCGGGCACGCACGCACCCGCGGGGACGTGAACCGTGTCTCAGTCCGGCCCCGCCCCGGGTCCCGCTCTGAGCCTGCGGAGGGCGGGGAGGACGGCGGCCCCCCTGCAGGGTCCCGCCGCGAGCCTGCGAGTGGTGGGGGCAGGGGGGCCTTCCTCAGTCGCGGACCAGCAGGGCGACCGGGAGCCGCTCGAGCAGCCCGGCCAGCGGCAGCCCCTCGGCGTCGGAGACGAACCGGCCGCCGGTGAGCAGGTCCCGCCAGGCCCCGGTCGGCAGCTGCAGCGCGGTGTCGTCCCAGCCGGCGATCGAGAGGCCGACCGGGAGCCGGGTCGCCACCGGCACGACGCCACCCCGGTCGAAGGCGACCACGTGGTGGGCGGCGACGCCGGTCGCGCCCACCGGCTCGTACCCGGCGAACCACTCCGGGTGCTCGCGGCGGGCCCGCAGCACGCGGGAGACGACGAGCAGCTTGGCCGCGCCGGTCTCGTCGACCTCCGGCACCTCGCCGGCGTCCAGCCGGGCCAGCAGCCGGCGGCGCTGCTCGTAGTCGATCGGACGGCGGTTGTCCGGGTCGACGAGGGAGAGGTCCCACAGCTCGGTGCCCTGGTAGACGTCGGGGACGCCGGGCATCGTCAGCTGCAGCAGCTTCTGCGACAGCGAGTTGGACCGGCCGAACGGCGCGATGCGGGCGACGAACGCCTCGATCTCGGCGGAGGTCCGCTCGTCGTCGTAGGCCGCGTCGACCATCTCGTGCAGCGCCGTCTCGAACTCCTCGTCGACGTCGGTCCACGTCGTCGAGGTGCCGGCCTCGCGGGCGGCCTTCTCGGCGTAGCCGTGCGCCCGCTCCCGGGACAGCGGCCACGCGCCGACCAGGTTCTGCCACACCAGGTGCGCCAGGGGACGGTCGGGCAGCGGGTGCCGGGTCAGCAGCCCGCGGACCAGCTCCGCCCACCCGGCGCCGAGCTCGGAGAGCACCGCCAGCCGGGCGCGCACGTCCTCGCTGCGCTTGGTGTCGTGCGTCGACAGCGTGGTCATCGACTGCGGCTTGCGCTCCGCGCGGCGCCGCTGCGCCTCGTGGAACTCCTCGACGGTGCTGCCGAAGCGCGCCGGGTCGCCGCCGACCTCGTTGAGGGCGACGAACCGCGCCCACCGGTAGTAGGCGCTGTCCTCCACGCCCTTGGCCATGACCGGTCCGCTGGTCTGCTCGAAGCGGGTGGCCGCCTCGGTCCCGGCCTGGGAGAGCACCGGGTGCAGCGCGTCCAGCGCCGCCGCCAGGTCGGGACGGCGCTCCCGCACGGCGGCCACGGTGCCGTCGAGGTGCTCCCGGCCGTCGGGCAGGTAGGAGCGGTAGACCGGGAAGGACGCGAGCAGCTCGGCCAGCGCCTCGGTCTGCTGGGCGCGGTCGACGCCGGGCAGCTCGCCGATGACCCGCACCAGCCGGGCCACCTCCGAGCCGAGCGCCCCGTCGGTCACCTCGCGCTTGCAGTCGTGCACCAGCTGCGCGTAGTCGACCGGGGCGCCCGTGAGCTCGGTGTCCAGCGCGCTGAGCACCGCCTCGCCGGCCGGGTCGACCAGCACGTCGTCGACCTCGGCGAGCGCGTCGTAGCCCGTCGTCCCGGCGGTCCGCCACGACTCCGGCAGGTCCTCGCCGGGCTCGAGGATCTTCTCCACCACGGTCCACCGGCCGTCGGAGGCCTCGGCCAGCCGGTCGAGGTAGCCCTTCGGGTCGGCCAGGCCGTCGGGGTGGTCGATGCGCAGCCCGTCGACCGCGCCGTCGGCCACCAGCTGCAGCACGAGCCGGTGCGTGGCCTCGAAGATGGCCGGGTCCTCGGCGCGCAGCCCCGCGAGGGTGTTGATCGCGAAGAACCGGCGGTAGTTGAGGTCGCGGTCGGCCCGCCGCCAGTCGACCAGCTCGTAGTGCTGCCGGTCGTGCACCTCCTGCGGCGTCCCGTGCTCGGTGCCGGGGGCGATCGGGAAGCGGTTGTCGTAGTAGCGGAGCTCGCCCTCGACGACCTCGAGCTTCTCGACGTCGTCCGCCGAGCCGAGCACGGGGATGCGCATCCGGCCGCCGCCGAAGTCCCAGTCGATGTCGAAGGCGGCCGCGTGCGCGCTGTCCCGTCCGTGCCGGAGCACGTCCCACCACCAGGGCGCCTCCGCCGGGTCGGCGACCCCCATGTGGTTGGGCACCAGGTCCAGCACCAGGCCGAGGCCGTGCTCGTGCAGCGCCGCGACCAGCCGGTCGAAGCCGGCCTGCCCGCCGCGCGACTCGTCGATGTGCGCGTGGTCGACGGTGTCGTAGCCGTGCGTGCTGCCCGACGCCGACCGCAGCAGTGGCGAGGCGTAGGCGTGGCTCACCCCGAGGTCGGCCAGGTAACCGGCCAGGGACGCCGCGTCGTCCAGCGGGAAGTCGGCGGTGACCTGCAGCCGGTAGGTCCCCGTGGGGACGTCGCGGCGCCGGTCCTCGCTCAGCGGCTCGCTCACGACCGGCGGGGGGCGCTCAGCACGACCATGGAGCGGTCCTGCAGCGTCAGCGTCTCGCCGGCCTTGACCTCGCGCGGCTCCACCTCGCCCATCTCGGCGGTGTCGAGGACGACGGTCCACGCGCCGGCGTACTCCTCCGACGGCAGGGTGAACTCCATCTTCTCGTGCGAGGCGTTGAAGGCCAGGTAGAAGTGGTCGTCGACGACGTTCTCGCCGCGCTCGTCGGTGGACCGGATGCCGTGGCCGTTGAGGTACATGGCCAGCGACTTGGCGAAGCCGGCGTCCCAGTCGTCCTCGGTCATCAGGTCACCGCTCGGCGTCAGCCAGGCGACGTCCTGCACCGGGTCGTCCTGGCCGCGGCGCACCGGGCGGCCGTGGAAGAACCGGCGACGGCGGAACGTCGGATGCTCGTGGCGCAGCCGGGTCACCATCTTGGTGAACTCCAGCAGCCCCTCGTCGACCTCGTCCCAGTGGATCCAGGTCAGCGGCGAGTCCTGGCAGTAGCCGTTGTTGTTGCCCTGCTGGGTGCGGCCCAGCTCGTCGCCGTGCAGCAGCATCGGCACGCCCTGGCTGAGCATCAGTGTGGCCAGGAAGTTGCGCCGCTGCCGGGCGCGCAGGGTGACGACCTTCTTGTCGACGGTCGGGCCCTCCACCCCGCAGTTCCAGCTGCGGTTGTGGCTCTCGCCGTCGTTGTTGCCCTCGCCGTTGGCCTCGTTGTGCTTCTCGTTGTAGGAGACCAGGTCGTTGAGGGTGAACCCGTCGTGCGCGGTGACGAAGTTGATGCTGGCCACCGGGCGCCGGCCGGAGTGCTGGTAGAGGTCGGCCGAGCCGGTGAGCCGGCTGGCGAACTCGCCGATCGTCGAGGGCTCGCCGCGCCAGAAGTCGCGCACGGTGTCGCGGTACTTGCCGTTCCACTCCGTCCACAGGGCCGGGAAGTTGCCGACCTGGTAGCCGCCCTCGCCGACGTCCCAGGGCTCGGCGATGAGCTTCACCTGGCTGACCACCGGGTCCTGGTGCACCAGGTCGAAGAAGGCCGACAGCCGGTCGACGGCGTGCAGCTCGCGGGCCAGCGTGGAGGCCAGGTCGAAGCGGAAGCCGTCGACGTGCATCTCGGTGACCCAGTACCGCAGCGAGTCCATGATCAGCTGCAGCGCCTGCGGGGTGCGGGCGTTGAGCGAGTTCCCGGTGCCCGTGTAGTCCATGTAGTACTGCGGGTCGTCTTCGACCAGCCGGTAGTAGGCCCGGTTGTCGATGCCCTTGAACGAGAGCGTGGGGCCGAGGTGGTTGCCCTCGGCGGTGTGGTTGTAGACCACGTCGAGGATGACCTCGATGCCCGCCTCGTGCAGGGTGCGGACCATCCCCTTGAACTCCTGCACCTGCATGCCGTTGTCGGTGTTGCTCGCGTACTCGTTGTGCGGCGCGAAGAACCCGATCGTGTTGTAGCCCCAGTAGTTGCGCAGGCCCTTCTGCTGGAGGGTGTCGTCCTGCACGAACTGGTGCACCGGCATGAGCTCGATGGCGGTCGCCCCGAGGTCCTGCAGATAGGAGACGACGGCCGGGTGCGCGATGCCGGCGTAGGTGCCGCGCAGCTCCTCCGGGACGTCGGGGTGGGTCATCGTCAGGCCCTTGACGTGGGCCTCGTAGATGACCGTCTTGTGGTACGGCGTCTTCGGCGGCCGGTCGACGCCCCAGTCGAAGTACGGGTTGACGACGACGGACTTCGGCATGTGCCCGGCCGAGTCCTCGTCGTTGCGCTCACCGCTGTCGAAGTCGTAGGAGAAGACCGACGGGTCCCAGTCGACCTGGCCGTCGATCGCCTTCGCGTACGGGTCGAGCAGCAGCTTGTTCGGGTTGCAGCGCAGGCCTTGGGACGGGTCGTAGGGGCCGTGCACGCGGTAGCCGTAGCGCTGCCCGGGCTGGATGCCGGGCAGGAAGGCGTGCCAGACGTAGCCGTCCATCTCGGGGAGCCGGATGCGGGTTTCGGTGCCGTCGTCGTCGAACAGGCACAGCTCGACCTTCTCGGCCACCTCGCTGAAGATCGCGAAGTTCGTGCCGGTGCCGTCGTAGGTCGCGCCGAGGGGGTAGGCGGTTCCAGGCCACACCTGGGTCATGGACGAGGTCCTCCTGTGCTGGCGCCCCCGGGGACGCCGGGGGCCGGTGGCCTCCCCGTCGCGGGGCGTCGTCGGGGAGGTCGGTGCGCGTGGTGTTTCTGACCTCTCGTGCCCGGGCGTGCCGCCGTCCAACCCTTCGCCAGGTCACGGCCGGGAGACGTCGCTCACCGCACCGGGCTGCGGACGACGACGCCCCCCGCGGAGGTCTCCGTGGGGGGCGTCGTGCGCAGGTCCGGCCGGGGCAGCGACGCCGGGTCCGACCTCGTCCGGGGCGCAGGGCCCTGGGTGGCACTGGTCCTCGGCGGTGACCGCTCCTGCGACCGGGGACGCTAGGCCGCGACCCCAGCACGTGCAAGCACCGGACGCCAGTCCCGCCACCCCGCTCGTCCCGCGCGTTCGCTCACGGCTCAGGGACGTCGTCCTGTCACTGGCGGGTCGTACCGTCGACCCGTGCGCACGACCACCGACCTCCGGCCCACCCGCGGGCGTTTCCGCGTCGTCAGCGAGTTCGAGCCCTCGGGCGACCAGCCGGCCGCGATCAAGGCGCTGGCCGAGCGGGTCAACTCGGGCGCGACCGACACCGTGCTGCTCGGTGCGACCGGTACCGGCAAGTCGGCGACGACGGCCTGGCTGATCGAGCAGGTCCAGCGGCCGACGCTGGTGATGGCCCCCAACAAGACGCTGGCCGCGCAGCTGGCCAACGAGTTCCGGGAGCTGCTGCCCGACGCCGCGGTCGAGTACTTCGTCTCGTACTACGACTACTACCAGCCCGAGGCCTACGTCCCGCAGACGGACACCTACATCGAGAAGGACTCCTCGATCAACGAGGAGGTGGAGCGGCTGCGGCACTCCGCCACCAACAGCCTGCTCACCCGGCGCGACGTCGTCGTCGTCTCCACGGTCTCCTGCATCTACGGCCTGGGCACGCCGGAGGAGTATGTCGACCGGGCCCTGAAGATCAAGGTGGGGGAGGAGCGCGACCGCGACGAGCTGCTGCGCACCCTGGTCACCGAGCAGTACACCCGCAACGACCTGTCGTTCACCCGCGGCACCTTCCGGGTGCGCGGCGACACGATCGAGGTCTTCCCGGTGTACGAGCAGCTCGCCTGCCGGATCGAGATGTTCGGCGACGAGGTCGAGCGGCTGTACTACCTGCATCCGCTCACCGGTGAGGTCGTCCGCGAGGTGGACGAGCTGTTCGTCTTCCCGGCCACCCACTACGTCGCCGGCCCGGAGCGGATGGAGCGGGCGATCGCCTCCATCGAGGCCGAGCTCGAGCAGCGGCTGGCCGAGCTGGAGCGGCAGGGCAAGCTGCTGGAGGCCCAGCGGCTGCGCATGCGCACCACCTACGACATCGAGATGATGCGGCAGGTCGGCTTCTGCTCCGGCATCGAGAACTACTCGCGGCACATCGACGGCCGCGCCCCCGGGAGCGCCGGCGCCTGCCTCATCGACTACTTCCCCGACGACTTCCTGCTGGTCATCGACGAGTCGCACGTGACCGTGCCGCAGATCGGCGGCATGTACGAGGGCGACATGAGCCGCAAGCGGACGCTGGTCGAGCACGGTTTCCGGCTGCCCTCGGCGATGGACAACCGCCCGCTGAAGTGGGAGGAGTTCACCGACCGCATCGGCCAGACCGTCTACCTGTCGGCGACGCCGGGCCCCTACGAGCTCGGCCGGGTGCAGGGCGACGTGGTCGAGCAGGTCATCCGCCCGACCGGCCTGGTCGACCCGGAGGTCGTCGTCAAGCCGACCAAGGGGCAGATCGACGACCTGGTGCGCGAGATCCGGGTGCGCACGGAGAAGGACGAGCGGGTCCTGGTCACCACGCTGACCAAGAAGATGGCCGAGGACCTCACCGACTACCTGCTCGAGCTGGGCATCAAGGTCCGCTACCTGCACTCCGAGGTCGACACTCTGCGCCGGGTCGAGCTGCTGCGCGAGCTGCGGCAGGGCGAGTACGACGTGCTGGTCGGCATCAACCTGCTGCGCGAGGGCCTCGACCTGCCCGAGGTGTCGCTGGTCGCCATCCTCGACGCCGACAAGGAGGGCTTCCTCCGCTCGGGCACCTCGCTGATCCAGACGATCGGCCGCGCGGCGCGCAACGTCTCCGGCCAGGTGCACATGTACGCCGACACGATCACCCCCTCGATGGCCCTGGCGATCGAGGAGACCAACCGGCGCCGCGAGAAGCAGATCGCCTACAACACCGAGCACGGGATCGACCCGCAGCCGCTGCGCAAGAAGATCGTCGACATCCTCGACGGGATCTACCGCGCCGCGGAGGACACCGGGAGCGTCGAGCTGGTCGGGGGCTCCGGCCGGCAGCAGTCCCGCGGCAAGGCGCCGGTGCCGGGGCTGTCGTCGAAGAAGGCGGGCAAGGCCGGCGGCATCGACGTCCAGGGCCTGCCGCGCGCCGAGCTCGCCGACCTCATCACGCAGATGAACGACCAGATGCTCGCCGCCGCCCGCGAGCTGCAGTTCGAGGTGGCCGCCCGGCTGCGTGACGAGCTCACCGAGCTCAAGAAGGAGCTGCGCCAGCTCGACGCCGCGCACGCCTGAGGCAACCTCTGGTGGCAGCGCAGACACGCCGAAGCGGCAGTTATTGCCAGCCTATCGATGCCGGTCCAGCATGCGTGATACACAGAGCCAATTGCTCCGTATTGATGGAGCCGTAGCTCTGAGGGAGCGCATTGCCGGAGACTGGGCGCGACGACGCCACTACTGCTTCTGGCATCCATGAGCACCTTCAGGCGGTATCGGCGGCTGCAGTGCGATGCATGCACCTGTCACTAAAGATCATTAAGGGTAGGAGTTACGGGTTCTGCCGATAGTCGGTCGGACCCAGCTGACAGCCGGCGCAGCCTGCGCTATGCCGGTGGCATGCGG
>NZ_NVPT01000104.1 GCF_002802985.1 Geodermatophilus chilensis | reverse complement strand
TCGGCGTGGTAGGAGACGACGTAGTAGCAGCAGAACCCGCGCGAGGTAGGATAGGTTGCGGGTGACGGTGTAGTTTGAGGACGAGCAGGTGGCTAAGCGCAGCAAACCGGGAGGAGTCGTCGGCAGCGTCAGATGTGTAGAAGCGACAGGGGCGGACCCGGACCCGGACCCGGTGCTGCGGTGCTGCGGTGCTCTGCCCCTGCCCACAGTGCGGGGCAGGGGCAGAGCACCGCAGCACCGCAGCACCGGGTCCGGGTCCGGGTCCGCCCCGAGGGGACGAACTGGCGTGCCGGTCAGAGGAAGAGGCTGAGCACCAGCGCGATGAGGAAGCCGAGGGTGCCCAGCAGGGTCTCCATCACCGTCCAGGTCTTCAGCGTCGTCTTCTCGTCCATCCGGAAGAACCGGCTGACCAGCCAGAAGCCGGAGTCGTTGACGTGGCTGAGCACCGTGGCCCCGCCGGCGATCGCGATGACGATCAGCGCCAGGTCGACCGACGAGAGCCCCTCGGTGGCCTCGACGACCGGCGCCATCAGCCCGGCCGCGGTGGTCAGCGCGACCGTCGCCGACCCCTGCGCCACCCGCAGCAGCACCGAGACGACGAACGCCGCCACGATGACCGGCAGCCCGATGTCGCCGAGGACGTCGGCCAGCGCCGTCCCGATGCCGCTGGCCCGCAGCACACCGCCGAACATGCCGCCGGCGCCGGTGATCAGGATGATCGCGCAGACCGGCCCGAGGGCGCTGTTGACGATCGACTCGACCTGCGCGCCGCTCTCCCCGCGCGGCACGCCGAGCACCACCATCGCGACCAGCACGGTGATCAGCAGGGCGACCGGCGTGGCGCCCACCAGCTGGCCGGTGCGCACGACCACCGAGCTCTCGTCGAGCGCGCCGGCGGTCGCCAGCGTGGAGAGCCCGGTGTTGAGGAAGATCAGCACCAGCGGCAGCAGCAGGAGACCGACGACGGCGCCGAAGCGCGGCGGCGCCGGCCGGGTCGCGGTCTCGGTGCGCCGGCCGCCGGCCGACGCGATGCCCGGCGAGGTGCCCTCGACCGACGGGTCGGGCTCGTCATCGGCCGTCCGCGGGGCGTCGTCGTCCAGGAGGTGCGGCACCGGGACGTCGTAGCGGCGCCCGGCCCACAGGCCGAACAGGTACCCACCGAGGTACCAGGTGGGCAGGCCGATGAGCAGCCCGAAGACCAGCACCAGGCCGATGTCGGCGCCGATCAGCTCGGCGGCGGCGACCGGCCCGGGGTGCGGCGGCACGAAGGCGTGCATCACCGCGAAGGCACCGGCGACCGGCAACCCGTAGGTCAGCAGCGAGCCGCCCAGCCGACGGGCGACCGTGAAGACGATCGGCAGGAAGACGACCAGCCCGGCGTCGAAGAAGATCGGGAAGCCGAACAGCAGCGCGGCCACCCCCAGCGCCAGCGGCGCCCGCTGCTCGCCGAAGCGGCCGATCAGGCTGTCGGCCAGCACCTGCGCGCCCCCGCTGTGCTCCAGCAGTCGGCCGAGCATCGCGCCCAGCCCCACCAGCAGCGCGACACCGGCGAGAGTCGAGCCGAAGCCGCTGGTCAGCGTGGTGACGACGTCCTCGAGCGGGATCCGGGTGGCCAGCGCGGTGAGCAGGCTGACCAGGACCAGCGCGAGGAAGGCGTGCAGCTTCAGCTTCATGATCAGGAACAGCAGGACGGCGACCGCGGCGGCCGCGATGAGCAGCAGCGGGCCGGCACCCAGCGCCGGCTCGACCTCGGGCACGGCTTCCTCCTCGGGGGATCGGACGGCGGGTCAGACGGGGTCGGACGGGGTGTCGTCGAGGGCGTCCAGCGCGGTGAGGACGTCGGTCAGCGCGTCGGTCGAGCGCTCCACCAGCGGCCGCAGCTCCCGGTAGACGGCGGCGTCGTCCGGGTCCGGCTCGACCGGGTCGTGCACGGTCACCAGCGCGGTCGCGGCGTCCAGGTCCGGCAGCGCGCCGAGGGCGTGCAGCCCCAGCAGGCAGGCGCCCAGGCCGGTGCCCTCCGGCGAGTCGGCGACCCGCACCGGCAGGTCGAGGGCGGCGGCGAGCGTGCGCACCCACAGCGCCGAGGCGACCGCTCCCCCGGTGGCGCGCACCTCGCGCACCGGGACGTCGGTGGCGGAGAAGGCGTCGCGCACCAGCGCCAGCTGCTGGCAGACCCCCTCCACCGCCGCGCGGACCAGGTGCGGCCGGCGGTGCTCGCGGCGCAGCCCGAGGTAGGCCCCCCGCAACCCGGAGCGCCACCACGGCGCCCGCTCGCCCAGCAGGTACGGCAGGCACAGCAGCCCGGCACTCCCCGCGGGGACCCCCGCCGCCTCCTCGAGCAGCCGGGCGTCGAGCTCGTCGGCGGCCTCGCCCTCCGGCACGGGGTCGCCGGGGTCCAGAGCGAGCGCCTGCGAGGCCCAGCGCACCACCGAGCCCCCGTTGTTCACCGCTCCCCCGACCACCCAGTGCTCGTCGGTGAGGGCGTAGCAGAACAGCCGGCGACCCGGGTCCACCCGCGGCGTGGGGACGACGACCCGCATCGCGCCGCTGGTGCCCAGCGACACCGCGGCGACCTCCGGGCGCACCGCGCCCACGCCGAGGTTGGCCAGCACCCCGTCCGAGGCCCCGACGACGACCGGGGTGTCCGCCGGCAGCCCGGTCGCGGCGGCCACGTCGGGGCGCAGGCCCGGCAGCACCGCGGTCGTGGGCAGCACCTCGCCGAGCTGGTCGGCCCGCACGCCGGCGATGCCCAGCGCCTCGTCGTCCCACCGGCCGGCGCGGACGTCGTAGAGGCCGGTGGCCGAGGCGCACGAGCGGTCGAGCACCTGCGGGCCGCCGCACAGCGCCGCCACGACGAGCTCCTTGACCCCGCCCCAGCGCGGGGTCGCGCCCACCCGGTCGGCGTCCTGCGCGCGCTCCCAGGACAGCTTCACCAGCGGGGACATCGCGTGCACCGGGGTGCCGGTCCGGGCGTGCAGCGCGGGGGCGCGCCCGTCGGCGTGCAGCGACTGCGCCCACTCGGCGGCCCGGGCGTCGGCCCAGGTGACCACCGGCCCCAGCGGCGCGCCGTCGCCGTCCATCGGCACCAGGCCGTGCATGGCGGCCGACAGCGCGACCCCGACGACCCGGTCGTCGCGCTCGCGGGCGCGTCCGGCGATCGCGGTGAGCGCCTCGATCGCGGCCTGCTGCAGCCGGCCGGCGTCGAGCTCGGCGCGGCCGGGAGCGGCCACCAGCAGCGGGTACCCCACGCTCACCAGGTCGCGGACGCGGGCGTCGACGCCCGCGGTCACCGCCTTCGTCGCCGTCGTCCCCGAGTCGAGCCCGACGACGACGTCCACGCGCACCTCCCGCTGGGATCTTGCGGTCGGGCCCGACGCTATCGGCTCAGCCGGCCAGGGGCGCGGTGTCGGGCGCCTCCCCGGCCAGGGCCTGCAGCACCTCGTCCAGCTGCGCGGTCAGCCGGTGGACCTCGGCGTGCGCCCGCGCCAGCTCTTCCTCCGCCGCCGCCCGGGCCTCCTCGGCCTCCGCCCGCATGCGCTCGCAGTCGGCGACGGCGCCGTCCCGGACCTCGCGGGCCCGCCGCAGCAGCGCGTCGGCCTCGGCCCGCGCCACCCCCCGCAGCCGGTCGGCGTCCGCGACGCCGGCCTCGGTCAGCCGGGCGGCCTCGTCGGCAGCCAGGCGCAGGATCTCCCCGACCCGCTCGGAGGTGCGCACCTGCTCGCGCCCGGCCGGGGAGCACGCCAGCAGCCGCCGGGAGATCTCCAGCTCCGCCGAGCAGGCGCCGTAGCGCGTCAGCAGGTCGTCGTTGGCATGCCGGACAGCGAGCAGCTCGGTCTCGGCCCAGGCGACGTAGTTGTCGACCTGCAGTCGGTCGTAGCCGCGCAGCGCCGCGCGGAACAGCGGCCGGGGCTCGAGCAGGGCGTCGAGCTCCCCCGACGGTGCGCGGTCCGCGCGGGAGGACGGCGGCCGGCCCGCTCCCGACCCACCGCCGGCCGGGACATCGTTGCGTCGGAACACCGCGCCTCCCTGCGTTCCCGTTCCTGCCCGAGGGCCGGGACGGTGCCAGACCACAGGGACCGGGTGGGCGGCCGCGCTCCCGGCGCGGCGGGCGCGACAGTGGTGTCCGCCGCCTGCGTGCCCGGCCGGCCACGGCGCGTGGTCGGAGGACGGGCGGCCCCGCGCACCGCCCCGAGCCTGCGCGTGGTCGGAGGACGGGCGGCCCCCCTGCAGGGTCCCGCCGCGAGCGTGCGAGTGGCGGGGGGCAGGGGCGGCCCCGTCCAGGGCACCGCCCCGAGCCTGCGCGTGGTCGGAGGACGGGCGGCCCCCCTGCAGGGTCCCGCCGCGAGCGTGCGAGTGGCGGGGGGCAGGGGGGTCCTTTCTCAGTGGTAGGCCGAGCGTCCGCGCAGCCGGGCGCCGACGGCGACGACCAGCGGCGCCAGGACGACGCCGTCGCCGGCCAGCCGGGCGCGCAGCTGCCGCCGGTGCCGGACCACGCCCAGGAGGCCGATCGCCCAGAAGAGGTACTGGACGGCGAACGCGGTGCGGAAGGCGTCCAGCGAGTAGTCGGTCGAGCCGCCGGGGGTGAGCAGGTCGAGCACCGCGCCCACGGCCAGGACGGTGAGCAGCGAGGCGACGAAGCCGCCGACGTTGACCACGCCGCTGGCGCTGCCCTGCCGCTCGGCGGGGTTCCAGGTGCGCGCGTAGTCGAAGCCGATCATCGAGCCGGGGCCGTTCGTGCCGAGGACGACGACCAGCAGGACCAGCACCGGCAGCGGCGCCCGGCCCGGCCACAGCAGCACGACGGTCCAAGCCGCCGCGGTCAGCGCGAGGATGGTGAAGACCAGGTCCGAGCGGCGCAGCGGCCAGCGCGCGCAGAGCCGGCCGAGCAGCGGGCCCACGCCCATGCCGACGAGGACCAGGAGGGTGAGCAGTCCGGCGGCGGTCGCCGGGCTCAGGCCCTGGCCGAGCACCAGGAACGGGTAGCCCCACAGCAGCGCGAACACGGTGCCGGAGAACTGGGTGACCAGGTGGGTGTAGAGGCCGATCCGGGTGCCCGGCTCCCGCCAGGTCAGCGCCAGGCTGCGCCGGACCTCGGCCATCCCCGCCGCGCGGGGCAGCTCCGTGCCCGCGGGCGCGTCGGCCAGCGCGACCAGGACCAGGACGGCGACGAGCAGCCCCGTGCCGGCCGCGCCGAGGAAGGTCGCCGTCCAGGAGGTGCTGTGCAGCAGCGCCACCAGCGGGTAGGCGGCGGCGACGGACCCGAGCTGGCCGAGGATGCCGGTGAGCTGGGTGATCAGCGGGACCGCCGTCCCGGGGAACCAGAAGCCGACGACGCGCAGCACGCTGATGAAGGTCATGGCGTCGCCGGCGCCGACCAGGACGCGGGCCGCGACGGCGGTGGGCACGTCGGTGGCGAGGGCGAGGACCAGCTGTCCGGCGGCCATCGTGACCGCGCCGGCCAGGATCATACGCTTGGACCCGAACCGGTCCAGGGCCACCCCGACCGGGACCTGCATGCCCGCGTAGACCGCCAGCTGGAGCACCAGGAACAGCGAGACCGCGGAGGCGCCGGCGTCGAAGCGCTGCTGCGCCTCCACCCCGGCGACGCCGAGGGAGGCGCGGTGGAAGACGGCGACGGCGTAGGCGACCAGCGCCACCAGCCACACCCCGTAGGCACGGGCGGTCGGGCGGGCGGCGGTCGCGGTCGTCACCCCAGGAACGACGTCACGAGCGCCGCCGTCCCTTCCCGGTCCGCCGGTGAGATCGGTCACCGCCCCGGTGTGCCCCGTCCGGACACGCCGCAGACCCGGTGCCGAGCGGCGGCGGGGGACCCGGATCGGCCCGCGCCGATACAGTCTCGGGGGTGGGTGGCCTCGTCGAGCTCGAGAACGACCCGACCGTCGACGACGCCCAGCGCCGTGGCCGGATCCTCGGCGCGCTGGCCACCTGCATGGCCGAGAAGGGCTACCGCGCCACGACCGTCGCCGACATCGCGCGGGTGGCCCGGGTGTCGAAGACCGTGCTCTACGCGCACTTCCAGGACAAGGAGGACTGCCTCCTCGAGCTGGTCTCCCGGGCGACGGACAAGGTCCTCGACGGGTTGCGCCGCACCCAGCAGGAGAGTGCCGCGGCCGGACTGCCGTGGCGCGACCGGGTGCGCGCGACCGTCTCGGCGCTGCTCTCCGCCCTCGCCTCCGGCCCGGAGGTCGCCTGGGCGGTGCTGGTGGAGGTGCAGGCCGCCGGCCGCAGCGGGCTGGCGCTGCGCCGGCACGTCCTCGACCGCTACGTGGCCCTGCTGTGCGAGACCGCCGACGACCTGGTCGCCCGCTTCCCCGACGAGGTCCGCCCGGTCGACGAGGAGCTGGTGCTCGCCGCGGTCGGCGGCATCCACGAGCTCATGCTCGCCCGCGTCGAGCGCGGCCAGGCCGCCCGGATCACCGAGGACACCGACGTCGCCGCGGCCGTCCTGGTCGGCCTGCTCGAGCGCCGCGGCTGAGAGAGGACCACCCTTCCCCCCACGCCTCGTGAGAGGACCCCGTCCTCCCCACCCCTCGCAGGCTCGGGGCGGGACCCGGGACGGGGCCGGCGGGCCCCTGAAGGGTGGCCGACGGGACCCGGGACGGGGCCGCAGGAATGACCGGCGCGGACCGCGGGCAGGAGGGGCGTCGTCCGCCGCGTCCGACCGGACCGCGGCCGCACCGACCCGTGCCCGACCGAGGAGAGGAGCCCCCGATGGCGTCCGTCATCCACTACACCATCGCGACCGAGGCGGAGAAGTACGACGACTTCCGCCGCGTGCTGTGGACCGGCAAGAACACCCAGCTGGTGATCATGACCATCCCGGCGGGCGGTGAGATCGGCGAGGAGGTGCACGAGGACATCGACCAGATCCTCACCTTCGTCAGCGGCACCGGGGAGGCGCGGATCTCCGGGTCCACGAAGCAGGTGGCGCAGGGCGACCTGGTCGTCGTCCCCGCCGGCACGAAGCACAACTTCGTCAACACCGGCCCGAACCCGCTGGTCCTCTACACGGTCTACGGCCCGCCGGAGCACGCCGACGGCGCGGTGCACCGGACCAAGGAGGAGGCCGACGCGGCCGAGGAGGCCGGCAAGGACGAGCCGCCGACCGAGTGAGCACGACGGGGTGGGGGACGCCGCACCCCCCACCCCGTCCGACCCCGGCGGCCGAGCGGTCCGCCGCCGCCCCGGGGGTCCGCGGACGGGGGTCGTACGACCCCCGTCCAGGTGCGGCCCCGACCGGCGGGCTGGTGCAGCGACCCCGGGCCCGACCGGGAGGGGTGTGCCATGACGAGTCCCGTCGCACCGCGCCGCCTGCTGTGCGTGGCGCCGCTCGTGCCCGCCGGCGGGGTCGACACCCTGCTGACGGCCTTCGGCATGCTCGCCGACGACCAACCCGAGCTGGCCGTGCAGGTCGTCGGCACCGGACCGCTGGCGCGGGTCCTGCACGACCAGGCGGCCTACCTCGGCCTCGCCGAGCGGGTGGATTTCCGCGGCCGGCTGGCCGCCCCCGCCGTGCGGAGCGCCGTGCACGGCTGCGCGGTTCTGGTGCTGCCGCACCGCGACGACACCGGCGTGCTGCCGGCCACGGGGATCGCCCTCCGCGAGGCCCTGGCGACCGCCCGCCCCGTGGTGGCGACCCCGCTGGCGGCGCACCCCGACCTGCACGACCGCGGGACGGTGGTCCCGCCCGGCGCCCCGACGCTGCTGGCCCAGACGCTGCAGTCGGTGCTGTCCCGTACGCGGGCGGGGGTGGACGGCGCCGGTCCGGCGGACGCCGCGCGGACGGACGGCGACGAGCACCCGCTGCGGCGGGCCTGGCTGCGGGTCCTCCGGTGAGGCCCGCGACGCGGTCCGCCATCCGCCCGTCCGGGGCACCCCACCCGCCGGTCCCTTGCGCGCCGCCGCCCCGGGATGGCACAACACCCCCGCAGGCCCGTTGCGCGCCTGCACCGAGCGGGGGTGCGATGGCGACGGAGCCCACGACGGTCGCCGCGCCCGCGGTGGACCCGGGCTGGGTCGTGCTCGGGGACGGCGCGGCCGCCGCCCCGGCCCGGCCGGCGTCCCCCTCGGTGGGCCGGGCCGTCCTCCGCTTCGTGCTGGCCAACCTGGTGGCCGTCGTCCTGCTCTTGGCCGGCGGCCTCTGGGCCGGCGCGGAGGCGGCCGAGGACGAGGCCCTCGCCGACGCCCGGCGCACGACGGAACTGCTGGCCGTCGTCCTCGTGCAGCCCCTCGTCGACGAGCGGCTGCTGGCCGGCGACCCCGCCACGGTCGCCGCCGTCGACGCCGCACTGCGGGAGCGGCTGGCGGAGACGACCGTCCTCCGGGTCAAGATCTGGACCGCCGAGGGTCGGGTCGTCTACTCCGACGAGGCGCGCCTGATCGGGCTCGGCTACCCCCTCGACGACGCGGGCCGGCACACCCTGCGCGACGGCGTCACCCGCGCCGCGGTCAGCGACCTGACCCGTCCGGAGAACCGGTTCGAGCGCTCGGCGGGCCGGCTGCTGGAGGTCTACGGGCTGATCGAGGGCCCCGGGGGCGAGCCGCTGCTGCTGGAGACCTACTCGGCGTACGAGGAGGCCACCGAGCGGCGCTTCGAGATCTGGGTGCAGTTCGCGCCGATCTCGATGGTCGTGCTGCTCACCCTGGTGGCCGTCCAGCTGCCGCTGGCCCGGCGCATGCTGACCCAGTTGCGGGCCACCCAGCAGGAGCGCGAGCTGCTCCAGGCGCGGGCGCTGGACGTCTCGACCGAGGAACGCCGGCTCATCGCCGGGAGCCTGCACGACGGCGTCGTGCAGGACGTCTCGGCCTCGGCGCTGCTCGTCGCCCGTGCCGCCGACGACCTGCGGGCCGGGTCCGAGCGGGGCGAACACCGGCAGGTCGCCGAGGTGCTGGGCCAGGCCGCCGGGGCGCTGCGGGAGGCGGTGCGCTCGCTGCGCTCCCTCCTGGTCGAGATCCACCCGCCGACCCTCGAGCGGGCCGGGCTGCCCGGGGCCCTGGCCGACCTCACCGCGCGGCTGCGGCCGCGAGGCATCGACGTCCGGCTGTCCGTCGCCGAGGACCTCGAGGTGGAGCCCGCGACCGCCACGCTGCTGCTGGGCACGGTGCAGGAGGCGCTGCGCAACGTGGTGAAGCACGCCCGCTCCCGCAGCGTGACCGTCACCGTGGAGCAGCGCCCCGGCCGGCTGGTCCTCCAGGTCGCCGACGACGGCGTGGGCTTCGACGTCGCACCGGCGACCGGCCGCTCGCGCGAGGGCCACCTCGGACTGCGCCTGCTGGCCGACCGGGCCACGGCCGCGGGGGCCACCCTCACCGTGCGCACCGCCCCCGGTGCCGGGTCGACGCTGCGTCTGGAGGTCCCCCGCCCGTGATCGACGTCCTGGTCGTCGACGATCACGCGCTCATGCGCACCGGCCTGTCCGGCCTGATCGCCGCGGCCGGCGACGTGCGCGTGGTCGGGACGGCGGCCGACGGGGCCGAGGCGCTCGAGGAGGTGGCCCGGCTGGCGCCGCACGTGGTGCTGATGGACCTGTCCATGCCGGTGCTGGACGGCGTCGGGGCCACCCGCCGCATCGTCGAGGAACACCCGGACGTCGAGGTGCTGGTGCTCACCTCCTACTCCGACCAGCAGCGGGTGATCGAGGCCCTGGACGCCGGCGCCGGCGGCTACGTGCTCAAGGACACCGAGCCGGCCGACCTGCTCGCCGCCATCCGCTCCACCGCCCGCGGCCACTCCCCGCTCGACCCCCGGGTGGCACGCACCGTGCTGCACGCCCGGCGCAGCCCCGCCCGCGCCGCCGGGCTCACCGACCGGGAGCAGGAGGTGCTCGGCCTGGTCGGCCGCGGGCTGGCCAACAAGCAGATCGCCCGCCGCCTCGGCATCCGGGAGAGCACCGTCAAGGCGCACCTGACCAGCGTCTTCCAGCGGATCGGCGTCCGGGACCGCACCTCGGCGGCGCTGTGGGCCCGCACCCACCTGCCCGAGGAGCCCGACGCGCCGGCCTCCTGACCGTCAGCCGCGCCGCAGCCGCTCCACCACCGGTGCGGTGGACGCCGGCAGCAGCCGGGCGGCCGGCGTGGGCAGCCGCACCTCGACGGCGACGTCCTCGTCGACCCGGTAGGGCTGGGTCAGCAGCACCGAACCCAGGGTGCGGCGCAGCCGGGAGACCTCCGCGCGCACGGTCACCGTCCGGGTCGGGTCGCCGAAGAGGTCCGCGGCGAGCGCGGCGGCCGACCGCCCGGCCGGGTGCCGGGCGAGGGCGAGCAGGATCTCGGCGTGCCGCAGGCTCAGCCCGGCCGTCCAGCTGCCGCTGGCCCCGGTCACCTGCACCAGGGGGCGGGGGCCGGCGAGGTCGAGCGCCAGCCCCGCCGGCCGGTCGTCGTCCCCCGGGCCGGACGGCCGCAGCAGCCAGCCGCCGGGCAGCGGCTCGACGGCGCACCGGCCCAGCGCCGGCACCCACACCGCACCGGCGTGCACCTCCTCCGGCAGCGCCACCCGGTCGGGCGCGGCCAGGCCGGTGGCGGCGGCGGTGCACCCGTCGACCCCGACCACCAGCCCGGGGCCGGTCAGCCGGGCCAGGATCGGCGCGGCCAGCGTCCGCAGCCGCTCGACGTGCCGGCTGTGGGCCTGCCGGAGTTCCTGCCCGGCCAGCGCGGCGACGGCGTCGACGAGGGCGATCGTGCTCGGATGCACCGTCGACGCCGGCCCGGAGAGGTCGACCACCCGAGCACCCGGCCGGTGACCGGGTCGCGCAGCGGGGCGGCGGCGCAGGTCCAGGGCTGGTGCCCCTCGGCGTAGTGCTCGGCGGCGTGCACCTGCAGCGGGGCCCGGACCACCACGCTGGTGCCGATGGCGTTGGTGCCGACGACGTCCTCGTCCCAGCAGGAGCCCTCGACGAAGCCCAGCCGGTCGGCCCGCCGGCGCACCTCGGCGCCGCCCTCCCGCCACAGCACCCGGCACCCGGCGTCCACGACGACCAGCACCTGCCCGGCGTCGCGGGCCACCGGCAGGAGGCGCTCACGTAGCAGGGGCAGCAGGGGGGCCAGTCCGCTCTCCGCGCGGCGGCGCTCGAGCTCGGCGCCGTCCAGCGGGACGACGTCCGGCGTGCGGGAGGGGTCCAGCCCGCTGCCGCGCAGCCGGCGCCACGACGCGCCGATGACCGGCCGCGGCGCGGCGGGCGGGGTGCCCCCGGTCAGGGCCGCGGCGCGCACGCGCGCGAGCAGCCGCGTGTGCGCCCGCGGGTCGGCTCCGGGCGGCAGGGCGCTCTGGACAGCGGTCATGGGCAGCTCCTCACCTGTGACCTGCGCCACGACCTTATGCCGTGCAACCCCCTGCAACGCCTCCCCGGCGTGCCGCCGATCGGGTCTGCTGGACGGCGACCCCGCCCGCGACGACGCAGGAGGCGCCCCGCATGACACAGACCGTCGAACGACCCGAGACCACCGGCTCCCCCACCGACCGCACCGACGCCTGGCTGACCGCGTTCGAGGACGCGCTCACCGCGCGCGACGTCGACCGCGCGGCAGGCATGTTCGCGCCGACCAGCTTCTGGCGCGACCTCATCGCCTTCACCTGGAACATCACCACGGTGGAGGGCCCCGACGGCGTGCGCGACCTGCTCACCGCCACCCTCGAGCAGACCGACCCGCGCGGCTTCCGCACCTCCGAGGAGCCGACCGAGGCCGACGGGGTCGTCACCGCCTGGATCGAGTTCGAGACCGCCGTGGGCCGCGGCCGCGGGCTGCTCCGGCTGCAGGAGGAGGGCACTCGGGCGTTCACACTCCTCACCACCCTGTACGAGCTCACCGGTCACGAGGAGCCGTTGCGCGAGCACCGCCCGATGGGCGCCGAGCACGGCGTGAACAAGCACCGCCTCACCTGGCGGGAGCGCCGCGAGCAGGAGGAGGCCGACCTCGGTACGACCGTGCAGCCGGACGTGCTGATCATCGGCGGCGGCCAGGGCGGCATCGCGCTCGGCGCCCGGCTGCGGCAGCTTGGCGTCCCCGCCCTCGTCATCGACAAGCACCCGCGTCCCGGCGACCAGTGGCGCAGCCGCTATAAGTCGCTGTGCCTGCACGACCCCGTCTGGTACGACCACCTGCCGTACCTCAAGTTCCCGGACAACTGGCCGGTGTTCGCCCCGAAGGACAAGATCGGCGACTGGCTCGAGTCCTACGTCAAGGTCATGGAGATCCCCTACTGGGGCAGCACCGTGGCCCGGTCCGGGACCTTCGACGACGCGACGAAGGAGTGGACCGTCGAGATCGAGCGCGACGGCCGGCCGCTGACCCTGCGGCCGAAGCAGCTGGTGCTGGCCACCGGCATGTCGGGCAAGCCCAACGTCCCGCGGCTACCCGGCCAGGACGTCTTCCGCGGCGAGCAGCAGCACTCCTCGGCACACCCGGGCCCCGACGAGTACGCGGGCAAGAAGGTTGTCGTCGTCGGGAGCAACAACTCGGCGTTCGACATCTGCGGGGCGCTGTGGGAGGTCGGCGCCGACGTGACGATGGTCCAGCGCACCTCGACGCACATCGTCAAGAGCGACACCCTCATGGACATCGGCCTCGGCCCGCTCTACTCCGAGCAGGCGGTCGCCGCCGGCATGACCACCGAGAAGGCGGACATGGTCTTCGCCTCGATCCCGTACCGGATCCTGCACGAGTTCCAGATCCCGCTGTACCAGCAGATGAAGGAGCGCGACGCCGACTTCTACCGCCGGATGGAGGACGCCGGCTTCTGGCTCGACTGGGGCGACGACCACTCCGGGCTGTTCATGAAGTACCTGCGCCGCGGCTCGGGCTACTACATCGACGTGGGCGCCGCCGACCTGGTGGCGAACGGAGAGGTGAAGCTGGCGCACGGGCAGGTCGACCACCTCACCGAGGACGCCGTCGTCCTCGCCGACGGCACCGAGCTGCCCGCCGACCTCGTCGTCTACGCCACCGGCTACGGGTCGATGAACGGCTGGGCGGCCGACCTCATCTCCCAGGAGGTCGCCGACAGGGTGGGCAAGGTGTGGGGCCTGGGCTCGGACACCACCAAGGACCCGGGGCCGTGGGAGGGCGAGCAACGCAACATGTGGAAGCCCACCCAGCAGGAGGCGCTGTGGTTCCACGGCGGCAACCTGCACCAGTCGCGGCACTACTCGCTCTACCTGGCGCTGCAGCTCAAGGCCCGGTACGAGGGCATCCCGACGCCGGTCCACGGGCTGCAGGAGGTGCACCACCTGTCCTGATCGGCCCACCCGCGACGATCACGGCGCCGTGAGCACCCGACCGGCCGGTCCGGTGGTCACGGCGCCGTGATCGTGGCCCCGTCCGGGGTCCCGCCCCGAGCCTGCGAGGGGTGGGGAGGACGGCGGCCCCCCTGCAGGGTCCCGGCGGGCGTGGGCGGCGGCGACCACGTGCGGCAGCAGCGCCTGGGCGATGTGCGCGTAGCCGGCCGACGACGGGTGGAAGCGGTCGGCGGAGAACAGCGCCGGCTCGGTGCCGAAGGCGGCGGCCACGGCATCGGCGACGGCGGCGACCATCGCGCCGTGCGCGCGTGCGACGGCGGCCTGCTCGCGCTGCAGCAGCCTCGAGGCGCCCTGCACCACGGGTCGCAGCGCCGGGGGCACCCAGGGGACGGTCGACATGTCCGGCGCCGGGACGACGACCACGTCGGTGCCGGCCGCGCGCAGCGCGGCCAGCGCGCTCGCCAGCGCCGCGGCGGCCTGCGCCGGGGGCACCAGGCGCGCGAGGTCGTTGGCGCCGACCACCACCACGGCGAGGTCGATCTCCAGTGACACCGCCCGGCGGACCTGCGCGGCCAGGTCGCGGGACACCGCCCCGGGCACGGCGAGCACGGACAGGTCGACGTCGTAGCCGGCGTCGGTCAGGGCGGCGGCCAGCCGCGGGCCGAGGGCGTCACCGGGCCCGGCGGCGCCGGAGCCGTACGCGAGGGAGTCACCGAGCAGGGCGAGTCGGAGGGGCGTGCGGGTCACGGTTCGTGCAACGCCGGCGCACGCACCGCCATGCCCGCCCGCAGACGGCGGCCAGCTCCACGCCGGCCGAGCGAACGGTGGGCGCTGAGGCGCAGTTCTCGGTCGTGGAACTGCGCCTCAGCGCACATCGTCGGCTGCACTCCGAGCCGCGGACTATGCCTTGGGGCCGCCGGCGGCGTAGACGACCTGGCCGGAGACGAAGCCTGCGCCCTCGCTGATGAAGAAGGCCGCCAGGTTGGCGATGTCCTCGGGCTGGCCGACGCGCTGCACCGGGATCTCCTTGGCGGCGTAGGCGATGAAGTCCTCGAACGCGACGCCCATCCGGTCGGCGGTCGCCTTGGTCATCTCCGTCTGGATGAAGCCGGGGGCGATGGCGTTGGCGGTGACGCCGAACTTGCCCAGCTCGATCGCGAGGGTCTTGGTGAAGCCCTGCAGGCCGGCCTTGGCCGTCGAGTAGTTGGCCTGGCCGCGGTTGCCCAGCGCCGAGGTGCTGGACAGGTTCACGATCCGGCCCCACTTGGCGTCGATCATGTGCTTCTGCACCGCGCGGGTCATCAGGAAGGCACCGCGCAGGTGCACGTTCATGACCGTGTCCCAGTCGGCCTCGGTCATCTTGAACAGCATGTTGTCGCGGATGACGCCGGCGTTGTTGACCAGCACCGTCGGGGCGCCCAGCTCGGCGGCGACACGGCTGACCGCGGCCTCCACCTGCTCGGCGTCGCTGACGTCGGCACCGAGGGCCAGCGCGCGACCGCCGGCCGCCTCGATGACCGCCACCGTCTCCTTGCTCGCAGCCTCGTCCAGGTCGAGCACGCCCACGGCGAACCCGTCCTGCGCCAGCCGCCTGGCGACGGCAGCACCGATGCCCCGCGCGGCCCCGGTGACGATCGCCACGCGGGCCCCGGTGCTGTTCGACTCGCTCATCTGTTGTCCTCTCCTGATCTCGCGCCGTCCAGGTGCGCTGGAGCACACGGTACGGATCCGGATGGCGGAGCTACCGGCGGGTAGCCCCGCGTGTCCCGCGGACGGTGGGGACGGCGGGAAGCGGCCTGCTCAGGGCCAGATGCTGGCGACGACGATGCCGGCCACGGCGAGTTGGACGGCGGCCAGCACCAGGCTGGCCGGGTGGAAGGCCACCTCGGTCACGTGGCCGCCGAGCTTGCCCGGGGTGAGCACGTCGAGCACCACGAACGCCACCGCCTGCAGCACCACGCCCAGCACGCCGAAGACGACGGTGTAGAGCAGCGCCGTGCCGAAGCCGCTGGTCGCGTTGGTCCAGATGGCGCTGAAGATGACCAGCCCCTGGGCGAGGAACCCGGCGGCGGCCACGATGCCGGCGTTGACCGACCGGTCCTCGTGGATGTGCCGGCCGAGGCGGCCGGGGGTGAGCAGGTCGAGCACCACGAAGCCGAGGGTCAGCAGCGCTATGCCGACCCCGGTGTAGGCGACGGCGTAACCGATGCTGGCCAGCACGCGGGACCTCCGGGGGACGGGGACGGGCGGACGCCGGACGTGTCTACCGCACCGGCGCCCGCCGGGCTCCGCCCCGCGGTGCCGGGTGCTCCCACGGCCGGTCCGCCGGGACGATGCCACCGGCCGGCGTCGGCTCCCCGCTCCCCGGCGCTCGCTGCGGTGTCCCCGCGGCGGTCAGCCGGGGCGGACGACGTCCACGCGGTCGAAGCCCTCGCCCGTCGACGGCGGGACGAACCGGGCCGCCGTCCCGTACAGCCCGGCCGGCGGCACCCGGGCCCGCCCCTCGCGGGCGTCGTTGCGCGCGGCGCAGACCGGCACGGAGGTGTCCAGCCACACCGCGCGGACCCCGACGCCGGCCGCCCGCGCCGCCGCGACGAGCGGCGCGCGGTCCTCCGGTGCCGGGTTGGTGTTGTCGACGACCACGCTGCGGCCCTCGGCCAGCAGCTCGGCCACCACCCGCCGCTGCCGGGCCTCGCGGCGGCGGGCGTGGGGCCAGTGGTCTTTGCTGACGACGGCGTGCGTCGCGACCATGTGCTCGCGCACCCACGTCGACTTGCCGCTGCCCTGCAGCCCGACCATGACGACCAGCTCCTGCCCCGGCCCCTTCCGGGGCACCGCCCCGAGCTCGCGAGGGGTGGGGAGGAGGGGGTCCTCTTTCACGCGGTCGGGCGCAGCGGCCTCACGTCGGCGTCGTCGTCCAGCGCCGGGCGGGGCACCGGGTGCTCGACCAGCGCCAGGACCCGGCCGGCCATGAACCGGGCGGTGCGGACCGAGGTGCCGCCCCGGGTGCTCTCGGTGACCTCGACCAGCCCGCGGCCGTGGGTCACGTCCACCCGGCGCCCGGCGCGGGTGGCCTCGATCTCGTAGGTGCGGGTGCTCCCGCCGGCGTCGATCACGACCTCGACACGGTCGCCCTTCATGTCGTCCTCCAGACGTCGTGCCGGGCGGGGTGCCCGACATGGTGACAACGTCCTCCGGGGGTCCGACATTCCGCGCTGACCTGCGGCTTCACTCCTCCGGCGGGCGCCGGTGCGGCCGCGGGACGTGCAGCGCGCGGACCGAGGCCAGCGCCGCGCGGCGGGCGTTCGCGCGCTGGCGGGCACGGCTGGTCCGGGGCGCTCGGGGTTCCTCGCGCAGCAGCGCGTCGAGCCAGTGCCCGCGGGGGTCGACGTCCACCAGCAGCGCCTTGAGCAACAGGGTGAGCGGGATGGCCAGCAGCGCGCCGAGCGCCCCGAGCACCCAGCCCCAGAACAGCAGCGCGATGAAGGTAACGGTCATCGACAGCCCCACGGAGTCGCCGACGAACCGCGGCTGGATGAGCGTCTGGACGACGAAGTTGAGCAGCGCGTAGACCGCGACCACGACCCAGAAGTCGGTCCAGCCACCGTCGAGCAGGGCCAGGATCGCCGGCGGCACCAGGCCCAGCACGAACCCGATGTTGGGCACGTAGTTCGTGACGAAGGACAGCAGCCCCCACACCACCGGCAGGGGGATGCCGATGATCGCCAGTGCGATGCCGTCGCCGACGGCCACGATGCCGCCGAAGACCGTGCTGACCCAGAGGTAGCTGCGGGTGCCGCGGGCGAACAGCCCCAGGGCGATCGGCAGGTGCGGGCGCTCGGCGGCGACGAGCGCCAGCCGCCGGCCGAACCCGCCCGACTCGATGGACAGGAACACCAGCGCCGCCAGCAGCAGGACCAGCGTGGAGGCGGCGTCGGTGGCCCGGCTGAGCACGCCGGTGGCCACGCCCACCAGCTGGCTGTAGTCGAACTGCGCGACGAGGTCCGACAGCTGACCGGAGACGATCCCGCGGTCGTTGAGGTCGCTGACCACCGAGGCGATGAGCGCCTCCGCCTCGCCGGCGTAGTCGGGCAGCAGGGCGGCGAACTGGGCGATCGAGACCACCAGCAGGCCCACGAAGGCCAGCAGGACGGTCCAGACGAGCAGGAGCAGCACCGTGGCGCTGGCCCACCGCGGCCAGCCGTGCCGCTGCAGGAAGCGCTGCACCGGCGCGAGGGCGATGACGACGACGAGGGCGAGCAGCACCGGGCCGACCAGCCAGGCGATCGACCGCACACCGGCGATCGCGATGGTCGCGGTGGCGGCGCCGATCAGCAGCACCATCCAGCGCGGCATGCCGCCGGTCGGCGGGCCGAGCGCGTCCTCGGGCAGGAGGTCGACCTCGGGACCGGCCCCCGAGGCGACCTCCGCCGCGGCCCGGGCCTGGACGCCGGCGTGCTGGGCCTCCGCGGCGGCGGCCGGCGGCACGCCGGTGACCCCGTTGGCCTGCGGGACCCCGGTCCCCGGGACACCGCGCTGCGTGGTCACCCGTCGCTCGCCTCAGCCCGCCGCGCGGTGGGCGCGCCGGAGGTGCCGGTGCCCCACGGCCCCGGGTGGATCCCGACCATGTGCCCTCCTCCACGGATCGCCGCGCTGCCCGGGCGGTCACCCTGGCACGCGCGGCCGGCCGGCTCAGGGACGCGCACCGTCCAACAGCGCGGTCATCGCCGGCAGGTCGAAGAACGCCGCCGTCTCCCGGGCGGTCGGGCCGCCCGCGTCCGGGTCGGCACCGGCCGCGAGCAGGGTGCGCACGGTCTCCTCCGACTGCTTGAACACCGCCGCGGCCAGCGCCGTCTGGCCCCGATCGTTCACCCGGCCGGGGTCGGCGCCGCGCTCGAGCAGCGCGGCCACCGTCGCCGGGTGGCCGTGGTAGGCGGCCAGGAGGAGCAGCGTGTCCCCCTTGTCGTTGGTGAGGTTCGCCGGCACCCCGGCGTCGACGTAGGCGGCCAGCTCCCCGGTGGCCCCGCCGCGCGCCAGGTCGAAGACCCGCGCCGCCAGCTCGATGACGCCCGGGTCGATGCCGCCGCTCCCCTGCTGCTCGCTCACGGCGTCGAGCGTAGGAGGTCGGCGCGGGGGCGGGGACGCCGCGGCACTCAGCTCGCCGCCACCCGGTCGGTGAGCGCCAGCACCCGGCGCCAGACGTCGTCGCAGGCCTCCGCCCAGTCGCCGTACGCGCGGTCGAAGAAGGAGTGCGGGGCCCCGTCGTAGACGGCGGTCTCCACCTCCGCACCACCGGCCCGCAGCCGCTCGGCGAGCGCGAGCTGGTCCTCGACCGGGGTGGCGGCGTCGGCGCCGGCGATCACCATGAGCGTCGGGCGCTTCGCGGGCGCGTCGCCGGTCACCTCCGGCTTGCCGTAGAAGCCGACGCCGGCGGCCAGGTCCAGGTCGCTGCCGGCCAGCCGCCAGGAGTGGCTGCCGCCGAAGCAGAACCCGACGGTGACCACCGGCAGGTCCAGGCGGGTGCGCTCGCGCAGGTAGGCGACCGCCGCGGTGACGTCGGCGTCCACGCCGGCCGCGGTGACCTGCGGGATGTGCGTCTGCCAGTCGAAGTCCTGCCCGCGGGTGCCGGCCTCGGGCAGCTCCGCCGTCCGGCCGAACCAGTCGACGGCCAGCGCCGGGATGCCGGCCTCGGCGAACCGCTCGGCCAGCGCCACGCAGTAGGGGTGCAGGCCGCGGATGTCGGGCAGCAGGACGACACCGACCCGGGCCTCCCCGGCCGGCGCGGCGTACGCGGCGGCGACCTCGGTGCCGTCGGTCGAGGTCAGGGTCAGGGTGCCGCGCTCGGCGACGTCACCGCTCCTCGGCGGGGCGGGCGGCCGGCTGTCGGTGTCGTGGCACATGGCCCCGGTTCTACCTGGGGGGAGGGCGGGCTGCCGGGTGATCGCCCGCTCAGGTGTCGGAGGCGGCGTCGGCCGGACCCGGGTGGCCGCCGAAGACGTGGGCGGCGACCTCGCGGCGGACGTCGGCCAGCCAGTGGTGCTGCTTGTCGGCCTGCGCGATGAGCCGCTCGAACAGGGCCTCGTCGATGCGGGGTTCGGCCTCGGCGGCGGCGCGCAGCGTCTCGAAGCCGGCGCGCTTGGCCAGGACCGCGGTGGCGATGAACTCGAGCTCGACGAGGTCCGACAGCGGGGAGCGGCTCAGCAGGTGCCCGTTGAGCTTGGCCCGGGAGATCTTCTCCCCGAGCCAGGCCGCGGCCTGCTTGTACTGCTGCACCGGCAGGCCGAGGGCCTGCATCTGGCCCTCCAGCGCCGACCGCTCCTCGCGGAGCTCGTCGAGCAGCTCCTCGAGCCGCGGCTCGTAGGGGGTGCCGCGCCAGCGACCGAGCATCCGGCTGACCAGCTCGATGCCGCCGGTGGCCGAGGCGAGGTGGTCGTTGGTGTAGACGCCGAGCAGGTCGATGTTGCGGATCCCGCTCGACGCGGTGGGCTCTGGCACAGCGACTCCCCGGGGACGGACGGGCGGTTCCGTTCCCATTCTCGCCGCTCGGTGATCACCGCGCGCGGCGGCCGGTCAGCTGCGCAGCAGCAGCGCGACGCCGACGCACGCCGCCGCCCACAGCACGCTGGCCAGCGTGCCGATGATGAACCGCTCGGCGGCGGCCGGGGCCTTGAGCTGGGCGTAGCGACCCAGCCCCTTGACGGCGAGGACGACGGCGAGCCCCTGGGGCCAGCCGGCGAACAGCGTGCCGGCGACGGCGGCCCGCTCCAGCGCACCGATCCAGGCCCCGCCGCGCAGCACCTCCGGATCGGCGGGGCCGGGCGGCCCCGGCAGCACCGGTGGGCCCGCGGGGGGCACGGGGACCGGCGGCCGGGGCCTTGAGCTGGGCGTAGCGACCCAGCCCCTTGACGGCGAGGACGACGGCGAGCCCCTGGGGCCAGCCGGCGAACAGCGTGCCGGCGA
>NZ_NVPT01000103.1 GCF_002802985.1 Geodermatophilus chilensis | reverse complement strand
TCGAGAACATGCAGCTGCTCGACTGAAGAAGGCCCCCTGCCCCCCGCCGCGGCGGGGGGCAGGGGGCCTTCTTCAGTCGAGCAGCTGCATGTTCTCGAGGTTGAGGGCGGAGACGGCGGTGGGTGCGTGCTCGCCCTTGCTGGCCAGCTCCTCGAACTCCACGACGTTGTCGAGCTCCGTGCCCATCGAGATGTTGGTGACCCGCTCGAGGATGATCTCCACGACCACCGGCACGCGGTGCTCCACCAGCAGCTTCTTGGCCTCCTCCAGGGCGGGGCCGATTCGGTCGGGCTCGTGCACCCGCAGCGCTTTGCAGCCCAGGCCCTCGGCGACCTTGACGTGGTCGACGCCGTAGCCGCCGAGCTCGGGGGAGTTGACGTTGTCGAAGGCCAGCTGCACGGCGTAGTCCATGTCGAAGGCCCGCTGCGCCTGCCGGATGAGCCCCAGGTAGGAGTTGTTCACCAGCACCTGGATGTAGGGCAGATTGAACTGGGCCCCGACCGCCAGCTCCTCGATCAGAAACTGGAGGTCGTAGTCGCCGGACAGCGCGACGACCGTGGCCTCCGGATCGGCGACGCAGACGCCGAGGGCCGCAGGCACGGTCCAGCCGAGGGGCCCGGCCTGACCGGCGTTGATCCAGTGGCGGGGTCGGTAGACGTGCAGGAACTGGCCTCCGGCGATCTGGGAGAGGCCGATGGTGCTGACGTAGCGGGTGTCCTTCCCGAACGCCTTGTTCATCTCCTCGTACACCCGCTGGGGCTTGATCGGTACGTCGTCGAAGTGCGTGCGGCGCAGCAGGGTCCGCTTGCGCTCGCCGCACTCCTCGACCCAGGTGCCGCGATCGGGCAGCTGCCCGGCCGCCTGCCGTTCCCGGGCGACCTCCACGAAGAGCTGCAGGGCCGCTCCGGCATCGGAGACGATCCCGAGGTCGGGCGTGAACACCCGCCCGATCTGGGTGGGCTCGACGTCGACGTGGACGAAGGTGCGCCCGCGGGTGTAGGTCTCCAGCCCCCCGGTGTGACGGTTGGCCCACCGGTTCCCGACGCCGAGCACGAAGTCCGAGGCGAGCAGGTTCTGGTTCCCGTAGCGCTGGGACGTCTGAAGCCCGGCCATGCCGGCCATGAGCCGGTGGTCGTCGGGGATCGAGCCCCAGCCCATCAGCGTCGGGACGACTGGGATGTCGACCAGCTCGGCGAACTCGACCAGCAGGTCAGCGGCTTCGGCGTTGATGATCCCCCCGCCGGCGACGATCAGCGGCCGCTCGGCGGCCTGGAGCATGTCCAGGGCCTTCTCGATCTGGGCGCGGGTGGCCCGCGGCTTGTAGACGGGCAGCGGCTCGTAGGCGTCGATGTCGAACTCGATCTCGGCCATCTGCACGTCGAAGGGCAGGTCGATCAGCACCGGGCCGGGCCGGCCGGAGCGCATGAGGTGGAAGGCTTGCTGGAAGGCACGCGGAACCTGCGCCGGCTCGAGCACGGTCATCGCCATCTTGGTCACCGGGGCGGCGATCGCGGCGATGTCAACGGCCTGGAAGTCCTCCTTGTGCAGCCGCGCGGTCGGCGCCTGGCCGGTGATGCAGAGGATGGGGATGGAGTCGCCGGAGGCCGAGTACAGGCCGGTGATCATGTCGGTGCCGGCCGGCCCGGAGGTGCCGATGCAGACGCCGATGTTGCCGGCCTTGGCCCGGGTGTAGCCCTCCGCCATGTGCGACGCGCCCTCGACGTGCCGGGCGAGCACGTGGGAGATGCTGCCGTTCTCACTGAGCGCGGCGTACAGCGGGTTGATCGCGGCTCCGGGCACGCCAAAGGCGTGCGTCACGCCTTCGCGCTGGAGGATCTGCACGGCGGCCGAGATGGCCCTCATGCGAGGCATGGGTCTCCTGTCTCCGGGTCCGCTCGCCGGACCCGCGTCATGTCGTGGGATGCGGGTGGTCAGTGACGGCCGGAGAGCTGCTCGACGAGCTTGAGCAGCGCCGAGTGGTCGAGGCCGCCGTCACCCTGGGCCTTCAGGCTGGCGACGAGCTGGGCGACGACCGCCCCCAGCGGGATGACCACGCCGGCCTCGCGCGCGGCGGAGGTGACGATGCCCAGGTCCTTGTGGTGCAGCTCGATGCGGAAGCCGGGCGTGAAGTCGCGGCGCAGCATCGCTGCGGCCTTGCGGTCGAGGATCGCGTTGCCGGCCAGCCCGCCGGCGAGGACCTTGACCGCGGCCTCGGTGTCGACGCCGTAGGCCTCGAGGAAGACGATGGCCTCGGCGACCAGCTCGATGGTGCCGGCGACGATGAGCTGGTTGGCCGCCTTGACCGTCTGGCCGGAGCCGGCCGGGCCGACGTGCACCACGGTCTTGCCGACCGCCTCGAGAACGGGCCGACCGTCGGCGAAGTCCTCCGGGCTGCCGCCGACCATGATGGAGAGGGTGGCGTCGATCGCGCCCTGCTCGCCGCCGCTGACCGGGGCGTCGAGGACGCGCACACCTCGGTCGTGGCCCGCCTCGGCCACCTTCTTGGCGACGTCGGGACGGATCGAGCTCATGTCAACGTGCAGGGTGCCGGGCTTGACGACCCCGTAGAACCCGTCCTCGCCGATGGTGACCGCCTCGACGTCCGGCGAGTCGGGAACCATCGTCACGACGACGTCGGCGTCCCGCACGGCCTCGGCCAGGCTGCCTGCTCCGCGCCCACCTTGGTCGACGAGCCGTTGGATCGGCTCCGGGCTCAGGTTGTAGCCGATGACGTCGAAGCCGGCCTTGACCAGGTTGCCGGCCATCGGGCCACCCATGATGCCGAGGCCGATGAAGGCGACCGTTGTCATAGGAACACTTCCTTCCTGTCGGGGTGTGAGCGGTCGTGGGGTGCGGCTTTCCTGCCAGGTCCCGGCGGCCCCGTCCCGGGCCCCGCCCTGAGCGTGCGGGGGTGGCGAGGACGGGGTCCTTCTCCGGTGGGAGGCAGGAGGCCCTTCTTCAGGCGGCGGAACGGCTCAGCCAGCCGAAGCTGTCGGCCGAGGCACCGCTGGGCTTGTACTCCAGCCCGACCCAGCCATCGTAACCGGCGGCCGTCAGCTGGCCGAGGTAGCGGTGCAGGTTGAGTTCGCCGGTCCCGGGTTCGTTCCGGCCGGGGGCGTCGGCGATCTGTACATGCGCGACCCGCCGGCCGTAGGTCTCGATGACCCGGTCGAGGTCGTCACCGTTGACCGCCAGGTGGTACAGGTCGCACAGGAAGCCCAGGTTCGTCACCTCGCTCTCCTCGGCCACGCGGTCGATCACCCCGATGGCGTCGGCAGCAGTGCGCAACGGGTACCGAGGTGCGCCGCTCACCGGCTCGACCAGCACCGTGCCCCCGATCCGGCTCGCGGCGCGGCCGGCGAGGGCAAGGTTCTCCACCGCCAGGGTGTCCTGCTCGTCCGGCCCGGCGTCGTCGACCCGGTTGCCGTAGAGCGCGTTGAAGGCGCGGCAGCCGAGCTGCTCGCCGATCCCGACGGTCACGTCGACGTTGTCCCGGAATTCCTGCGAGCGCGCGGGCCAGGACACCAGCCCCCGGTCCCCCGAAGGCATGTCGCCGGCGAAGAAGTTCAGCCCGGCCAGCTGCACGCCGGCGTCGCGGACAGCCCGGAGGAAGGCGTCGACATCGGCGTCGGAGGGCACAGCGACCGGGAAGGGCCACCAGAACTCGACGGCGTCGAACCCGGCCTGCTTCGCGGCCGCCGGGCGCTGCAGCAGGGGCAGCTCGGTGAACAGGATGGAGCAGTTGACCTCGTACTGAAGGGTGCGAGCGACCATCACTATCTTCCGTGGAGTTGATCGGGTCGAAAGTACATGCACGGCAGGTCCGGCAGGACCAGAATGGCGTCACAAGCGGGGTCGCCGCGAAGGTGAGCCCGTGCGATGAGTTGCTGCCGGAACCGTAAGTGCCGTTGACGGGCCCGGTCAAGCGGTTGGCCTCACCGGTCCGGGGCCACAGGAAGATATATCGAATACCCACTGGAAGGACTGTGGGACCGCATTCTTTGGGTCGGGGAAGTATTTGGTATATCCGTTGAGCGCGTGTTGACCCGATCACATTTGCGCTCCTAGTGTTCTCCGCCAACGGACGGGTCGATTCGACCCGCCCGGCAGAACCGCGGCACGGCGGGGTGCGCCGAGCCCTCGAAACTCGCGCCTGCCACGCGAGCGGCCCCCGGACCATCAGTTCTCTCTGAGCAGGAGGCGTTGTGGCCCAGTACGACATGGTCCTGCGCGCTCACCGTCTTCTGACGTCCGGGCGCGAGGAACCCGGCTGCGTCGGCGTCATCGACGGTCGCATCGCCGCCGTGGAGCCGCTGGACTCTCGCCTGGAGGGCCGACGGGTCGTCGACCTCGGGAGGACGTCGTCCTGCTCCCCGGGCTGGTCGACGCCCACGTGCACGTGAACGAACCCGGCCGCACTGAGTGCGAGGGGTTCGCGTCGGCGACGCGGGCGGCTGCCGCCGGCGGCGTCACCACGATCCTCCCCGTACGCGGGCCGGCGGCTCGACGGAGTCGTCCGCAGCACCTGGCTGCGCGGCCAGGAGACGGGCGGCGACGAACCGCGGGGCCACCTGTTGACCCGAGGAGAAGCGTGACGATGACCAGCCATGTACAGGACCAGCCCACCGGGCAGCGGGACGCCGAGCAGCCCGGCGTCAAGGTGGTGGGCTCCGAAGCCGGCGCGGCGCCGGGACAGGACTTCACCCGCCTGCCGGACCTGGCCTCGCGGAGCCTGGGCAGCAGCGTCGTCTATGCCAACGACGAGCTCTTCGCCGAGCGGGAGAACCTGATCAAGCCGGAGGCGCCCTCGTATTCCACGTACACCTTCGGGCACAAGGGCCAGGTCTACGACGGGTGGGAGACCCGCCGGCGGCGCGAGCCCGGGTTCGACTACGCCATCGTCCGCCTCGGTGCGCCGGGCGTGGTGCGGGGCGTCGTCGTCGACACGGCCTTCTTCAAGGGCAATTACCCGCCGGAGGTGTCGGTCGAGGGAACCGCGGTCGAGGGCTACCCGTCACCGGGCGAGCTGCAGGACGCGGAGTGGGTCCCCCTGGTGCCCCGCTCGCCGGCCGCCGGCGACACCGCGAACTCCTTCGCGGTCGATACCGACCACCCGACCCCGACCCCGCCCGGGCGTCGCGGCTCGGACGCGGCGCACTGACCGGGGGACGGCGGAGCGGGCTCGTCCGGGGCCGCCCCGTCGTCCCACCGGTCCGGCACTGTCACCCCACCACCGAGCTGAGCTAGCTCACACCATGGAGGCTCTCCGTGCTCGATGACCTGGATCCGGGCGAGACGCAAGAATGGATCGACGCGCTGGACTCGGTGCTGGCGTTCGAGGGGGCGGAACGCGCGTTCCACTTGCTGGACGAGGTCGTCGCCGAGGCCCGCCGCAAGGGCGCGCCGGTGCCCTACAACGCGACCACGCCGTACCTCAACACGGTCCCGGTGGACAAGGAGGACCGGCACCCTGGCGACCGTGCCGTCGAGCACCGCATCCGCTCCTTCATCCGCTGGAACGCCATGGCCATCGTCCTGCGGGCCAATAAGGAGTCGTCCGAGCTCGGTGGCCACATCGCCAGCTTCCAATCCGCCGCGACGCTGTACGACGTCGGCTTCCAGCACTTCTTCCACGCGCCGACCGACACACACGGCGGCGACCTGCTGTTCATCCAGGGGCACTCCTCGCCCGGCATCTACGCTCGCTCCTATCTCGAGGGGCGCCTCACCGAGGAACAGCTGCTGAGGTTCCGCCAGGAGGTCGGCAGCGGAGGGCTGTCGTCCTATCCGCACCCCTGGCTGATGCCGGATTATTGGCAGTTGCCCACCGTGTCGATGGGCCTGGGCCCCATCATGGCGATCTACCAGGCGCGGTTCCTGAAGTATTTGCACTGCCGCGGGCTGGCCGACACCAGCGGGCGCAGGGTGTGGGCCTTCCTCGGCGACGGCGAGACCGACGAGCCCGAGTCGCTGGGCGCGATCGCACTGGCAGCGCGGGAGAAGCTTGACAACCTCGTCTTCGTCGTCAACTGCAACCTGCAACGCCTCGACGGGCCGGTCCGCGGCAACGGCAAGATCATCCAGGAGCTGGAGGGGGTCTTCCGCGGGGCGGGCTGGAACGTCATCAAGGCGATCTGGGGCAGCAGTTGGGACCCGCTGATCGCCCGGGACACCTCCGGTCTGCTGCTCAAGCGGATGGAGGAGTGCGTCGACGGCGAGTACCAGGACTTCAAGTCCAAGAACGGCGCCTATGTGCGGGAGCACTTCTTCGGCAAGTACCCCGAGTTGCTCGAACTGGTCGCCGGCATGAGCGACGACGAGATCTGGGCGCTCACCCGCGCGGGGCACGACCCGAGCAAGGTCTACGCGGCCTACAGCGCCGCGGTGAGGACCGTAGGGCAGCCGACCGTGATCCTGGCCAAGACGGTCAAGGGCTACGGCATGGGCGAGGCCGGCGAGGGGCAGAACATCACCCACCAGCAGAAGAAGGTGGCCGGCGCCGCGCTGGCGCGGTTCCGGGATCGGTTCGACATCCCGGTTCCCGACGAGCAGCTCGAGCAGGTGCCGTTCCTACGCTTCCCGGAGGACAGCGCAGAGATGCGCTACCTCCGCGAGCGCCGGGCAGCGCTAGGCGGGCCGATGCCGGTCCGCCGGCGCCGGTCCAGCGAGAGCCTGCAGGTGCCGGACCTCTCCGCCTTCGGAGGCCAGCTCGCGCCGGTCCAGGGCCGGGAGATCTCCACCACCATGGCCTTCGTCCGAATCCTCAACACGCTGCTGCGGAACAAGTCCATCGGCGAGCGGGTGGTGCCGATCGTGCCCGATGAGTCGCGCACCTTTGGGATGGAGGGGATGTTCCGCCAGTTCGGCATCTTCAGCCAGGTCGGGCAGCTGTACCAGCCCGAGGACGCCGACCAGCTCATGTACTACCGGGAAGCCCCGGACGGTCAGATGCTGCAGGAGGGCATCAACGAGGCCGGGGCGATGTCGTCGTGGATCGCGGCGGCGACGGCGTACAGCCTCAGCGACACCCCGATGATCCCCTTCTACATCTTCTACTCGATGTTCGGGTTCCAGCGGGTGATGGACCTGGCCTGGGCGGCCGGTGACTCCCGGGCCCGCGGCTTCCTGCTCGGTGCCACCGCCGGGCGGACCACCCTCAACGGTGAGGGCCTGCAGCACGAGGACGGCCACAGCCACCTGCTGTCCTCGGCGATCCCCAACTGCGTCTCCTACGACCCGACCTACGCCCACGAGGTCGCGGTGATCGTCCAGGACGGTCTGCGCCGGATGTACGCCGAGCAGGAGGACGTCTTCTACTACGTCACCCTGATGAACGAGAACTACGAGCATCCCGGGATGCCCGAGGGCGCCGAGGAGGGCATCCTCCGGGGGCTGTACCTGCTGCGGGAGGGGCCGGCCGAGCCGTCCCGCCGCAAGGCCGCGCCGCCGCGCGTGCAGCTGCTGGGCAGCGGCACGATCCTGCGCGAGGTGCTGGCCGGCGCGGACCTGCTCGCGGCCGACTTCGGCGTCGAGGCCGACGTGTGGAGCGCGCCCAGCCTCACCGAGCTGCGGCGCGACGGGCTCGAGGTCGAGCGGTGGAACATGCTCCATCCGGCCGAGCAACCGCGCCGCAGCTGGGTGGAGCAGTGCCTGGCCGACCGGCGCGGTCCCGTGATCGCCGCCAGCGACTACATGCGGACCTTCGCCGACCAGATCCGGCCGTTCGTGCCGGGCAGCTACCGGGTGCTGGGCACCGACGGCTACGGGCGCTCGGACTACCGCCGCAACCTGCGCCGGTTCTTCGAGGTCGACCGCTACGCGGTGGTGGTGGCGGCGCTGGCGTCGCTCGCCGCCGAGGGCGCCGTCCCGGCGGGGACGGTGGCCGACGCGATCGGCCGCTACGGCATAGACCCGGAGGCGCCGCCGCCGTGGACCGTCTGACCGCATCCCTCGTCCGGAAGGCCTGACATGACCTCACCCGCCGAAGTGACGGTTCCCGACCTCGGTGACTTCTCCGACATCCCGGTCATCGAGATCCACGTGCGGCCCGGTGACACGGTCGCGGCCGAGGACCCTCTAGTGACGCTGGAGTCGGACAAGGCGACGATGGAGGTGCCCGCGCCCGAGGCCGGAACCGTCCGGGAGCTGCGGATCTCCGTCGGCGACCGGGTCAACGTCGGGTCGCCGATCCTGCTGCTCGACCGGTCCGACGGCGCTGCACCGGTCGAGCAGCTCGCCTCCTCGACCGTCGACCAGGTCGAGCCGGCCACCGAGGCGGCTCCCGCGCCGACGGCGGCGGCCGCCGAACCGGCCCGCCGCTCCGCCGAGGCGGCGTCCCTGCCGTCCGCACCCGGTGGGCCGCCGGTGAGCGCGACAGCGGCACCGCCCGACTTCACCGGCGTGCACGCCGGGCCGAGCGTGCGCCGGTTGGCCCGGGAGCTCGGCATCGACCTGACCGAGGTGACCGGCTCAGGGCCCAAGGGCCGGATCACCAAGGAGGACCTACTCCGCGAGGTCCACGGTCCAGAGCAGGCCGCTGCAGCCCCGGCGGCGGGTGCCGGCATCCCGGAGATCCCACCGCAGGACTTCTCGAGGTTCGGGCCGGTCGAGATCCAGGCGCTCACGCGCATCCAGCGGGTGTCCGGGCCGCACCTGCACCGTTCTTGGCTGAACGTCCCGCACGTCACCCACGACGACGAGGCGGACATCACCGAGCTCGACGCCTACCGCAGGGAGCTCGACACCGAGGCCCGAGCCGAGGGGTACCGCGTCACCCTGCTGTCCTTCCTGCTCAAGGCCTCGGTGTCGGCGCTGCGCGAGTTCCCGCGCTTCAACAGCAGCCTGGCGCCGGAGAAGGACGCCCTGGTCCTCAAGCGCTACTTCCACATCGGGGTCGCCGTCGACACCCCAGACGGCCTCGTTGTCCCGGTCATCCGCGACGTCGACCGCAAGGGGGTCCGGGAGCTCAGCCGCGAGCTCGGC
Organism: Geodermatophilus chilensis; assembly: GCF_002802985.1. Taxonomy (GTDB): domain Bacteria; phylum Actinomycetota; class Actinomycetes; order Mycobacteriales; family Geodermatophilaceae; genus Geodermatophilus; species Geodermatophilus chilensis. The sequence goes on along the minus strand of NZ_NVPT01000103.1, from coordinate 11,321 downwards.
GAGGTGTCCGCGCGGGCCCGGGACGGCAAGCTGACCGCTCCCGACCTGCAGGGCGGCTGCTTCACCATCTCCAGCCTCGGCGGCATCGGCGGAACGTCGTTCACCCCCGTGGTCAACGCCCCTGAAGTGGCCATCCTGGGCGTCGTCCGGTCGAGGACGGCCCCGGTGTGGGACGGCGCGACGTTCGTGCCTCGGCTGGTGCTGCCGCTGTCGCTCTCCTACGACCACCGGGTCATCGACGGTGCGCTCGCCGCCCGCTTCGCCCGGCACCTCGGTCACCTGCTGGAGGACGTGCGCCGGCTGGTGCTGTAGCACTCCGCGCCGGCCTCTCGCCCTCCGCCCTCTCCCGTAGCCCTGGAGCTCTCCGTGGACATGCGCATCCCCGACCTCGGCACCTTCACCGAGGTCCCCGTCGTCGAGGTGCACGTCGCGCCCGGCGACGAGGTCGCCGCCGAGGACCCCGTCCTCACCCTCGAGTCGGACAAGGCGACGATGGACATCCCCGCCCCCTCCGCCGGCACGGTGGAGGAGGTGCTGGTCTCCGTCGGGGACACCGTCAGCACCGGCGATCTCGTGATCCGCCTATCCGGCGGCCAGGCTGAACCACAGTCGGCCGGGCTGCCCCCGGAGGCCGAGGAGGCGATGACGCCTGCCGCCGACCAGGCGGGCTACGGCTCGCCGGCGGGGGTGTATGCGTCGCCGCAGCAGGGACCGACGCAGCAGGGGCGGTCGGCATCCGGCAGGCCTCCGGTCCCGCGGCCGGTCACGGACCGGGAGAGCGACCTGCACGCCGAGGTGCTGGTCCTGGGCGCGGGACCCGGCGGGTACACCGCCGCGTTCCGCGCCGCGGACCTCGGCAAGCGGGTCGTGGTCGTCGACGCACGGGCGGCGTTGGGTGGGGTGTGCCTGAACATCGGGTGCATCCCCTCCAAGGCGCTGCTGCACGCCTCGAAGGTGATCGCCGAGGCGCGGGAGATGAGCGAGCACGGGATCCGGTTCGGGTCGCCGAGCATCGACCTCGACGGCCTGCGTACCTGGAAGGACGGCGTCGTCCGGCGGCTCACCGGCGGCCTGGGCGGGTTGGCGCGGAAGCGCGGGGTCACGACAGTCCAGGGTATGGGGCGGTTCGTCTCGCCGACCCAGCTGGAGGTGGCCGGAGCCGACGGATCCACGACGCTGGTGGGCTTCGACACCGCGATCATTGCCTGTGGCTCAGAGCCTGTGACCCTGCCCTTCGTGCCCCACGAGGACCCCCGGGTCATCGACTCGGAGGGAGCGCTGGCGCTGACCGACGTGCCCAGGCGCCTGCTGGTGCTCGGTGGCGGGATCATCGGGCTGGAGATGGCGACGGTCTACTCCGCGCTCGGCTCGCAGATCACCGTCGTCGAGCTGATGGACCAGATCATTCCCGGCGCCGACCAGGACGTCGTGGCCCCGCTCGCCAAACACATCCGCAAGCACTACGAGAATGTCCACCTCTCGACCGAGGTGACCCGGGTCGAGGCCGCCGATGACGGGCTGCGGGTGACCTTCGACGGCGCCGGCGTGCCCGCCCAGGACGTATTCGACAAGGTCCTGGTCGCCGTGGGGCGCAAGCCCAACAGCAAGCTCATCGGCGCCGACGCCGCGGGGGTAATCGTCGACGACCGCGGGTTCATCCCGGTGGACAAGCAGTTGCGCACCAACGTCCCGCACATCTTCGCCATCGGCGACGTCGTGGGCCAGCCCATGCTCGCGCACAAGGCGACCCACGAGGGCAAGGTGGCCGCCGAGGCCGCGGCCGGGCAGCCCAGCCACTTCGACGCGCGGGTCCTCCCGTCAGTTGCCTACACCGATCCCGAGGTGGCGTGGGTCGGTGCAACCGAGAACGACGCTAAGGCGGCCGGGCTGACGTATGGCACCGGCGTCTTCCCCTGGGCGGCCAGCGGGCGGGCGCTCTCCCTCGGGCGGGACGAGGGCATGACGAAACTCGTCTTCGACGAGGCCACCCATCGACTCATCGGCGCCGGCATGGTCGGGCCCAACGCCGGCGAACTGATCGCGGAGGCCGCGCTGGCCATCGAGATGAGCGCCGACGCAGGCGACATCGGGATGACCATCCACCCACACCCGACGCTGTCGGAGACCGTGGGCATGTCGGCCGAGGCCTTCGAAGGAACCATCACCGACCTGTACCTGCCCAGAAAGAAGCAGTAGCCGGACCACGTGGCACGAGAGGTGCAGGGGACGGCTCGAGGTCCGGTGTCGCGGTCCCGCGGCCGGACGCAGCTGCAGCCCTGACCAGCCACCGGCGGAACCATGACATCGAGGAGCGACCGCATGTACCAACGGCCCTACGAGCTGGTCGGTGCGCCCGACAGCCTGATCGCGCGCATCCGCGCCCGAGGCAACGACGTGCTGCGCAACCCGATGCTCAACCGCGGTACCGCCTTCACCACGGACGAGCGGGAGGCGCTGGACCTGGTGGGGCTGCTGCCGAGCGCGGTCTCGTCGATGGAGGGCCAGGTGCGCCGCACGTACGAGCAGTACCGCGGCCAGCCCAGCGCGCTGGCCAAGCACGTCTACCTGGCCAGCCTGCGGGACCGGAACGAGGTGCTGTTCTACCGGCTGCTCAGCGAGTACCTGGAGGAGATGCTCCCGGTCGTCTACACGCCGACCATCGGGGAGGTCATCGAGCGCTTCAGCCACGACTACAACCGGCCGCGGGGAGTCTTCCTGTCCGTCGACGAGCCGGAGGACATCGAGCGGGCGCTGCGGGACTACGGTCTCGGGCCCGACGACTGCGACCTCATCGTCGCCAGTGACTCCGAGGGCATTCTGGGGATCGGCGACCAGGGTGTCGGCGGCATCCAGATCTCCATCGGCAAGCTGACCGTCTACACCGCGGCCGGGGGCATCCACCCCCGGCGGGTCCTCCCCGTCGTGCTCGACGTCGGCACCGACAACCTCCGCCTGCTCAACGACGAGATGTACCTCGGTAGGCGGCACTCACGGGTGCGCGGCCAGCGCTACGACGACTTCATCGACGCCTTCGTGGCCGCGACCACCAAACTGTTCCCCAACGCCTTACTGCACTGGGAGGACTTCGGTGCGAGCAACGCCCGACGGATCCTCGAGCGGTACAACCAGACCTGCTGCACCTTCAACGACGACATGGAGGGCACCGCGGCGGTCGTGCTCGCGGCCGTCTTCGCCGCGCTGCGCTCCACCGGCGCGCGGCTGCGTGACCAGCGGGTGGTCGTCTACGGCGCCGGGACGGCGGGGATCGGGATCGCCGACATGCTCCGCGACGCCATGGTCCGGGAGGGGTTGTCTCGCGAGGAGGCGATGCAGCGGTTCTGGGCGCTGGGCAGCCGCGGGCTCCTGACCGAGGAACGTGCCTCCGAGCTGCGCGACTTCCAGGTGCCGTACGCCCGTCCCGCCGGCGAGACGGCCGACTGGGCCGGACCGAGCGGATCCATCGGGCTCGCCGAGGTCGTGGTCCGGGCCCAGCCGACGGTCCTCATCGGCACCTCGACCCAGCCGGGCGCCTTCAGCGAGCCGATCGTGCGGACAATGGCGGCCTCCACCGAGCGACCGGTCATCCTGCCGTTGTCCAACCCCACGTCCCGGTGCGAGGCGCTCCCGGACGACCTGATCCGCTGGACCGACGGCCGCGCGTTGGTGGCCACCGGCAGCCCGTTCCCGCCGGTGGACCACGACGGACGGACCCACGTCGTCGCGCAGGCGAACAATGCCCTGATCTTCCCCGGCCTGGGGCTGGGGGTCTCGGTGGTGAAGGCGCGGCGGATCAGCGCCGGCATGCTGACCGCAGCAGCGGCCGCGGTCGCCGAGCTCTCCGACGCGGGCACCACGGGGTCGGCGCTGCTACCCCCGGTGGACGACCTGCGGCCGGTGTCAGCTGCGGTCGGGATCGCGGTGGCCAAGGCCGCGGCATCCGAGGGCCTGGCCCAGGTGGAGCTGCACGATCCGGTCCAGCAGGTGCACGCCGCGATGTGGCGGCCGGAGTACCCGCGGGTCGAGGCGGTCTGAACCCGGTGTGCTGATCAGCCACCACGAGAGGATCTAGGAGAGAACGATGTCGAAACGGCTCCAGCCGGGTGATCCGGCCCCTAATTTCACCTTGCCCACCCCGGACGGCGACGAGGTGTCGCTGAAGAGACTGCGCGGCGGGAAGGTCGTCCTCTACTTCTATCCGGCCGCCATGACACCGGGCTGCACCAAGGAGGCCTGCGACTTCCGCGACAACCTCGCCTCGCTGCGCGGCGCCGGGTACACCGTGCTCGGCGTCTCCCCGGATGAGCAGCAGAAGCTCGCGCAGTTCCGCGAGCAGGAGGGGTTGACCTACCCCCTCCTGGCCGACGGCGACCACGCCGTGTGCGAGGCCTACGGCGTCTGGGGGGAGAAGCGCGTCAACGGCAGGACGGTGACCGGTGTCATCCGGTCCACCTTCGTCCTTGACGAGGAGGGCCAGGTGGAGACAGCGATGTACGACGTCCAGGCGATCGGGCACGTGGCCGAGCTGCGCCGGACTCTCAGGCCTGCCATGACCCGGTCGTCACCTGCCACGGCGGCACCCACAACGGTGGGCCAGCACTCCGGTGGCCCGCCGTCCTGGTCGACCGGCGCGGTAGCCAGGAGAGCGAAGATCGTCAGCACCCTGGGGCCAGCCACGCACTCCTACGAGCGCATCCGGTCCCTGGTCGAGGCCGGCATGGACGTCGCCCGGCTCAACTTCTCCCACGGCTCCCACGAGGACCACGCCCAGTCCTACCGCTGGGTCCGGCAGGCCGCCGAGCAGACCGGCCGGGGCGTGGCCGTCCTCGTCGACCTGCAGGGTCCCAAGATCCGGCTGGGCCGGTTCGCGGACGGCCCGGTGCTCTGGGCGACCGGTGAGACGGTAACGATCACCACCCAGCTGGGCGCGGGGGACCACGACCGGGTGTCGACCACCTACGCCGGCCTGGCGTCCGACGTCGCGCCCGGTGACCCGGTGCTGATCGACGACGGCCGGGTGGCCCTGCGTGTGGTGGCGGTACAGGGACCGGACGTGCGCCTCGAGGTGATCGAGGGAGGGACGGTCTCGGACTCGAAGGGGCTCTCGCTACCCACCGGGGGCGTCGGCGTCCCGGCGCTCAGCGATAAGGACGAAGCCGATCTGCGCTTCGGGCTGACCCTGGGTGCGGACCTGGTGGCGCTCTCCTTCGTGCGATCGCCCGAGGACGTGGGCCACGTGCACCGGGTCATGGACGAGGTGGGCATCCGCCGGCCCGTCCTGGCGAAGATCGAAAAGCCGCAGGCGGTCGCGGCGCTGGACTCGATCGTGGAGGCCTTCGACGGGCTGATGGTCGCGCGGGGTGATCTAGGGGTGGAGATGCCGCTGGAGCGGGTCCCGCTCGTGCAGAAGCGGGCGGTCCAGGTGGCGCGCGAGCTGGCCAAGCCGGTCATCGTGGCGACCCAGATGCTCGAGTCGATGGTCGACGCGTCGCGGCCGACCCGCGCCGAGGCCAGCGACGTGGCCAACGCCGTGCATGACGGCGCGGACGCACTCATGCTCTCGGCGGAGACCAGCGTCGGCCGGTTCCCGGTCGACGCTGTTGCCACGATGTCGCGGATCATCGCGGCGGCGGAGGAGGAGCTGGAGAGGATTCCGTCGCTCGAGCGCAGCCCCGCCTCGTTCGGAAGCGCCATCGCACGGTCTGCGGTCGACCTGGGGCAAACGACCGGCGCGGGGGCGTTGGCCGCCTTCACGCAGAGCGGGGACACCGCGCGCCGGCTCGCCCGCCACCGTTCGCCGATCCCACTGCTGGCCTTCACCCCGATTCCCGAGGTCCGCCGTCAACTGGCCCTCGTCTGGGGCGTCGAGACTTTCCTCGTCCCGGCGGTCGACCACACCGACGCCATGGTCCGGCAGGTGGACAGTGCCATGCTGGAGTTGCGGCACATGCAGCCGGGGGAGCCCGTGGTGGTCGCCGCCGGCAGCCCGCCCGGCACTCCAGGGTCGACGAACACCCTGCGCGTGCACCGGCTCGGCGATCCGATTTCCTCCGGTGCCGAAGGCAGCCGGTGACGGGCATGGGCTGCGACCCGGACTGGCCACCGCGGCCGCCGTCCCCGAGCGGAACGGTGCGGGAGCCGGCCGACGGCTGCCGCCGGGTCCTGCGCCCCCCCGCCGCGGCGGTGCGCCCGCCACGACCACCACGCCGGTGCCCGGCCATCCCGCAACCCGACCCCGGTGGTCCTCCACCCGCTACCTGCAGAAAAGACGAGGTGGGAGCCATGACTGATGTCCGCCTGACAGAAAAGCCGGTGGAGCGTGGCGCGGAGATGCTCACCGGCGAGGCGCTGGCCTTCGTGGGAGAGCTGCAACGCCGTCTCGCGCGCGCTCCGAGTGGACGGTCGCGCCGGGCCCGGCCGATCTCACCGACCGGCGGCTGGAGATCACCGGCCCAGCCGACCCGAAGATGGCCCTCAACGCGTTGAACTCGGGCGCGAAGGTGTGGTTGGCCGACCTCTGGGTGTACCCGGTCATCAGGTTGGTGCCAGGCGGCTGATCGGTGGTAGCCCGCCGAGTGCGCTCTGGCGGCGTTGAGTGTTGTAGTGCTCGATCCAGGGGGCAAGGGCGGCGGCGCGCTCGTCGTTGCTGGTGAATACCTGGCGGTAGGCCCACTCGGTGACCAGGGTGCGGTTGAGGCGTTCGATCGGTTACGCCGGGCACGACCTCGATCGCGTCGTGCAGCAGGTCGTGCACGCCGCCGGCGGTGACCGCCGCATCGAACCCGCGGTCCTCGACGGTGGCGCCCACGATCAGGCCGTCACCGGCGTGGGGCACCATGTAGACGTGCCGGCCCCGGACCAGGGCCCGGACCGTGCCCTCGAGCAGGTCGGCAGCCCCGGCCATCCGCAGGATCTGACCCTTCACCGGGCGCACCGGCAGGGCGCCGACCGACGGCAGCGTCGCACTCCAGGCGCCCATCGCCAGCACGACGACGTCCGCAGGCACCAGCGTGCCGCCCGCCGTCCGCAGGCCGGCGGCCCGGCCGCCGCTCACTTCCACGTCGCCGATCCGCTCGCGCACGAACCGCACCCCGGCGGTCGCGGCCGCAGCGGAGAGCGCAGCGTGCAGGCCGCGGCCGTCGACCGAGTGGTCGCCGGAGACGGCCAGCCCGCCGCGCACCCGCGGGGTCAGCGAGGGCTCGCGGCGGCGGGTCTCCCGAGGCGTGAGCCGCTCGACGGAGAGGCCGAGCTCCTGCTGGTAGCGGTGCAGCGCATCGAGCGCGCGCATGTCGTCCTCGTCGAAAGCCGACCACCAGGGTGCCAACGGTGCGCAGCTCCACGGGGACGCCGCCGGCCCGCTCCACCTCGGCGACGAAGGCGGGGTAGCGCTCCAGCTAGGCCAGGCACAGCCGCAGCAGCGCCTCCTCGCCGTAGGAGACCTCGGTGACCGAGGCGAGCATCCCGGCCGCCGCGGACGAGGCCCCGCTGCCGGGGGCGTCGTCCACCACGGTGACCGACAGGCCGCGCTGCGCCGCCCGCCAGGCGACGGAGAGCCCGATCAGCCCGCCGCCGGCGACCGCGACGTCGGTCATCGGACGTCGCCGGCCAGGGCGCGGAGCAGCTGCCGGGTCGCCGCCGCCGGGTCGGCCGCGCCCGAGACGGCGCCCACCACGGCGACTCCCGCGGCACCGGCGGCGAGCAGCTCGGGCACCCGCTCGGCGGTGATCCCGCCGATGGCGATAACCGGTACCGCCACCCCCGCGGCCACCGCCCCGATCCGGGCGGGGCCGAGGGCATCGGGCAGACTGGTCTTGGTGGTGGTCGGATACGCCGGCCCGACGCCCAGGTAGTCGGCGCACTCGGCCACCAGCCGGCGGGCCAGCTCGGGGTCGCGGGCCGTGCCGCCGATCAGGTGGCCGGGGCCGGCCACCCGGCGGGCGGCCGCGACCGGCAGGTCGTCCGCGCCGAGGTGGGTGCCCGCGGCGCCGACGGCGAGCGCCACGTCCACCCGGTCGTTGACCAGGCAGGTGGCCCCGGCCGGCCGGCAGATGTCCACCACCTGGCCGGCGAACTCGTTAGAGCACCCGGTCGGTGCAGTCCTTTGCGCGCACCTGGACGACCGGCGCGCCCGCTGCCACCGCCGCGGCCACCGCCGCCAGCGCCTGGGGGCCGCCGCCCGCGTCGGTGAGGACGTGCAGCGGTCCCAGGGGCGGCCGGTTCACGCGACCACTCCGCTGCGGCGCCGCCGGCGCCGGCCCGGCAGCACGATCAGCGCGGTGAGCGCGGTCGCGACGGCGAGGCTGACCAGCGAGGCCGACCAGCCGTTGCCCGGGTCGATGCCGAGGTCGGCCTGCCGGGCGGTCCACCAGACGGTCCAGCTCTGGCCCGGTCCGGTGAAATAGGTCGGCAGGGTCAGCTGGTAGGCGAGGAACCCGGCGATCCACGGCAGCAGGAGCAGCGGCCGTGCCGGTGCGCGGTCCGAGGTGTCCCACTGCCCGCGCGGCGTCGACCAGTAGGCCACCAGCAGCACCCCGACCAGCGGGACGAAGACCGCACCGATGAGGAAGAGGAACGGCTCGTAGGCGGCGATGTCGAAGAAGAGCGCCAGCAGGGTCGCCGCCGTCCCGACCCCCACGGCCAGCAGCCGCCGGTCGAGCCGGGCGACCAGGTTCTGCGCGGAGATCGCCGTCGAGTAGACGTGGGCGAAGGCCTCGTCGAGCTCGACCGTGATCAGCACCAGCACGGCGATCACGCCGAGCGGCACGGCCAGCAGCGCGTCGACGACGTCCAGGCCCGCGCTGCCGTAGGCCGCCAGGGCCAGCACACCCAGCGTGAACATCACGACGGTCGCCAGGCCGTAGCCCACCGACGAGCCGACGAAGGCCGCCCGGCCGGTGCGCACGTGCCGGGTGTAGTCGGCGGCCAGCGGGAACCACGACACGGGCAGCGCGATGACGATGTCCGTCGCCGTCCAGAAGGACGTCGCGCCACCGCCCTCCAGCGGCGGCAGCGGCTCGGCCAGCACCTGGACGTAGAGGTACACGATGGCGGCCAGCGCGGCCCAGACCGCGTAGCGGGCCAGCACCCGCACCACGCCCAGCGGGCGCAGGGCCATCGCGGTGGCCAGGATGCCGGCGGCCAGCACGAAGGGCCAGCGCGGCGCGTCCAGCGCCCGGGAGGCGGCCTCGGCGATGACGACGATTTCGAAGGTGGCCCAGCCGACGCACTGCACCAGGTTGAGGACGGTGGGCGCGTAGGAGGTGCGCCGTCCCAGCAGGCCACGGAGCAGCACCATGCCCGGGACGCTCTCGCGCGCGCCCGCGGCCGCGGCCAGGCCCAGGAGCACCGCCCCGATGAGCGCACCCAGGACGATCGCGCCGAGGGTCTCCGACAACGGCCGCCCCGGAAGGACGACGAAGACGGCGGCCACCGGCAGCAGCAGGCTGATGCCGAGGTTGCCCCACAGGCCCAGGGAGTCGCGCAAGCCGAGGGTCCGCGGCGGTGGTTCGGTGAGGGTCAGTGGCGCATCTGGGGTGGGGCCGGCTGTGCGCATGCTGCCCGACGTGCTCACGATCGCTCCCTACGCCGGCATTACCCGGTCAGGTTCGAGCGGTCGGCGGCGCGCTCAGCCGCCCTCTCAGCCCGGTTGCCCCGAGCTCCCGCACACGGCTCCGGCCGTGTCGAATCCCACCCTAGCCACCTCGTAGAGTCGCCGCCGTGCCGGTCGCCGAGCTGCTGCAGCGCCACGCCGCCGAGTGGTGCCGTGCCGTGTGCCACCCGTTCCTGGACGCCGTCCGGGACGGAACCCTGCCGGCGGCCGCCTTCGACACCTGGCTGGTCCAGGACGCGCGCTTCGTCGCCGACCTGCTCCGCTTCCAGGCCCGGCTGCTGGCCCGGGCGCCCCGCCAGGCGCAGCCGGTGCTGGCCGGCGGCGTGACGGCGCTGGTCGAGGAGCTGGCCTGGTTCGAGCAGCAGGCGGCTGCCCGCGGCCTGGACCTGGCGGCGCCGGCGCTGCCGGCCACGGCGCGGTACGCGGAGCTGCTCGAGCGCCTCGACTCGGCTGACGTGCCGAACGCTCTGGTCGCGCTGTGGACGATCGAGCGGACGTACCTCGACGCGTGGTCCGGTGCACGGCCCGGCGCGCCGGAGTACCGGGAGTTCGTCGAGCACTGGACCGTGCCGGTGTTCGCCGACTACGTGGCGGGCCTGGAGGTGGCCGCGGACCGCGCCGGCCCGGTGGACGCCGATGCGGTGTTCCTCGAGGTGGTCGCCGCTGAGATCGCGTTCTGGGAGATGGCGGTGGACGCCCGGTGACCTCAACGCCGTCCGGGCTCGCCGCGCGGCTGTGGGCCGACAACGCAGATCTGGCCGCGGCCTGCCTCGCGCACTCGTTCGTCACCGGCATCTCCGACGGGACGCTGCCGCGCGAGCGGTTCGCCGGTTACGTCGCGCAGGACGCCTTCTTCCTGGAGGCGTTCGCCCGCGCGTACGCGCTGGCTGTCGCGCACAGCCGGGACCGCGCCTCGCTCGAGGCGTTCGCCGACCTGCTGGCCGGCGTCCGCGAGGAGTTGCGGCTGCACGACTCGTACGCGGCCCGGTGGGGGATTGACCTGGCGGCGGTCGAGCCGGTCGCGGCGACGCTGGCCTACACCGACTTCCTGCTTGCCACCGCCTCGGTCGGCGACGTCGGCCGGACGTGCGCCGCGATGACCCCGTGCATGCGGCTGTACGCCTACCTGGGTCAGGCCCTGTCCGGGCGGTCGCAGGAGACCTACGGCGAGTGGGTCACCACCTACGCCGCGCCGGAGTTCGACGCGCTGGCCGCGACCCTCGAGCGGCTGCTCGACCGGCATGCGACCGATACGCCCGCGGTGCGCCGAGCCTACCGTCGGGCCATGCAGCTCGAGCTTGCGTTCTTCGAGGGCGCCTGTGGGGAGGATGGCGGCCGGTGACCGCCGTGGCCCTGACCGTCGCTGGCAGCGACCCGAGCGAGGGAGCCGGCATGCACGTGCTGCAGGCCGAACAGTGTCATGCGCGGCACGGGCAGGACCTCGTCGACCGGGTGCACGTCGCCGCGCGCGGTCGTCTTGCGACGGAACATCGGTTACCTCACCTGGGGGCTGGTCGGAGTCGGGGACGGGGCCGGGCTACCAGCCTTGGCCGGGGTCGAATGCGAGGCCGGGCTCCGGTGCGTTCTCGCGCCGGACGGTGCCCTCGATCAGCCCCTAGGAGCCTGCTGAACAACCTCGGCGTGTCTGCCCGGTGCGAGCGGGGAGCGCGAGAACGATTTGGGTCGTGCAGGGCACTTCCCAGCCTCAGCATGT
>NZ_NVPT01000102.1 GCF_002802985.1 Geodermatophilus chilensis | reverse complement strand
GCGGCCGGCGGGTCCGGTGGTGGCGGCCGTGCTCCTGCTCCTCGCCGGCTGGGTCGTGCTGTGCGCCGGCGGCGGGATGCTGCTGCTCGACCGGGCGGGACGGCGGGTGTACACCGGCGTCGCCACGGCCGAGGTCGCGCTCGTCGGGGCGCTCATGGCGCTCGCGCTGATCACCCCGCTGTTCGACGCGCTGCCGGTGGGCCTGCCGCTGCCGGCGCTGGCGCTGCTGGTCCTCGGCCTGCCGGTCGGCAAGCTGCTGCTCGCCGGCGCCCCCTCGGTCGTGGCGTGGGTCGCGGAGGGCCCGCGCACGCCGGCCCGCCGTCCCGAGCCGGCCGCCGCCGGCCCGCGGACCCGGGTGGCCACCCTCGCCGTCATCGGCCTGACGCTGGTCGCCGTCGCGCTCACCACGCCGGCGCCCGCCGCGGCTCCCGACGCCCCGACGACCGCCGGTACCAGCCAGCACTGAACCGGGTGGACGCCGCCGCCTAGGCTCGTGCCGTGAGTGATCGGCACATCCTGACCGCCGTGGCCTGGCCCTACGCCAACGGCCCGCGGCACATCGGCCACGTCTCCGGCTTCGGCGTCCCCTCGGACGTCTTCAGCCGCTACCACCGCATGGTGGGCGACCGGGTGCTGATGGTCAGCGGCACCGACGAGCACGGGACGCCGATCACCGTCGCCGCCGACGCCGAGGGCGTGACCCCGCGGGAGATCGCCGACCGCAACAACCGGATCATCGTCGGCGACCTGCAGTCGCTCGGGCTGTCCTACGACCTGTTCACCCGGACGACGACGGGCAACCACGCGGCGATCAGCCAGGAGATCTTCCTCGGCCTGCTGAAGAACGGGTACGTCTTCCCGAAGACGACGCTCGGCGCGATCAGCCCGTCGACCGGCCGCACCCTGCCCGACCGCTACATCGAGGGCACCTGCCCGATCTGCGGCTACGACGGCGCCCGCGGCGACCAGTGCGACAACTGCGGCAACCAGCTCGACCCGGTCGACCTGATCAACCCGAAGAGCCGGATCAACGGCGAGACGCCGAAGTTCGTCGAGGAGGAGCACTACTTCCTCGATCTGCCGGCCTTCACCCGCTCCCTGGGCGACTGGCTGGACAGCCGCAGGGGGTGGCGGCCCAACGTCCTCAACTTCGCCAAGAACCTGCTCACCGACCTCAAGCCGCGCAGCTACACCCGCGACATCGACTGGGGCGTGCCGGTGCCGCTCGACGGCTGGCGCGACCGCCCCGACAAGCGCATCTACGTGTGGTTCGACGCCGTCGTCGGCTACCTGTCGGCCTCGATCGAGTGGGCCCGCCGGTCCGGGGACGGCGACGCGTGGCGTCAGTGGTGGCAGACGCCGGACGCGTCCGCCTACTACTTCATGGGCAAGGACAACATCGTCTTCCACGCCGAGATCTGGCCCGCCCAGCTGCTCGGCTACGACGGCGAGGGCGACAAGGGCGGGACGCCGGGCTCGCTGGGCCGGCTCAACCTGCCGATCGAGGTGGTCTCCAGCGAGTTCCTGACGATGGAGGGGCGCAAGTTCTCCTCCTCCCGCCAGGTGGTCATCTACGTGCGCGACTTCCTGGCCCGCTACGACGCCGACGCGCTGCGCTACTTCATCGCCGCGGCCGGGCCGGAGAGCCAGGACACCGACTTCACCTGGGCGGAGTTCCTGCGCCGCAACAACGACGAGCTGGTCGCCGGCTGGGGCAACCTGGTCAACCGCACGGTCTCGATGGCGGCGAAGAACGTCGGCGCCGTCCCGACGCCGAGCGAGCTCACCGACGCTGACCGGGCGCTGCTGTCGGCCACGTCCGACGCGTTCGGGCCGGTCGGGGAGCTGCTGTCGCGCAACCGGCAGAAGGCCGCGGCCGCCGAGGCGATGCGCGTGGTGGGCGAGGCGAACAAGTACCTGTCCGACCAGGCGCCGTGGAAGCTCAAGGAGGACCCGGTCCGCCGCGACACCGTGCTGCACACCGCGCTGCAGGCGGTCAGCGACTGCAACGCGCTGCTCACCCCGTTCCTCCCGCACTCGGCGCAGAAGGTGCACGAGCTGCTCGGCGGCACCGGCGTGTGGTCGCCGGCGCCGCGCATCGAGGAGGTCACCGACCTCGACGACGGCTCGCCGTACCCGATCATCACCGGCGACTACGACGACGGGCAGGCGGTGTGGGCCTCCCGGCCGCTGCCGCCGGGGACGCCGCTGTCGCCGCCCACTCCGGTGTTCAAGAAGCTCGACGAGTCGATCGTCGCCGACGAGCTGGCCCGGCTCGAGGGCGGGGAGTGAGGGCGATTTCCGCGGAAATCGCCGTCGCAGGGAGCGGGGAGTGAGTCGGTCGGCCGCGTCACGCGCCAACCGAAGAGGGGAGAAGCCGCCGTCCCCCGAGCCGTTGCCGGCACCGGCGGTCGACAGCCACACCCACCTCGACATCGTGCTGAACGGCTTCCGCCCCGAGGGAGGCGAGCCGCCGGCACCGGAGGACGTCGACACCGAGATCGCGGAGGCCGCTGCCGTCGGCGTCCCGCGCCTGGTCCAGGTGGGTGTCGACGTGCCGTCGTCGCAGTGGTCGGCCGAGCTCGCCGCGCGGCACCCGAACGTGCTGGCCGCCGTCGCCCTGCACCCCAACGAGGCGGGCGCGGGAGTGGCGAGCGACGACGCGCTGGCCGAGATCGACCGGCTCGCAGCGCTGCCCCGGGTGCGGGCGGTGGGGGAGACCGGCCTCGACCGGTACCGCACCGGCCCCGACGGGTGGGCGGCGCAGGAGGCGTCGTTCCGGGCGCACATCCGGATCGCCAAGGAGCGCGGGGTCGCGCTGGTCATCCACGACCGCGACGCGCACGAGGAGATCCTGCGGGTGCTCGATGACGAGGGCGCTCCCGAGCACACCGTCTTCCACTGCTTCTCCGGCGACGCGTCCTTCGCCCGCGCCTGCGTCGAGCGGGGCCACGTGCTGTCGTTCGCCGGCACGCTGACCTTCGGCAACGCCGGCTACCTGCGGGAGGCCGCCGCGCTCACGCCGGTCGAGCAACTGTTGGTCGAGACGGACTCGCCGTTCCTCACCCCGGTGCCGTTCCGCGGCCGGCCCAACGCCTCCCGGCTCGTGCCGCACACGGTGCGCGCGCTGGCCGAGGTCACCGGCGTCGAGCTCGAGGAGCTGTGCGCCCACCTCACCGCCACCGCCGAGCGCGTCTTCGGCAGCTGGGAGGAGTAGCGGCGGCAGCCGGGATCGCAGTGTCATGACAGCGACACGTCACGTGGCGCCGTTCGGGGGGACACTGGCCCCGTGGGCCGCCTCATCGCCGTCGTGCTCTTCATCGCCGTGCTGGTGCCCGGTGTCCTGCTGGCCCGTGCGTGGGCCCTGGCCGCCGGCCGCCGGGCCGTCGCCGCCGCGGCGGTCGGGTTCACCACACCCACGCCCGAGGGTCTCGCCACCCTGGCCCGTCAGGCCCAGCACGGACGCCGCGTGCGCCGGCTGGGCTTCCTGCTCGGACTGCTCGGCATCGGCGCCAGCATCGCGCTGTTCGCCGAGGCGTCGGTGTTCCTCTGGCTGCCGGCGCTCGTCCTCGGTCTGCTGCTGGGCGTCGTCCTCGCCGAGGCGACCCGCCCGCGACCGCGCTGGCGGGCCAGCTCCCCGCCCCGGCGGCCGCGCCAGTCCGAGCTGATCTCGATGGTGCTGCTCTGGTCGATGCGCGCCGTCGTCGTCGCCGAGCTGGCCGCCGCCGTCCTCATGTGGCGGGGCGGCGCGCTGCCCGACAGCGTCGGCTGGGTCGCCGTCGCCGTCCCGCTGGTGGCCTGGGTGCTCGCCGAGGCGGCGCTGCTGCGGGCGCAGCTCCGCCCGCTACCCGCCGAGGGCGCCGACGTGCCGGTCGACGAGGCGCTGCGCACCTGGACGGCGCACCTGGTCACCGCGGCGGTCAGCGTGCTGGCGCTGCTGCCGCTCGGGGCGCTGCTGCTGGCGGCGGGCATCGACCTCGGCGACCGCGTGACCCAGGGCTTCGACCTGCTGCCCGTGGCACTGGTCGCGGGGGGCTTCGCCGGGCTGGCCGCGGGCGTCGCGCTCGCCGTCTTCCTGGTCACCTGGCTCAAGCCCGTCCGGGTCAACGACCGCGCGCTGACTGCATGATCGATGACATCGCGGTCCTCCGGACCGCACCGCGGCCAGGTGCCGTCCCCCTGCTGCGCTGAGCCCTGCCCGCCACTCGTCGGGAAGCCTCCGGCCCCCACTCCTCGCACCGCCTCGCAGGGCGGTGACACTGTCGGCCTCCGGCCGACACCGCGGCCAACGGCCGTCCCCGACCTGCGCTGAGCCGCGCCCGGCGCTCGATCGCGGGAGCCTTCGGCCCCCACTCCTCGCACCGCCTCGCGGAGCGGCTCCTGGTGACACCGGGGCCAGGTGCCGTCCCCTGATGCGCTGAGCTCTGCTCGGCCACTCGTCGGGGAGCCTCCGGCCCCCGCTCCTCGCACCGCCTCGCAGGGCGGTGACACCGTCGGCCTACCGGCCGACACCGCGGCCACGTGCCGTCCCCTGATGCGCTGAGCTCTGCCCGGCCACTCGTCGGGGAGCCTCCGACCCCCGCTCCTCGCACCGCCTCGCAGGGCGGCCCCCGGTGGCATCGCGGCCGGGTGCCCGCCCTCTACACCGTGGCCTTGATCACCTCGCCGACCTCACGCTGCGCATCCGTCACACGCGTCCCACGCGGCGCGGCCGTCACGGACCGTGTCGGCGCGTCCCCGAGTCGACTCGTCGCCCCGCTGGTTCACTCGTCGCGCACCGTTGTCAGACGCATCGTGTCCGTTACCGTGTCGTGACCAGCCGGGGTGGGGACCGTCCCGGAGGGCACCACGACCGGGAGCAACGCCTCCCGGTCGTCTGCCGTCCGAGCCGGGTCGCGCTCGGTACCCGCCAGCCGGCGTGGTGCCCGCGCGCGCCTCTACCCGGGTCTCCTGAGCCCTGGAAGAGTCGTGCCCCGATCGCTGAAGTCCGTCCTCTTCGCCCTCGTCCTGCTGGGACTCGTGGGCGGCTCCGCGGCCTATTTCGTCGCGCAGAAGTCCGTGACGCTGACCGTCGACGGGCAGGCGCACGAGGTCCGCACCTACGCCGGCACCGTCGGTGAGGTCCTCGAGGAGGAGGGGCTGCAGACGCAGTCGCACGACGTCGTCCTGCCGGACGCCGCCTCGCCCGTCGCCGACGGTGACACCGTGGTGCTCAACCGCGCCCGCCCGCTCACCCTCACCGTCGACGGCGTCCAGAGCGAGGTCTACGTGACCGCGCTGTCGGTCGACGAGGCGCTGGCCCAGCTCGGCTACCGCGCCGAGGACCTGGTCGTCTCCGCCAGCCGCAGCGAGCGCCTCCCGCTCGACGGCATGGAGCTGTCGATCACCACGCCCAAGTCCGTCACCCTCGTCGTCGACGGCCAGGAGCGCGCCGTCACCACCACCGCGACGACCGCCGGTGACCTGCTCGCCGAGCAGGGCGTCGTGCTGGGCGCGACCGACCGCACCAGCATGTACCCGGACCAGGCGCTGCTGGCGCAGATGCGGCTGCAGGTCTTCCGCGTGCAGGTCAGCGAGGTCGCCGTCCCCACGCCCATCGACTACCGGACCGTCCAGACCGAGGACCCCAACGTCTTCGAGGGCGACGAGAAGGTCACGCAGGAGGGCGTCGAGGGCGAGCAGGTGACCACCTACCGGGTCACCGTCACCGACGGCGTCGAGACCGGCCGCGAGCAGCTGGCCACCACGGTGACCCGCGAGCCGGTCGACGAGCTGGTCACCGTCGGTACCAAGGAGCGCCCCGTCTCGGCCGGCAACAAGCCCAGCGCCGACGGCCTGAACTGGGCCGCCCTGGCGGCTTGCGAGTCCGGCGGTCGCCCGAACGCGGTGAGTGGGAGCGGCAAGTACCGGGGCATGTACCAGTTCTCGCAGTCGACGTGGAACGCTGTCGGCGGCAGCGGCGACCCGGCCGCCGCCTCGGCCGACGAGCAGACCTACCGTGCGCAGCTGCTCTACCAGCGCTCCGGCGCCGGCCAGTGGCCGCACTGCGGCCCGCGCCTCTTCACCTGATCGGACCCCGCTGAGCTGAGCACCCCACCCGAGCAGACCCACGGGCTGCTGGGCCCGGCCGCCATCCGCGACCTGGCCCAGCAGCTCGAGCTGCGTCCGACGAAGACCCTCGGGCAGAACTTCCTGCACGACGCCAACACCATCCGGCGGATCGTGCGCACCGCCGAGCTCACCCCGGAGGACGTCGTCCTCGAGGTCGGCCCGGGGCTCGGCTCGCTGACCCTCGGGCTGCTGCCCGTCGCCGCGCACGTCACCGCCGTCGAGATCGACCCCCGGCTGGCCGCGCTGCTGCCGCGCACCGTCGCCGAGCGCGCCCCGGAGCCGGCCGACCGGCTCACCGTCGTCGAGGCCGACGCGCTGCGCATCCGCGAGGTCCCCGGGCCCGCTCCGACGGCGCTGGTCGCCAACCTGCCGTACAACGTGGCGGTGCCCGTCCTGCTGCACCTGCTCGAACTGCTGCCGACGTTGCGGCGCGCGCTCGTCCTCGTCCAGGCCGAGGTCGCCGAGCGGCTCGCCGCGGCCCCCGGCTCGGCGGCCTACGGCGTGCCGTCGGTGAAGGCCGCCTGGTACGGCGAGGTGCGGCGCGCCGGCAACGTCGGACGGCGGGTCTTCTGGCCCGAGCCCAACGTCGACTCCGGCCTGGTCGCCCTGGACCGCCGTCCGCCGCCACCCGGGGACCGCGTGGCCACCTTCGCCGTCGTCGACGCCGCCTTCGCCACCCGGCGCAAGGGGCTGCGCGCGGCGCTGGCCCGCTGGGCGGGCAGCCCGGCGGCCGCCGAGGCCCGGCTGCGCGCCGCCGGCATCGACCCGACCACCCGAGGCGAGCAGCTGTCGGTCGAGGACTTCGCCCGGCTGGCCGCCACGGAGGCCCCGGCATGAGCTGGTCCGCACCCGGCGGGCCGGGCCGGCTGGCGGGGGACGGCGCCGTCGTCGCCCGTGCCCCGGCCAAGGTCAACGTGCACCTCGCGGTCGGGCCGCTGCGCTCCGACGGCTTCCACGAGCTGCGCACCGTCTACCTGGCCGTCTCGCTGTTCGACACGGTGACCGTGCGGCCCGCTGACGGGCTCTCCCTCGCCGTCACCGGCGAGGGGACGACGGGCACCGGGGCCGACGCCGTCCCGACCGACCGCCGCAACCTGGTCTGGCGGGCCGCCGAGCTGCTGGCCGAGCGCGCCGGGGTGCCCGCCGGCGCCGCCATCACCATCGACAAGTCGATCCCGGCCGCGGCGGGGCTGGCCGGGGGCAGCGCGGACGCTGCCGCGGCGCTCGTCGCCCTCGACGCGCTGTGGGGCACCCACGCCACCCGCGGCGAGCTGGCCGCGCTCGCCGCGCGCCTGGGCAGCGACGTCCCGTTCAGCCTGCTCGGCGGGGTGGCCCTCGGATCCGGCCGCGGGGAGCAGCTGTCGCCGGTGCTGGCCCGCCGCCGCTGGGACTGGGTGCTCGGCATCGCCGGCGAGGGGCTGCCCACGCCGGCGGTCTACGCCGAGCTGGACCGGCTGCGAGCGGTCGGTCGGCTGCCCGACGGCGAGGAGCTCGCCTCGCCGGACCCGGTGATCGCGGCGCTGCGCAGCGGACCGGTCCCGGCGCTGGCCGCCGCGCTCGGCAACGACCTGCAGCCGCCCGCGCTCTCGCTGCGGCCGGACCTGCGGCGGGCGCTGCGCGCGGCGACCTCGGCCGGGGCCGCGGCGGCGCTGGTCAGCGGCTCGGGTCCGACGGTGGCCGCGCTCGCCGAGGACGAGGACTCGGCCGTGCGGCTGACCGCGGCGCTGGCCGGGGAGGGCGTCTACCGCACCGTGCGGGCGGTGCACGGACCGGTGCCGGGCGCGCGGCTGGTCGGCTGAGCCTCAGCCTCGCGGCGTGGGCAGCCCGGCCGAGTGCTGCAGGTGGGCCAGGCCGTTGTAGGCGAGGTCGACCAGGTGCGCGGCGACCTGCTCCTTGCTCGGCGAGCGGCGCTCCAGCCACCACTGGCCGACCAGGGCGACCATCCCGACCAGCGCCTGGCTGTAGAGCTCGGCCAGCGCCGGGTCCTGGCCGCGGGCGCCGAACTGCGCGCCGAGGATGTGCTCGACCTCGCGGGCCACCTCGCCGATCAGCGACGCGTAGCCGTCGGCCGGGCCGGCGACGGGGGAGTCGCGCGAGAGCACCCGGAAGCCGTCGGTGTCCTCCTCGATGTAGTCGAGCAGCACGAGCGCCGCGCGCTCCAGCAGCCGGCGCGGCGAGCCGCCGGCAGCCAGCGCGGAGGTGAAGCGGTCCAGCAGCCGCTGCATCTCCCGGTCGACGACGACGGTGTAGAACCCCTCCTTGCCGCCGAAGTGCTCGTACACCACCGGCTTGCTGACGTCGGCGCGTGCGGCCAGCTCCTCGATGGAGGTGCCGTCGTAGCCGCGCTGGGCGAAGACCTCCCGGCCGACGTCGAGCAGCTGCTGGCGCCGCTGGGCGCCGGTCATCCGCACCCGGGGCCGAGCCGCACTGCTGGTCATGGCGCCCATCGTGCTCTGCGCGGGCGACCGGTCGGCCGCCGATCGCGCGCGCGGGGGAGGGCCGGCGGAGTCGCTCAGGACGCGGCCGCGGCCGGCGTGCGGCGCTTGGCCGCCAGCCGGACCGGGTCGGGCCACTTGACCCCGTGCGCCCAGCCGAGTTTCTCGAAGACCCAGATGACCCGGGCGCTGATGTCGATCTGCCCGCGCAGCACGCCGTGCCGGGCGCAGGTCGGGTCGGCGTGGTGCAGGTTGTGCCAGGACTCCCCGGCGCTGAGGATCGCCAGCGGCCAGAAGTTGGTGGCGCGGTCCCGCGAGACGAACGGCCGGTCACCGACGACGTGGCAGACCGAGTTGATCGACCAGGTCACGTGGTGCAGCAGCGCCACCCGCACCAGCCCGGCCCAGAAGAACGCCGTCCAGGCGCCGGTCCAGCTCGCCGTCACCAGGCCGCCGATGACGGCCGGCAGCGCCAGGCTGAGGAACGCCCACACGACGAACAGCCGGCTCGTGCAGCGCAGGCCGGCGTCCTTGAGCAGGTCGGGGGCGTAGCGCTCGGCGCTGGTCTGCCGGCGGTCGAACAGCCAGCCCAGGTGCGCGTGCCACATGCCCTTGAGGAGTGCGCGGGCGTCGGTGCCGTAGCGCCACGGCGAGTGCGGGTCGCCCTCGCGGTCGGAGAAGGCGTGGTGACGGCGGTGGTCGGCCACCCACTGCACGACCGGGCCCTGGATCGCCATGCAGCCCACGACGGCCAGTGCGATGCGCAGCGGCCGCGCGGCCTTGAACGAGCCGTGGGTGAAGTACCGGTGGTAGCCGACGGTGATGCCCAGCAGCGTGAGGAAGTAGAAGCCGACGGCCAGGCCGACGTCGAGCCAGGACAGACCCCACCCCCACACGGCCGGGACGACGGCGGCGAGGGCGAGGAACGGCACGACCACGAACACGTAGAGGATGACCTGCTCGAGCACCCCCTTCTCCTTGCCGAAGGCGTTCGCCGGGAGCCCGGCATCGGGGGCGGCCGGCCGGAGGACCGGGGCCGTGGGCCGGGTGCTGGCAGGAGCGGACAAGCGGCCTCCAGGTCGCGTCGTGCGGTCCGGCGAGGCCGCCGTACCGGTACGGGACCGTAAGCTACGTCACCGTAGGGAGCCCCGCCCGGCGGGCCCGGGCG
This sequence comes from Geodermatophilus chilensis, assembly GCF_002802985.1. Taxonomy (GTDB): domain Bacteria; phylum Actinomycetota; class Actinomycetes; order Mycobacteriales; family Geodermatophilaceae; genus Geodermatophilus; species Geodermatophilus chilensis. The sequence goes on along the minus strand of NZ_NVPT01000102.1, from coordinate 10,607 downwards.
CGGGAGCCCGGTGCCCGGAGGGGCGGACGCCTAGGCTCTCGTCGGACGCCGGTCCGGCGTCCGCGCCACCCGCGATGGGGGATGGGGTAATCGGCAGCCCGCCGGCCTTTGGAGCCGGGAAGTCTCGGTTCGAGTCCGAGTCCCCCAGCAGACGTCGACGTCGAGGCCGAGGAGATCCGTGTCCGTTCCGCAGCCGTCCGGTGCCGCTCACGAGGGCGGGATCGCCGCCGTCGTCGTCCTCGCCGCCGGGCAGGGCACCCGGATGAGGTCGTCGACGCCCAAGGTGCTGCACGCCCTCGGCGGGCGCAGCATGCTCGGCCACGTGCTGGCCGCGACCGCGCCGCTGGCCGCCCGGCACACCCTCGTGGTGGTCGGCGCCGGCCGGGAGGCCGTCGAGGAGCACCTGGCGCAGGTCGCCCCCGACGCCCGGCCGGTGCTGCAGGAGGAGCAGCGCGGGTCCGGGCACGCCGCGGCGGTGGCGCTGGCCGCCGTCCCCGACATCGAGGGCCCGGTGCTGCTGGTCAACGGCGACGCCCCGCTGCTGCGGCCCGAGACGGTGACGACGCTGATCGACGCACACCGCTCGCAGGGCAACGTGCTGACCGTGCTCACCGCCGAGGTCGACGACCCGACCGGCCTGGGCCGGATCGTGCGGGACGCCGACGGCGCGGTGCGGGCCATCGTCGAGCAGCGCGACGCCACCCCCGAGCAGCGGGAGATCCGCGAGGTCAACGCCGGCGTCTACGTCGGCGAGGTCAGCGCGCTGCGCCGGGCACTGGGCTCGCTCGGCGAGGACAACGACCAGGGCGAGCAGTACCTCACCGACGTCCTCGGCCTGCTGGTCGCCGAGGGCGCCCCGGTCGGCGGCGCCCCCGCCGAGGACCCGGTCGACGTGCTGGGCTGCAACGACCGCCGCGAGCTCGCCGCCCGCCGCCGCACCCTCAACGACCGCGTGCTCGACGACCTGATGCGCGCCGGCGTCACCGTCGTCGACCCGGCCACCACCTGGGTCGACGTCACCGTCACCGTCGCGGCGGACGCGCTGCTCGAGCCCGGCGTCCACCTCCGGGGGACGACGTCGGTCGCGACCGGCGCCGTCGTCGGGCCGGACACCACCCTCGTCGACACCGCCGTCGAGGAGGGCGCGAGCGTGGTCCGCTCGCACGTCCTCGGCGCGGTCGTCGGCCCCCGCGCCACCGTCGGCCCGTTCAGCTACCTGCGGCCGGGCACCCGGCTGGCCGCCGGGTCGAAGGTCGGCGCCTTCGTCGAGACCAAGAACGTGCAGGTCGGCGAGGACTCCAAGGTGCCGCACCTGTCCTACGTCGGCGACGCCACGATCGGGCGCGGCTCGAACGTGGGGGCGGCGACGGTGTTCGTCAACTACGACGGCGTGGAGAAGCACCACACCCGGGTCGGCGACCACGTGCGCATCGGCTCGGACACGATGCTCGTGGCGCCGGTCACCGTGGGGGACGGCGCCTACACCGCGGCCGGCTCGGTGATCACCACCGACGTCCCCCCGGGGGCGATGGGCGTCGCTCGGGCGCGCCAGCGCAATGTGGCAGGCTGGGTGCGGCGCCGCCGTCCCGGGACGGCCGCCGCGAAGGCCGCCGAGGCGGCCGGGCATGCAGGGGCCGAGGCGGCGGCCGACACTCGCGCGGAGGCGTCCGAGTAGGGCCCGCCGGTCGCCCGACCGACGCGACGAGCAGGGGTAGACGAGCCGATGAGCGCGATGCGGCAGACCACCAGCAAGAGCCTGATGCTCTTCTCCGGCCGGGCCTTCCCCGAGCTGACCGAGGAGATCGCCGGGCACCTCGGCGTCACGCCGACCCCGACCGCGGCCTACGAGTTCGCCAACGGTGAGCTCTTCGTCCGCTTCGAGGAGTCGGTGCGCGGCTCGGACGCCTTCATCGTCCAGAGCCACGCCGCACCGATCAACACCTGGCTCATGGAGCAGCTGCTCATGGTCGACGCCGCCAAGCGCGCGTCGGCCAAGCGGATCACCGTCGTCGTCCCGTTCTTCCCCTACGCCCGGCAGGACAAGAAGCACCGCGGCCGCGAGCCCATCTCCGCCCGCCTCGTCGCCGACATGTTCAAGACCGCCGGCGCCGACCGGCTGATGACCGTCGACCTGCACACCGCGCAGATCCAGGGCTTCTTCGACGGCCCGGTCGACCACCTCTTCGCCCTCGACCTGCTGGTCGACCACGTCAAGGAGCGCTGGGGCGACCGCGACATCACCGTCGTGTCCCCGGACTCCGGGCGGGTGCGGGTCTCCGAGCGCTGGAGCGACAAGCTCGGCGGCGTCCCGCTGGCCTTCATCCACAAGACCCGCGACCCCCTGCGGCCCAACGAGGTCGTCGCCAACCGCGTCGTCGGTGAGGTGGAGGGCCGGGCCTGCGTCCTGGTCGACGACATGATCGACACGGGCGGCACGATCGTGAAGGCCGCCGAGACGCTGTTCGACGCCGGCGCCGCCGACGTCATCGTCGCCGCCACCCACGGCGTCCTGTCCGGCCCGGCGGTCGACCGGCTGAAGAACAGCCGGGTCAGCGAGGTCATCGTGACCAACACGCTGCCCATCGACCCGGCCCGCCAGTTCGACAAGCTCACCGTCCTCTCCATCGCCCCGCTGCTGGCCCGGGCGATCAAGGAGGTCTTCGAGGACGGCTCGGTGACGAGCCTCTTCGACGGGGCGAGTTGATCTGTCGGCCCACCGGGCCACGTTCGCGGGAGGTCAGCCGCCGAAGGGCAGGAGGACCGGCTCGGCGAGCCGAGAGCGCAGGCGCAGAGCCAGTGTCTGTGGGCCCGCGACCGCGCTGGTGTCGAAGAAGGTGACCTCGTTCATGCGGCCGGCCAGCGGTTGCACCGTCGAGGCGACCACGGGGCACGTCCTCCCGCTGGCGTCGGCGAGCTGGTGGGCCTCGCGGAGATCTCGGTGGGCGTCGGCGGCACACTCCGGCCACGACAGGTGGACGCTGAGCTCGTCGAGCCACTCGGTGACGAGCAGCAGGGTGACCGCCGTGCGGCCGGGCGCGGCGACGACGATCCCCGGCGCCGACGTCCGCCGGACGTAGGCCGTGGCCGCGTGCCCGGCTCGCGACCCCACCACCATGGGACGTGCCTCCCTGCTCGGTGTCGCCGTGGACGCTGGGCGACGACGGAAGCCTGCGCGCCGCCCCCGGGACGGGTCAACGCGCCCTCACCCCGGGGGGTGAGCGGCCCACCGGAGGTCCCCGGTTCCGCGTGATCGGCGCCGTCCCGGGCCGGCGCCCTGTCAGGATGGCGGTCGTGTCCGCTCGGTCCAGACTCACCGACGCCCAGGTCGCCGCGCTCGCCCGCTACCACTTCGCCCTGAGCCCGACGGTGCCCGACCTCCCGCAGTCCGAGGAGTGGGAGGACGCGCAGGGCGTGCTCGTGGCCAGACGGGCCGAGAGCGGCCCCGCGGTGGTGGAGGTCCCCCGCTGGCAGTCACCGACCGCTGTGGCACAGCGGCTCGCCGAGTGCCGGTGGGCCGACCCCGCCGCCTGGGTCGGGCAGCCTCCGGCCGACGTCGCGGGGCTGCCTGCGCAGGTCCTCGCCCTGCTGCCCGTGGCCGGAGCGCCCGCGGACGCGGCGACCATCTCCACCGCCGCCGCCGCGTGGGCCGGCGTCCGCGCCACCGGCCGCGAGGTCGAGATCGTGCCCGTGCCGGTGACGGCGGCGCGGCCGGAGGTGAGCTGGTCGACGCTGGCCGCGGCCTACGGCGCGACGCTGCTCGGCAGCCGCGTCGATGCCGAACCCGCCCGCACCGGTGGCGCGGTCCTGTTCTTCACCGGGCTCTCGGGCGCGGGCAAGTCGACGATCGCCGCCCGGGTCGTGGAGCTGCTCCTGGAGGCCGGCCGCAGCGTCACCCTCCTCGACGGCGACGAGGTCCGGCACCACCTGTCGGCTGGACTGGGCTTCTCCCAGGCCGACCGTGACACCAACGTGCGGCGGATCGGCTGGGTCGCCGCGCAGATCGCCAAGCACGGCGGGATCGCCGTGTGCGCGCCGATCGCGCCGTACGCCGGCGTCCGCGCCGACGTGCGCCACGAGGTGGAGACGCAGGCCGGGCGGGGCAGCTTCGTGCTGGTGCACGTGGCCACCCCGCTGGCCGAGTGCGAGGCACGCGACCGCAAGGGCCTCTACGCCAAGGCGCGCGCCGGCGAGATCCCGGCGTTCACCGGGATCAGCGACCCGTACGAGCTGCCCACGGACGCCGAGCTCACCATCGACACCAGCGGCAAGGACGTCGACGCCTGCGCCCGCCTGGTGCTCGACGCGGTGCTGTCCTAGAGGATCATCCCGGCGCCGACGGTCGCGTTCGTGGATTCGTCGACGAGGATGAAGCTGCCGGTGGTGCGGTTGACCCGGTAGGGGTCGGTGAACAGCGGGGCGGTGACCCGCAGCCGGAGCCGGCCGATCTCGTTGAGCTCCAGCGTCGGAGCGTCTTCGTCCCGGTGCAGGGTGTTCACGTCCAGCCGGTAGCGCAGGTCCTTCACCATGGCCCGCGCCGTGCGGGTGGTGTGCTTGATGGCGTACTTGCCGCCCGGGCGCATGGGTTCCTCGTGCAGCCAGGCCACCATCGCCTCGACGTCCTGGGAGACGGCGGGCTGGTTGTGGGGTCGGCAGATCATGTCGCCGCGGGAGATGTCGATGTCGTCCTCGAGCCGGACGGTGACCGACATGGGCGGGAACGCCTCGGCGACCGGGCCGTCCTTGGTCTCGATGGCGGCGATCCGTGACGGCAGGCCCGACGGCAGGACGACGACGTCGTCCCCGGGCTTCAGCACGCCGCCGGCGACCTGCCCGGCGTAGCCGCGGTAGTCGTGGTGGGTCGAGGTCTTCGGGCGGATGACGTACTGCACCGGGAACCGCGCGTCGATGAGGTTGCGGTCGGAGGCGATGTGCAGCGCCTCCAGGTGGTGCAGCAGCGAGCTGCCCTCGTACCAGGGCGTGTTCGCCGAGCGGGTGACGACGTTGTCGCCGGTCAGCGCGGACACCGGGATGACGGTGAGGTCGCCGACGTCGAGCTTGGCGGCGAAGTGCCGGAACTCGGTGGCGATCGCGTCGAACACCCCCTCGTCGTAGTCGACGAGGTCCATCTTGTTGACGCACAGCACCAGGTGCGGGACCCGCAGCAGCGACGCGAGGAAGGCGTGCCGGCGGCTCTGCTCGACCAGGCCCTTGCGCGCGTCGACGAGGATCAGCGCGACGTCGGCGGTCGAGGCGCCGGTGACCATGTTCCGGGTGTACTGGATGTGCCCGGGGGTGTCGGCGACGATGAACTTCCGCTTGGGGGTCGCGAAGTAGCGGTAGGCGACGTCGATGGTGATGCCCTGCTCCCGCTCGGCGCGCAGGCCGTCGGTGAGCAGCGCCAGGTCGACGTACTCGCTGCCGCGCTGAGCGCTGGTGCGCTCCACGGCCTCCAGCTGGTCGCTGAAGATGGACTTGGTGTCGTGGAGCAGCCGGCCGATCAGCGTGCTCTTGCCGTCGTCCACCGAACCGGCGGTGGCGAACCGCAGCATCTCCATCAGAAGTACCCCTCGCGCTTCCGGTCCTCCATCGCGGCCTCACTGGCCCGGTCGTCGGCGCGGGTGGCGCCGCGCTCGGTGATCCGGGTGGCGGCGACCTCCTCGACGATGTCGTCGACCGTGCGGGCGGGGGACTCCACCGCACCGGTGCAGGTGACGTCGCCGACGGTGCGGTAGCGCACCGTGGCCTCGAACGTCTCCTCGCCCTCGAGCAGCGGCACGTGCTCGTTGGGCCACAGCAGCATGCCGTCGCGCAGCACGAGCCGTCGGAGGTGGGCGAAGTAGATCGACGGCAGCTCGATGCCCTCGCGGCCGATGTACTGCCAGATGTCGAGCTCGGTCCAGTTCGACAGCGGGAAGACCCGGATGTGCTCGCCGCGGTGGCGCCGGCCGTTGTACAGCGCCCAGAGCTCGGGGCGCTGGTTCTTCGGGTCCCACTGGCCGAACTCGTCGCGGAAGGAGAACACCCGCTCCTTGGCGCGGGCCTTCTCCTCGTCGCGGCGCGCGCCGCCGAAGGCGGCGTCGAAGCCGTGCTCCTCGATGGCGTCGAGCAGGGTCACCGTCTGCAGCGGGTTGCGACTGGCCCGCGGGCCCGTCTGCTCGCGCACCCGTCCCTGGTCGATCGACTCCTGCACCGAGGCGACGATCAGCTGCACACCGGTCTCAGCGACCCGGCGGTCGCGGTACCCGATCACCTCGGGGAAGTTGTGCCCGGTGTCGACGTGCATGACCGGGAACGGGATGCGCCCCGGCCAGAACGCCTTCTCGGCGAGGTGCAGCATCACGATCGAGTCCTTGCCGCCGGAGAAGAGCAGCACCGGGCGCTCGAACTCCGCGGCGACCTCCCGGAAGACGTGCACGGCCTCGGCCTCCAGGGCGTCGAGGTGACCCAGCTCGTAGAGCGACGTCGTCATGCCTGCATCCCCCCGTCGGTCCGCGCCGGCACCAGCCGCGCCAGTGCGTCGAGCAGCCGCTCGGCCAGCTCGGGCCGGCAGATCAGCAGGTCCGGCAGGTAGGGGTCGGCCTGGTTGTAGGTCAGGGGCGAGCCGTCCAACCGGCTGGTGTGCACCCCGGCGGCACGGGCGACGGCGACCGGCGCCGCGGAGTCCCACTCGTACTGGCCGCCGCCGTGCACGTAGGCGTCCGCCAGGCCGCGGACCACGGCCATCGCCTTGACCCCCGCCGACCCCATGGGCAGCAACTCGGCCCCGAACGTGGCGGCGAGGTCCTGGACCAGCGCGGGCGGGCGGCTGCGGCTGACCGCCAGCCGCAGGGGACCCTCGGCACGGCCGGGTACCGCCGGTGGCGCGACGGTGCTCAGCGTGAGCCCCTCGGCGGGCAGCGCGACGGCCCCGGCGGTCAGCCCACCGCGCTCCCACAGTGCCACGTGCACGGCCCAGTCGACGCGGCCGGGCTCGGAGAACTCCCGGGTCCCGTCCAGCGGGTCGACGATCCAGACCCGGTCCGCGGACAGCCGCCGCGTGTCATCGGTGCCCTCCTCGGACAGGACCGCGTCGCCCGGTCGCAGCTCGGCGAGCCGGTCGAGCAGGAACCGGTGTGACTCGGCGTCCCCCGCGTCCTTCAGCGCGGACGTGTCGGGGAAGGAGCCGGCTCGGACGCCGAGCAGGACGTCGCCGGCCGAGGTGGCCACGGCGTGAGCGGTGTCGTGGTCGGTGGCTGGGTTCATGTGTCTTCCATTCGGGAGCGGTGTCCCGATCCTGCGGGACCGGCGGCTGGTGCATCACCCGTCCTCATCCCTTGGGGGCAGCCGTCAGCGCTGCGGTACCCTGGACTGGTTGCCCGGCGAGGGAGACGGCCCGTCCGTACTCCGTGATCGACGTGCGTGTGCCCTCCAGGGGCGTGCCGCGCCGTGTGCCGGCCACCCGATCCGGATCCACCTCCTGAGGAGCACACCACCGTGGCTGACTTCCGCCTCGCCGCCGAGGCCCGCACCGAGTTCGGCAAGGGCAACGCCCGCCGCACCCGCCAGGCCGGCCGCGTTCCCGCCGTCCTCTACGGGCACGGCCAGGACGTCGTGCACCTGTCGCTGCCGGCCCGCGAGTTCGCCGCGGCCCTGCGCAACGGCGGCAGCAACGCCCTGCTCACCATCGTCCTCGACGGCCGGGAGCAGCTGGCGCTCACCAAGGCCGTGCAGCGCGACCCGCTGACCCGCCGGCACGAGCACGTCGACCTGCTCCTCGTGCGCCGCGGGGAGAAGACCGTCGTGGACGTCCCGATCGTCGTGGTGGGCGAGCCCGGTGTGGACGCGATCCCGAACCACCAGCTCAACACCATCTCGATCGAGGCCGAGGCGACCCACCTCCCCGAGGCCATCGAGGTCGACATCACGGGCCGGACCGCCGGCCAGGGCATCAACGCAGGTGACATCGTGCTGCCCGCCGGCGCCACGCTGGTCACCGACGCCGAGGCGCTCGTCATCGGCTTCCTGGGTGCGCCCACCGCCGAGGCCCTCGAGGCCGAGCTCGCCACCGCCGAGGCCGAGGCCGGCATCGAGCGCGAGGAGTCCGCGCCCGCCGAGGAGGGTGTCGGCGAGGGCGACGTCGTCTCCGAGCCGCAGGACCAGGGCAGTGGCGAGTCCATGGAGTCCGCCGAGAAGGGCTGAGCGTCCTGACCGAGAGCTCGACCCGCAGGGGCGCCGGCGATGCCGGCGCCCCTGCGGCCGTGTCCGAGGGCCCGTTCCTCGTCGTCGGGCTGGGCAACCCCGGCCCCTCCTACGCCGGCAACCGGCACAACGTGGGCGCGATGGTGCTCGACGAGCTCGCCGCCCGCGCCGGGGTGAAGCTGTCCCCGGGCAAGGGCAAGCGGGCGCGGACCCTGATCGGCGAGGGCCGGCTGGCCGGCCGTCGCGTCGTGCTGGCCCGGCCCACCTCGTACATGAACGAGTCCGGCAGCCCGGTCCGTGGCCTGCTGGACTACCACTCCATCCCGCCCACCGACCTCGTGGTGCTGCACGACGAGCTCGACATCCCCTTCGCCAGCGTGCGGCTCAAGCGCGGCGGCGGCGAGGGCGGGCACAACGGACTGCGGTCCATCTCCCGCTCCACCGGCACCAGGGACTACCTACGGGTGCGCGTCGGCATCGGCCGCCCGCCCGGCCGCCAGGACCCGGCCGACTTCGTGCTCAAGGACTTCTCCGCCGCCGAGCGCAAGGAGCTCGACCTCCTGGTCGCCGAGGCCGCCGACGCGACCGAGGACCTCCTCGCGCGGGGCCTCGACGCCGCGCAGAACGTCGTCCACCCCCGCACCTGACCGCCGCCCCGGGTGGGTGAGTGACCGTCCCCAACGGGTGAAGACGTCCCCCGCGCATTGACCCATCGGTGACTGCCTGTGATGGTCGTTCCGATGTCGGGTGCCGTGCCCAGGTGGACTCCCTGGTGACAGACGAGTTCTAGCCCTCGCACGGGTGACACCGACTACACGTTGTCACGTGTGTCCGGGGGGAACCGTGCTGCTCGACCACTCCACCGTCCGACTCGGGACGGCGTCCCGTGCGCTCGCGGAACCGCCGACCACCCTGCGCCGTCCGCGGCTGCGGCGCGGCGGGGCCGCCTGGGCCGGCCGGTACTCGCGCGCCCTCACCGCCTTCGAGGTCGTGGCCGCTGCGGTGGCCGCCGGCACGGTCCTCGGCGCCCACCCGGATGCCTCGCCGACGACCTCGCTGTTCTGGGCGAGCCTCGGTCTCGTCGCCGTCTGGCCGGCGCTGCTGCACGCCACCGGCGCCCACGCCGAGCGGGTCTTCGGTACCGGCAGCGACGAGTACCGCGCCGTCGGCCGGGCCGGCTTCGTGCTGCTGGCCGTCGCCGGGTTCGCCTCCTACGCCGCCGACCTCGACCTGAGCCGGGCCCTGGTCGTCGGCGCCGTCCCCGCGCTGACCCTGGGCACCCTGCTCGGCCGCTTCGCCGCCCGCTGCACGCTGCGCGGCCTGCGCGCGCAGGGCCGCTGCACCAAGCGGGTCGTCGTCGTGGGACGCGGCACCGCCGCCCTCGAGCTGGTCGACCGGCTGCGCCGTGAGCAGTTCGCCGGGTTGGAGGTCGTCGCCGCCTGCGTCACCCCTGACGACCGCGAGCGGGTGGCCCGCACCGCCGGCGTCCCCGTCGCCGGGCTGGACGACGTCCTGACGCTGGCCGGCCACCTCGGCGCGGACACCATCGCCGTCACCTCCGCCAGCGAGACCGCCTCGCAGTACCTGCGCTCGCTGTCCTGGCAGCTGGAGGGCACCGGCATCGAGCTGCTCGTCGCGCCCGGCCTCGTCGAGGTCGCCGGCCCGCGGCTGCACATCCGCCCGTTCGAGGGCCTGCCCCTGCTGTCGGTGGAGCAACCGCGCTTCGAGGGCTGGCAGCGGGTGGTCAAGGGTGGACTGGACCGCGCCGTCGCCGCCCTGGCACTGGTGCTGCTCGCTCCTGCCCTGCTCGCGATCGCCGTCGCCGTCAAGGTGACCAGCCCCGGGCCGGTGCTCTACCGCCAGGAGCGGGTGGGCGTGAACGGGCAGGCCTTCACGATGCTGAAGTTCCGCAGCATGGTCGTCGACGCCGACCGGCAGGTCGAGGCCCTCCAGGCGGAGAACATCTCCGACGGGCTGCTGTTCAAGATGCGGGTCGACCCGCGGGTCACCCCGGTGGGCCGCTGGCTGCGCCGGTTCTCGCTGGACGAGCTGCCGCAGCTGTTCAACGTCCTCGGCGGCTCGATGTCGCTGGTGGGGCCGCGCCCGCCGCTGCCGGGCGAGGTCGCCCGGTACGACACCTCGGTCAGCCGCCGGCTGCTGGTCAAGCCCGGACTCACCGGCCTGTGGCAGATCTCCGGCCGGTCGGACCTGTCGTGGCAGGAGTCGGTCCGCCTGGACCTGCGCTACGTCGAGAACTGGTCGCTGGCGATGGACGCCCTGATCATGGTCAAGACCGTGCGCGCCGTGGTCAGCAGGTCCGGCGCCTACTGACAACGTGTTGAGAAAGGGCTCAGGAAGCTCGTGCTGGCTGCCAGGGACGGCGGCCGGGAGCCGGTGCGAGTCGGCGGGCCATCAGCCCGATCATGGCC
>NZ_NVPT01000101.1 GCF_002802985.1 Geodermatophilus chilensis | reverse complement strand
CGGCAGATGTTTGTAAGAGACAGCCGCCCCCCGCTCCCCGGCCCGCCGCGGCACCCAGGCCACCCGGGCGCCGGTGGCGCGGGCGAGCGCGGCCAGGGCGGAGAACGCGCCCGGGGACTCGGCCAGGCGCTCGCCGGCGAGCACGACCGCGCCGGGCTGCCGCAGCGCCTCGACCGCCGGGCCGCCCCAGGTGCCCTCGGCGAGGGCGACCAGCGAGCGGGCCTCGGTGCCCGGGCGGGTGGTCAGCACGGTGGCCTGCAGCTTCTCCGCGGCGGTGGTGGCGAACGGGGCGAGGTCGTAGACCGCGAGCCGGTTCGTGCGCACCGCGCGGCGCAGCCGCAGGAAGACGATCGGCGACTCCTCCTCCGGCTCGAGGCCGGCGAGCAGCACCGCGGGCGCGCTGGTCAGGTCGTCGTAGGTGACCGCGCCGTTCGCCGGTCCGGTGCCGGCGACGTGCGCCATGAGGAAGGACAGCTCCTCGGCGGAGTGCGCGCGGGCGCGGGCGTCGACGTCGTTGGTGCCCAGCGCGACCCGCGCGAACTTGGCGTAGGCGTAGGCGTCCTCGACGGTCAGCCGGCCGCCGGGCAGCACCCCGACCCCGCCGGCGTCCCGCGCGGCGCGCAGCCCCTCGGCGGCCGCGGCCCACGCCTCCGGCCAGGACGCCGGCTCGAGCACGCCGTCCCGCCGGACCAGCGGGGTGGTGAGCCGCTCGTTGGCGGTGGCGTAGCGGAAGGCCCAGCGGCCCTTGTCGCAGTTCCACTCCTCGTTGACCGCGGGGTCCTCCCCCGCCAGCCGCCGCAGGACCCGGCCGCGGCGGTAGTCGGTGCGCTGCGCGCAGCCGGAGGCGCAGTGCTCGCAGACGCTGGGCTCGCTGCGCAGGTCGAACGGCCGGGAGCGGAACCGGTACTGCGCGCTGGTCAGCGCACCGACCGGGCAGATCTGCGTGGTGTTGCCCGAGAAGTAGGAGGAGAACGGCTCGTCCTCGTAGATCGCCACCTGCTCCAGCGCCCCGCGCTCGAACAGCTCGATGAACGGGTCGCCGGCGACCTGCTGGGAGAACCGGGTGCAGCGGGCGCAGAGCACGCAGCGCTCGCGGTCGAGCAGCACCTCGCTGCTGATGGGCAGCGGCTTGGGGTAGGTGCGCTTGACGTCGACGAACCGGCTCTCGGCGCGGCCGTTGCTCATCGCCTGGTTCTGCAGCGGGCACTCGCCGCCCTTGTCGCAGACCGGGCAGTCCAGCGGGTGGTTGATGAGCAGCAGCTCCATCGTGCCCTGCTGGGCCTTGTCGGCGACCGGGCTGGTGAGCTGGGTCTTCACCACCATCCCGTCGGTGACCGGCATGGTGCAGGAGGCCACCGGCTTGCGCTGGCCCTCCACCTCGACCAGGCACTGGCGGCAGGCGCCGACCGGCTCGAGCAGCGGGTGGTCGCAGAACCGCGGGATCTGCACGCCGATCATCTCGGCGGCGCGGATGATCAGCGTCCCCTTGGGCACGGCGACGTCGAAGCCGTCGATCGAGCAGTGGACGGCGTCCGGCGGCGTGTGCGGGCCCGGCGCACCGGGTGGGACCGCAGGGGCAGGGGTTGGATTGGTGAGTGTCACTGGTCCTCCTCGCTGGCGCTCGTCGGGCCAGTCCCACGGAGTGCTGTGTTCCTGCGGAACCTCGCGAGCTCGGTCACGAGGCGACTCCGACGGGCTCGAGCCGGAGGCTGCGGCCCAGGCGCGCCTGTTCCTCCGGGGGCAGCAGGGCGACGTAGTCGTCGCGGAAGTACTTCAGCGAGCTGGAGATGCAGCTGGTCGCGCCGTCACCGAGGGCGCAGAACGAGCGGCCCAGGATGTTGTCGCAGGTGTCGGTGAGCAGGTCCAGGTCGGCCGCCGTCCCCCGGCCGTCGACCAGCCGCTGCAGGATCTGGACCAGCCAGTACGTCCCCTCGCGGCACGGGGTGCACTTGCCGCAGCTCTCGTGCGCGTAGAACTCGGTGAACCGCAGGGTGGCCTCGACGATCGAGTCGGTCTCGTCGAAGACCATGAGCGCGGTGGTGCCGAGCATCGAGCCCGCGGCGGCCACCGAGTCGAAGTCCAGCGGGACGTCGAGGTGCTCGGGGGTGAAGTACGGCGTGGAGGAACCCCCCGGCGTCCAGAACTTCAGCTGGTGCCCGGGGCGGACGCCGCCGGCCATCTCCAGCAGCTCGCGCATCGTCGTCCCCATGGGGGCCTCGTACTGGCCGGGGCGGACGACGCGGCCCGACAGCGAGTAGATCTTCGGCCCGGGCGACTTCTCCGGGCCGAACTCCTTGAACCAGTCCGATCCGCCGCGGACGACGAACGGCACGCTGGCCAGCGTCTCGACGTTGTTGATCACCGTCGGGGCGCCGTAGAGGCCGGCGACCGCGGGGAACGGCGGCTTCAGCCGCGGCTGGCCGCGGTAGCCCTCGAGAGAGTCGAGCAGCGCGGTCTCCTCACCGCAGATGTAGGCGCCGGCGCCCGCGTGCACGATCAGCTCGAGGTCGTAGCCCGAGCCCAGGATGTCGCGGCCGAGGTAGCCGGCCTCGTGGGCCTCGCGGACGGCGTTGACCAGCCGGCGGTGGGCGTGCACCGCCTCGCCACGCACGTAGATGACCGCCAGGTGCGACCGGATCGCGTACGAGGAGATGATCACGCCCTCGATCAGCGAGTGCGGGTCGGCCATCATGAGCGGCAGGTCCTTGCAGGTGCCCGGCTCGCCCTCGTCGGCGTTGACCACGAGGTACTTGGGCATCGCCGCCGGCCCGGTGGGGGTCTCCCCCGGCTTGGGCTGCGGGATGAAGCTCCACTTCATGCCGGTCGGGAAGCCGGCGCCGCCGCGGCCGCGCAGCCCGGAGTCCTTGACCAGGCCGACCAGCTCGTCGGGGGTCATGGACAGGGCGGTGCGCAGCGCGGTGTAGCCGTCGAGCCGTTCGTAGGTCGACAGCCGCCAGGACTGCGGCTCGGCCCAGCGGGCGGTCAGCACGGGTGCGAGGGGCATGTCACGCCTTCCCGTCGGCTCGGGGTGGATTCGGGGTGGGAGGTGTGGTGCCGGTGGCCGGTTCGGCGGCGGGCGGGTTCTCGGTGCCGGCCCGCTGCCGGCCGCGTGGCTGCCCGTACTCGGCGCCCTTGTCCGGGTGGGCCTGCGCGGCGCCGGCCCGCTCGGCGGGGTTGTCCGCCGCGGCGACGCGGGCGTCGGCGGCCTCCTCCTCCGGGGTCTCGCCGGTGCGGCCGGACGGCGCGACGGTTTCCCGCGGCTCGCCGGTGTCGGCCGGCGGCTGCCCGGGATGAGGCATCGGCGGGGCGGCCTCGCCGCGCTCGGCGGCCAGTCGCAGCCCGGCCAGCGTCGGGTCGATCGCGCCCTCGGCGTCGACCGCGGCCGCTCGGGCGCCGTCGCCGCCGTACTGGTCGAAGCCGGCCAGCTGGCGGGACACGCCGCGGAAGTCGGTCAGCGGGGCGCCGCGGGTGGGGTGCGGCTTCTCCCCGCGGCGGAGAGCCGCGACCAGCGCGCGGGCGCTCTCGACGTCCTGCTGGTCGTAGAACTCGTAGTCGACGGTGACCACCGGCGCGTAGTCGCAGGCGGCCAGGCACTCGGCGTGCTCGAGGGTGATCGAGCCGTCGGCGGCGGTCTCGTCGTGGTGCAGGCCGAGGTCGGTGCTCAGGGCGTCGAAGATCCGCTGACCGCCCAGCACGCTGCACAGCGTGTTGGTGCAGACGCTGACCAGGTGCCGTCCGGTCGGACGGCGCTTGTACATCGTGTAGAAGGTCGCGACCGCGCCCACCTCGGCCTTGGTCAGGCCGAGCTCCTCGGCACACAGCGCGACGCCCTGCGGGGTGACGTAGCCCTGGTAGCTCTGCACCAGGTGCAGCATCGGCAGCAGCGCCGAGCGCGGCTGGGGATAGCGGGCGATGATCTCGCGCGCCTCCAGCCGGGTCTGCTCGGTCAGCGGCGGCAGGTCCGCGGCGGGCGGCTGCACCGGGCTGGAGTCCAGCCCGGTGACGGCGGTGCCCTCGGCCGATCCCGGGAGTGCGCTCATCGATCACACCCGCCCATCACCGGGTCGAGCGAGGCGATGGCCGCGATGACGTCGGCGATCATGCCGCCCTCGCTCATCGCCGCCGTCGCCTGCAGGTTGACGAAGCTGGGGTCGCGCACGTGCACCCGCCACGGTCTGGTGCCGCCGTCGCTGACCACGTGGTAGCCGAGCTCGCCGCGCGGGGACTCGATGGGCACGTAGACCTGGCCGGCCGGCACCCGGAAGCCCTCGGTGACCAGCTTGAAGTGGTGGATCAGGGCCTCCATCGACTGGCCCATGATGTGCTTCACGTGCTCGAGGGAGTTGCCCATGCCGTCGGGCCCGAGGGAGAGCTGCGCCGGCCAGGCGATCTTCTTGTCCTCGACCATGACCGGCCCCGGCTCGAGCCGGTCCAGGGCCTGCTCGATGATCTTCAGCGACTCGTTCACCTCGGCCATGCGGACCAGGTAGCGGCCCCAGGCGTCGCAGGTGTCGGCGGTCGGCACCTCGAAGTCGTAGGTCTCGTAGCCCAGGTAGGGCTCGACCTTGCGCAGGTCCCACGGCAGCCCGGCGGCGCGCAGCACCGGCCCGGTGACGCCGAGCGCCACGCAGCCGGTGACGTCGAGGTAGCCGGCGTCCTTGAGCCGGGCCTGCCAGATCGGCTGGCCGGTGAGCAGCTTGTGGAAGTCGGCCACCCGGTCCGGCATCACCTGCAGGAACTCGCGCACGTGCTCGACCGCGCCGGGCGGCAGGTCCTGTGCCAGCCCGCCGGGGCGGATGTAGGCGTGGTTCATCCGCAGGCCGGTGATCTCCTCGAGCAGGTCCAGGACCATCTCGCGCTCGCGGAAGCCGTTGGTCATCCCGGTGAGCGCGCCCATCTCCATGCCGAAGGTGGCCAGGGCGACCATGTGCGAGGCGATCCGGTTGAGCTCCATGACCAGGACGCGGATCGTCTGGGCGCGCGGCGGCGCCTCGACGCCGAGGAGCTTCTCGACGGCGAGGCAGTAGCCGGCCTCGTTGTACAGCGGGGACAGGTAGTCCATCCGCGTGACGAACGTCGTCCCCTGCGTCCAGTTGCGGTACTCGGTGTTCTTCTCGATGCCGGTGTGCAGGTAGCCGATGACCACGCGCGCCTTGGTGACCGTCTCGCCCTCGAGGTCGAGCACCAGCCGCAGGACGCCGTGGGTGGAGGGGTGCTGCGGGCCCATGTTCACGACGAGGCGTTCCTCGCCGTAGGCCTCGGTGCCCAGCGTCTGGTCCCAGTCGCCGCCGGTGACGGTGTAGACGCGGCCCTCGGTGGTCTCGCGGGAGCCGGCGTAGGGGTCGGCCGGGTTGTACGTGGTGCTCATCGGTAGCTCCTGCGCGTGTCCGGTGGCGGGATCGTCGCGTCGTGGTACTCCACGGGGACGCCGCCGAGCGGGTAGTCCTTGCGCTGGGGGTGGCCGTCCCAGTCGTCGGGCATGAGAATCCGGGTCAGCGCCGGGTGGCCGTCGAAGACGACGCCGAACATGTCCCAGGTCTCCCGCTCGTGCCAGTCCGCCGTCGGGTAGACCGACGTGACCGAGGGGACGTGCGGGTCCTCGACGGTGACCGCGACCTCCAGCCGGATCCGCCGTCGGTAGGTCATCGAGGTCAGGTGGTGGACGACGTGCAGCCGCGGCCGGTCGGGGGTGGTCGCCGGACCGCCGCTGCCCTCGTAGTCGACGCCGGAGACGCTGCTGCACAGCTCGAAGCGCAGCGCCTCGTCGTCCCGCAGCGCCTGCACCAGGGTCAGTAGGTGTTCGCGGGCGACGAAGTAGGTGATCTCGCCGCGGTCGACCAGCACCCGCTGCACCGCGGCGTCGTAGGTGGCCTGGCCGACCGCCTCGATCAGCGCGTCGGTGACCTCGTCGAAGTAGCCGCCGTACGGCCGGTCGGTGGAGTGCAGCGCGACCGCGCCGCCGGGCTCGACGCGGACCAGCCCGCCGAAGCCGGAGGTGTCACCGCTGCCGCTGACCCCGAACGCACCCTTGCGGAAGCCGCCGCTCGGCGCGGTCGCGCCCTGGCCGGCGTCCTCGCCGCTGCGGTCACCCGGGCCGGTCACCGGTGGCTCCGCACGTACGGCTCCGGCAGCAGGACGGCGTTGCCGCCGCGCTGCTCGATGGCGAACTGGCCGGTGCGCCGCTCGGCGGCGGCCCGCTCGTAGGCCGCGCGCTTCTCCTTGTCCACCCGGACCGACGACGGCATCTCGACCAGCGGGTCCACCGCCCGGCCCTCGGCCCGTGCCTGCTCCAGCTCGCGGGCCCGCTTGGCCCCCAGCGGCTCGTGCATGATCTTGTGGTGCAGCTTGAGGATCGCGTCGGTGAGCATCTCCGGCCGCGGCGGGCAGCCGGGCAGGTACATGTCCACGGGGACGACGTGGTCGACGCCCTGCACGATCGCGTAGTTGTTGAACATCCCGCCGGAGCTGGCGCACACGCCCATCGCAAGCACCCAGCGGGGCTCGGGCATCTGGTCGTAGATCTGGCGCAGGACCGGCGCCATCTTCTGGCTGACCCGGCCGGCCACGATCATCAGGTCGGCCTGGCGCGGCGAGGCCCGGAAGACCTCCATGCCGAAGCGGGCCAGGTCGTAGCGGCCGGCGCCGGTGGCCATCATCTCGATCGCGCAGCAGGCCAGCCCGAAGGTGGCCGGCCACAGCGAGGACTTGCGGGTCCAGTTGACCAGCTTCTCCACCGTGGTCAGCAGGACGCCGCTCGGCAGCTTCTCCTCGAGTCCCATCGCCCGTCCCTCAGTCCCAGTCCAGGCCGCCGCGTCGCCACACGTACACGTAGGCGATGAACACGGTGCCGATGAAGACGACCATCTCGACCAGCCCGAAGACGCCCAGCGCGTCGTTGGCGACGGCCCACGGGTAGAGGAAGACGATCTCGATGTCGAAGACGATGAAGATCATCGCCGTCAGGTAGTACTTGACCGGGAAACGGCCGCCGGTCAGCGGTTGGTCCACCGGTTCGATGCCGCACTCGTAGGCGGCCAGCTTGGCGTGGTTGTACCGGCGGGGGCCCACGAACGGGGCCACCGCCACGGAGAACAGCGCGAAGGCCGCGGCCAGCGCGAACAGGCCGACGATCGGGACGTACTGCGAGAGCACCAGCGCCTACCCCTCGTCGCGGGTCGGGTCGGGAAGGGTCACGTCACACCGCCGGGGCCAGGCGGGTCAGGACGGCGACGGCGCGGTCGAACCGGTCGCCGTCCCGGCCGTCGGAGAGGTTGCCCATCAGCCGCAGCGCCCGGGCCACCAGCGCCGGCCGCTTGAGCCCGTGCGCGGTCGCGAAGCGGACCAGGTCCGGCCGGGCCAGCAGCGCGAGGAAGCCGGTGCCCAGCCGGTGGTGCCGTCCGTACTCCGCGCGCAGCCGGTCGGGGTGGCGGCGCAGGGCGGCCTCGCGGGCCGGGCCCTCCGGCGCGGCCAGCGCCTCGACCGCGGCCTCCGCGGCCATCCGCCCGGTCTCCAGCGCGTAGCTGATGCCCTCGCCGTTGAACGGGTTGACCGTGCCGGCGGCGTCGCCGGCCAGGAGCAGCCCGCGGGTGTAGGCCGGGCCGCGGTGCAGGGCCATCGGCAGGCCCGCGCCGCGCAGCGGGGTGACCGCGTGCTCCTCGCCGAGCTGCCACTCCGGCGGCAGCGTGGCCAGCCAGTCGCGCAGCACGGCCCGCGGCTCCGCGCCGGTGCCGCGGCGGGTGTCGAGCAGGCCGAAGCCGACGTTGCTGGTGCCGTCGCCCATGCCGAAGGCCCAGCCGTAGCCGGGCATCGAGTCGGCGCTCGGACCGGCGGGCGAGAGGTCGAAGGAGATGTCGAGGTAGCGGTCGTCCGTGCGGGGCGAGGAGACGTACCGGCGGACGGCGACGCCGAGCGGCCGGTCCTCCCGCCGCAGCAGGCCCAGCGCCTTGGCCAGCCGGCCGGAGAGCCCCTCGGCGGAGACCACCAGCGCCGCCCGCCAGGTGGCGGGCGTCCGATCCGGGCCCTCCTCCGCGTGCACGCCGGCGACCCGGCCCGCGTCGTCGAGCAGCGGGCCGGTGACGGTGACCTCCTGGACCAGCCGGGCGCCGGCGGCGACCGCGTGCGCGGCGAGCCCGGCGTCGAGGTCGCGCCGGCTGCGCACCAGGCTGTGGCCGGGCCAGCGGTCCAGCGTCGGCCAGTCGACCTCGGCCACCTGGCCGCCGCCGGTGACCCGCAGCCCCCGGTGGCGGACCCAGCCGGTGGTGTCGACGCCCAGGTCGTCGAGCGCCTTGACCGCGCGGGGGGTCAGCCCGTCGCCGCAGACCTTCTCGCGGGGCAGCCGGGCCTTCTCCAGGACGACGACGTCGAGGCCGGCGCGGGCGAGGTGCCACGCGGCCGAGGAGCCCGCCGGACCGGCACCGACGACGACCACGTCGGCCCGCCGGTCGCCGTCGTCCACCTCGGCCCCCCTCCGTTCGAGTCCCCGGCGCCCTTGTGAACTGGTTCACAAAGTCGCCCGGTCCCTACTCTAGGCCGGGGTGTGAGCTCGGTGACAAGTGGCCGTCCAGAACGACTGCGTCACGTTTGTGTCTCGCCGCGTCCCACCGGCGACGGCCCCCTCCCGGGTACCGCCCCGAGCGTGCGAGGGGTGGGGAGGAGGGGGTCCTTCTTCAGGCCCGCGGCTTGCGGCCGCGGTGCAGCGCCACGATGCCGCCGGTGAGGTCGCGCCAGGCCACGTCGGCCCAGCCGGCGCCCTGCAGCCGGGCGGCGAGCGCGGGCTGGTCTGGCCAGGCCCGGATCGACTCCGCCAGGTAGACGTAGGCCTCGGGGTTGCTGCTCACCGCG
This sequence comes from Geodermatophilus chilensis, assembly GCF_002802985.1. Taxonomy (GTDB): domain Bacteria; phylum Actinomycetota; class Actinomycetes; order Mycobacteriales; family Geodermatophilaceae; genus Geodermatophilus; species Geodermatophilus chilensis. The sequence continues at coordinate 11,840 of NZ_NVPT01000101.1, read as the reverse complement.
CGGGCGATCCGCGGCAGGGCGCGCATCAGGTACTCGGTGTAGACGGTGCGGAACGGCGCCCAGGTGGGGCTGGAGAACTCGCAGACCACCAGCGTCCCGCCGGGGCGGGTGACCCGGGCGAACTCGCGCAGTGCGGCGTCGGGGTCGGCCACGTTGCGCAGGCCGAAGGAGATCACCACGCCGTCCACGCTCTCGTCGGCCAGCGGCAGCGCCATGGCGTCGCCGGCCACCTTGGGCACCGGCCGGGCCGCGCCCGCGCGGAGCATGCCCTGGGAGAAGTCGCAGGCGATGGCGTGCACGCCGCCGGCGGCCAGCTCCACCGTCGACACCGCCGTCCCGGCGGCGACGTCCAGCACGGTCTGCCCCGGGCGGGCGCCGAGCGCCGCGCGGGTGGCCCGCCGCCAGGAGGCGTCGCGGCCGCCGGAGAGCACCGTGTTGGTGACGTCGTAGCGCGCCGCGACCCGGTCGAACATGGCCGCCACGTCGGCCGGCTGCTTGTCCAGACCGGCCCGGAGCCCCGCGGTGTGTGCGCTGTCTCGCCGGTCTCCCACGACGGCGACGCTACCGGGCTGCCTACTCTGGGCCGGTGAGCGTGGCAGCAGTGACCACCCCGGGTGCGGTCACGCCTGTCGTCACCACGACCCCGCTGCTCGAGACCCCCGCCCTGCTCGACCTCCTGCCGGCCGCCGGCGCGCTGTCCTGGGTGCGCCACGGGGAGGGTCTGGTCGGCTGGGGCGAGGCGGCCCGGCTGGAGGTCACCGGCCCGTACGCCCTGGCCGAGGCGGCCGCGTGGTGGGAGACGCTCAGCGCCGGCCTCGACGTCGACGACCGGGCCGCGGTCCCCGGCTCCGGGCCGGTGGTGTTCGCCAGCATCGCCTTCGACCCGGCCGCCGGCACGTCGGTGTTCGTCGTCCCCGAGGTCGTCGTCGGCCGGCGGGACGGGGCCGCGTGGGTGACCACCACCGGGGACGCCGACCCCGCCGAGGTGCTCGCCGCCGCGCCCGCGACCGCGCCACCACCGCTCGGACGGCTGCGCTACGCCGACGGCGCGCTCGATCCGGCCTCGTGGTGCGCGACCGTGGCCGCGGCCGTGGCCCGCATCGACGCCGGCGAGCTGGCCAAGGTGGTGCTGGCGCGCGACCTGCTGGTCACCGCCGACGCGCCGCTGGACCCCCGTGCGCTGCTCGCCCGGCTGGCCGCCCGCTTCCCCGGCTGCTGGACCTTCGCCGTCGACGGCCTGCTCGGGGCGACACCGGAGCTGCTGCTGCGCCGGACCGGCCGCGAGCTGTCCTCCCGCGTGCTGGCCGGCACCGCGCCGCGCGGCGCGGGCGCCGAGGACCAGCGGCTGGCCGCGGGCCTGCTCGCCTCGGCCAAGGACCGCGCCGAGCACGCCCTCGCCGTCGACTCGCTGGTGCGGGCGCTGGAGCCGTACTGCACGACGCTGACCGCGCCGGAGGAACCCGAGCTGCTGACGCTGGCCAACGTGCGCCACCTGGCCACCGACGTCACCGGCGTCCAGCGCCGCAGCGGCGCCCGCGGCCGCGCCGGGCTGCTCGAGCTGGTCGGGGCGGTGCACCCGACCGCCGCCGTCTGCGGCACCCCGACCGGCGCCGCCGCCGCGCTGATCGGCGAGCTGGAGGGCATGGACCGCGGCCGCTACGCCGGCCCGGTCGGCTGGGTCGACGCCCGCGGGGACGGCGAGTTCGGCCTGGCGCTGCGCTGCGCCCGGCTGGCCGACGACGACCCGGCCACCGCGCGGCTGTTCGCCGGCTGCGGCATCGTGGCCGGCTCCGACCCGGCCGCCGAGCTCGCCGAGACCCAGGCGAAGTTCGCCGCCTTCCAGGCTGCGCTGGAGAGCTGACCGGCGTGGGAGTCACACGCGTCCGTGGGCGTGCGGTCCCCGCTGGCGTACGGGGCGACGAGGTCTGGGGCGGCCCGGCAGCCGGTGGTCTCGACCACCGGACCTGGGCCCGCGGGGTGGCCGGCCACCCGCGGACCGTGGCCCCGCTCTGCCCGGACGATCACCGGATCAACCGGCGTCCGGCACGGCTCCGGTCTGCGTCAGCTCCTCGGCGACGTCGACGAGCTTGCGGTTGGTCTGCTGCGAGACCCGGGCCAGGACCTGGAAGGCCTGGTCGGCCGTGAGCCGGTACCGCTCCATGAGGATGCCCTTGGCCTGGCCGATCAGGTCGCGGTTCCCCACGGCCCGGCGCAGGTTCTGCTCCTGCTGCGCTCCCGCGAGGGCGACGGCGGCGTGGGCGGCGAGGACCAGCCCCACGTCCTCGGACTCCTCGCCGAAGGCGTGCGGCTCCCGCGCGTAGAGGTTGAGCGCGCCGAGGCCGTCGCCCTCGACGAACAGCTGGAAGCTCAGCGAGCTGAGCGCGCCGAGCTCGACGGCCCCGGCCGCGAACCGGGGCCACCGCGTCTCGGTGCGCATGTCCTCGACGCGCACCGTCTCCTCCTCCCACACCGCGTCGAGACAGGGTCCCTCCTGCAACCGCTCCTGCATCCGGTCGACCTCCCGCGGCAGGTCACCGGTCGCGGCTCTCGGGCTCCACCGACCGCCGCCCGATCACGTACGAGATCGAGCACTCCTCGGCACCGGGGACGGCGTCGACCGCGGTGGCGGTGATGGTCTGCAGCGTGGCCTCGACGTCGCCGTGCTCCTCCTGCAGCGACCGGGCGACCTGCCCCATGACCTCGCCGAGGTTGCGGGCCGCACCGGGCCCGCCCCGGCCACCCCCCGCCGTCGCGCGCTGCTCCTCGGTGCTCTCGGTGGAGCGCTCCGCTCGCTGCGGCTGGTCTCTGCCCATGTCGGCACGGTAGTCGGGAGGGCCACCGGTCATCCCGCGCTGAGTGCCTCGGTGGCGGCCGACCGCAGCGCCGCGGCCAGCTCGGCCTCGGCGCGCTGGTCGGTGCCGACGACGACCACCCGCGGCCCGCCTGCGGCGAGGGCGTCCCGCAGCCCGGCCGATGACGACACCCGGTCCGCCGGCCAGCCCAGCGCCTCGGCGACCGCGACCAGATCGCGGCCGTGCGGCGTGCCGAACACCCGCCGGTAGCCGGCCTCGTACCGCGGCTGCCCCGGCTCGAGCTGGGCGAAGATCCCGCCGCCGTCGTTGTCCGGGACGACGAGAGTGAGATCCGGCCGCGGCTCCCCCTCCCCCACGAGCAGGCCCTGGAGGTCGTGCAGGAGGGTGAGGTCGCCGAGCAGCGCGAACGCCCGGCGTTTTCCGCGGAAATGGCCACGGGAGTGGACGAGGGCGGCGCCGACGGCGGTGGAGACCGTCCCGTCGATACCGGCGACCCCGCGGTTGGCCAGCACGGTGAGCCCCGCCCGCGGGACGGCCAGCCGGTCGACGTCGCGCACCGGGGTCGAGGAGCCCAGCACCAGCAGCGCGCCTTCGGGCAGCGCGGCGATCAGGTCGCGGGCGAGCAGTCCCGCGGTGAGCCCGGGCAGCGCGTCGAGCAGCCCGTCGACCGCCGCCCCCACCCGGTCGGCGGCGGCGCACCAGGCGCCCCGCCAGGCCCGGTCGGCCGTCGGCGGGGTCCCGCCCGGGGCCACCCGGGGAGCCGGCAGCCCGCCCACCCACGTCGTCGACCGGCCGGCGTCGGGCCAGCGCGGGGCCGCGGACACGGTCTCCACGCGGACGGCGGGGTCGGCCAGCAGCGCCGACACCGGCCGGGACAGCGTCGGGCGACCCACGACCAGCACCCGCTCGGGTCGGTGTGCGGCCAGCCAGCCGGGCACACCGAGCAGCAGCGCCCCACCGCGCACGGACGCCGACCAGGCGCCGCTCGACGGCTCCGCGACGACCGGCCAGCCCTGCGCCGCGGCCAGCTCGGCAGCCGCGCGGCCCAGCACGGGCGGTACGTCGCCGACCACGACCAGCGTCCGGGGCGGACCGACGTCGGTCCGTTGCACCAGGGTCGCGCGGGACCCGTCGGTCCACGGGGCGCCGTCCGGCCGTCCGGCCCAGGGGCCGACCGTCGACACGTCGGCGTCCTCGGGCAGCAGCGGCTCGCGGAACGGCAGGTTCAGGTGCACCGGCCCCGGGTCGCCGGAGAGCGCGCCGCGGGCCACGAGCAGCGCCTTGGCCACCAGCGAGCGCCAGTAGCGGTTCTGCGCCTCCTCGCGGCCGGCCTCGGGCACCCCGACGTCGACCGCCGCCCGCACCGCGCCGCCGTACAGCCCGGGCTGGGCGATGGTCTGGTTGGCGCCGGTGTCGCGCAGCTCCGGCGGGCGGTCGGCGGTCAGCGCGAGCAGCGGCACCCCGGCGGCGTCGGCCTCGAGCACGGCGGCGTGCAGGTGCGCGGTCGCCGTCCCGGAGGTGGTCAGCACGGGCACCGGCCGCCCGGACGCCTTCGCCAGGCCGAGCGCGAGGAACGCCGCCGTCCGCTCGTCGATGCGCACGTGCAGGGTGAGCCGGCCGTCACGCTCGGCGTCCGCCAGCGCCAGCGCGACCGGCGCCGACCGCGAGCCGGGCGCGACCACGGCGTCGGTGACCCCGCCGCGGGCCAGCTCGTCGACCAGCACCCGCGCGAGGGCGGTGGAGGGGTTCACCGGCGCACCGCGTCCAGCCGAGCCCGCCAGCGCGCCTCGACCTCCGGGTCCGCGGCGACGTCGGCCAGCCGGTCGGGCGTCACGGGCCGCACCGGCAGCACGCCGTCCACCGGCAGCAGCGGGTCGCTGGTGACGTCGCCGTCCAGCAGGGCGACGGTGGCCAGCCCGCAGGCGAACGGCAGCTCCGGCAGCGCGGCGGCCAGCGCCACCCCGGCGGCGATGCCGACCGAGGACTCCAGCGCCGAGGAGACCACGCACGGCAGGTCGTGCGCCCCGGCCACCTCCAGCGCCGCCCGGACCCCGCCGAGCGGCTGCACCTTGAGGACGACGACGTCGCACGCCCCGCGCAGGTCCACCCGCAGCGGGTCGGCCGAGCGCCGGACCACCTCGTCGGCGGCGATGCGGACGTCGACCCGCCGGCGCACGGCGGTCAGCTCCTCGAGCGACGCGCAGGGCTGCTCGACGTACTCCAGGCCCACCACCCGGTCCAGCTCGCGGATGCGCGCGGCGGCGGTGTCGACGTCCCAGGCGGCGTTCGCGTCGACCCGGATCGCGCCGTCGGGGCCCAGTGCGTCGCGCACGGCCTCGACGCGGGCGACGTCGTCGGCCGGCGTCTGGCCGGGCTCGGCCACCTTCACCTTCGCCGTCCGGCAGCCCGAGGCGGTCACGACAGCGTGCGCCTGCTCGGGGCCGACGGCCGGCACGGTCACGTTCACCGGCACGGCGTCGCGCACCGGCGCCGGCCAGCCGTCGCAGGCGGCCTCGACCGCGGCGGCCCACCAGCGGCGGCTGTGCGCGAGGTCGTGGTCCCAGAACGGGGAGAACTCGCCCCAGCCGGCGGGCCCCTGCACCAGCACGCCGTCGCGGACGTCGATGCCACGGAAGCGGGTCCGCATCGGCACCGACCAGACCCGCGCCCCGTCGGTGTCGATCACGGCAGCAAGCGTAGATCGGGCGCGCAGTAGCCTCGGACCTCGTGCCCAGGCACCTCACCCTCGTGCCGGCGCCGGCCGACCCCCTCGCGCTCCTGCCGCAGCTGCGCGCCGCCCTGGACGGCGCGGCGCCGCTCGCCGTCCTGCCCGCGGGCCCGCCGGCGACCGTCGCGGCCGCCCGGGCGGTGCTGCGCGCCGACGAGCCCCTGGAGGACGGCGCGGACCTCGTCGTCGTCACCTCCGGCTCGACCGGCGGCGGCCGCGGCGTGCTGCTGCCGGCGGCCGCGGTGCGCGCCTCGGCCGAGGCCACGCTGCGCCGGCTCGGCGGCCCGGGCGCCTGGCTGCTGGCCCTGCCGGTCTCGGCGATCGCCGGCCTGCAGGTGCTCTGCCGCTCGATCCTGGGCGGCACCGACCCGGCCGTGCGCGTGCCGGGTGAGCCGCTGGCCGCTGCCGTCGCCCGCCTGCCGCCCGGCCGGCGCTACACCGCCCTGGTCCCCACCCAGCTGCGCCGGTACCTCGACGCCGAGGCCGGCGCGCTGCGTGCGTTCGACGCGGTCCTCGTCGGCGGCGCGGCCACCGACCCGGGCCTGCTGACCCGGGCCCGGGCCGAGGGCGTCGCCGTGGTGACCACCTACGGGATGACCGAGACCGCCGGCGGCTGCGTCTACGACGGGGAGCCGCTCGACGGCGTGCGGGTCCGCGTCACCGAGGGGATCGAGCTCGCCGGGCCGGTCCTGGCGCTCGGCTACCGGCTCGACCCGGAGGGCACCGCCGCCGCCTTCGCCCACGGTTGGTTCCGCACCCGCGACGCCGGCGCCCTCGACGACGACGGCCGGCTGACCGTGTACGGCCGGCTCGACGACGTCGTCGTCACCGGCGGGGTCAACGTCGCGCCGCAGGCCGTGGAGGCCGTGCTGCGGCAGCACCCGGACGTCGCCGACGCCGTCGTCTTCGGCCGGCCGGACGAGGAGTGGGGTCAGCGGGTGGTCGCCGCCGTCGTCCCGGCGCCCGGCGCGGACCCCGACCTCGCCGCGCTGCGCCCGTGGGTGACCGAGCGGCTGGGCGGGCCCGCTGCGCCGCGGGAGCTGCACCGCATCGCCGTCGTCCCGACCCTGCACACCGGCAAGCCCGATCGCCGGGGCGTGGCCGCGACCCTCCAGGAGGCATGACCGTGGCCACACCCGCGCAGTGGCTGGCCGGCGCCCGCCCCCGCACGCTGCCCGCCGCCCTCGCCCCGGTGCTCGTGGGCACCGGCGCCGCCGCGGCGCTCGACGGCTTCCGGGCCGCCCCGGCGCTGCTGGCCCTGCTGGTCGCCCTCGCGCTGCAGGTGGCGGTCAACTACGCCAACGACTACTCCGACGGCACCCGCGGCACCGACGCGGTCCGGGTGGGGCCGATGCGGCTGGTCGGCTCGGGCGCGGCGACCCCGCGGCAGGTGCTGCTCGCCGCGCTGGCCTCCTTCGCCGTCGCGGGCCTCGCCGGGCTGGCGCTGGCGGCGCTGTCGAGCTGGTGGCTGGTCGCGGTCGGGGCGGTCTGCATCGCGGCGGCCTGGACCTACACCGGCGGCCCGCTCCCCTACGGCTACCGGGCGCTGGGCGAGGTGTTCGTCTTCCTCTTCTTCGGCCTGGTCGCCGTCGTGGGGACGACGTTCGCCCAGACCGGCTCGGTCGACGGCCTCGCCGTCGCCGCCTCGGTGCCGATCGGCCTGCTGTCGGTGGCGCTGCTGGTGGTGAACAACCTGCGCGACATCGAGGGCGACGCCGCCGTCGGCAAGCGCACGCTGGCCGTGCTGCTGGGCGACCGCGGCACCCGGGTCGCGTTCGCGGCGCTGCCCGCGGTGGCGTTCGCGGTCGTGGTCGCCATCGGGGTGACCCGGCCGTGGGCGCTGCTGGCGCTGCTCGCCGTCCCGCTGGCGGTGCCCCCGGTGCGCACCGTGCTCTCCGGCGGACGCGGGCCAGCGCTCATCGCCGCGCTGCAGGGCACCGGCCTGCTCACCCTTGCCACCGGCGTGCTGCTGGGCGCCGGCCTCGCCCTCAGCGGCTGACGAAGGACCCCGTCCTCTCCACCCTTCGCAGGCTCAGGGCGGGGCCCGGGACGGGGCCAGCGGTGGCCCCACGGTGTGTGCACTCATCGTGGTCTCAGGAGCCCCGGAGACCACCGTGAGTGCACACACGGTTGACGCGGAGCAGCTCAGTCGCCGTCGCCGGTGAGGCGGGCCTCCCGTGCGGCCTTGGCCTGCTGACGAGCGACGCTGCGCGCGGCCAGGCCCTCGGTGAGCCGCTCGCGCGAGGGGCGCAGCAGCAGGTACGAGACGGGCATCGACAGCAGCAGCCCGAACAGCGCGCCGGACCAGAAGTCCAGACCCAGCATCCACAGCAGCAGGACCAGCGCGGCGGCGATGGCCAGCCGGCCCACCGTGTACATCAGCAGCCAGGGGGCGATCCTCGGTGCCGCCGCCGGCCCTCCGGTCGGCGCGCCCGGCACCGCCGGCTCAGCCCTGTCCGCCATGGCGGCCCTCCCACTTGGTGCTCAACACGACCGTCGTCCGGGTGCGGGCGACGCCTCTGATCCGGTTCAACGCGCTGATGGTGGCTTCCAGTGCCGGGATGTCGGTCACCCGGACCTTCAGCAGGTAGCCCTCGCTGCCGGCGACCCGCCAGCAGTCCTCGACCTCGGGCATCTCGGCCAGTGCCGCCTCGATGCCGGTGTCGTCGACCGAGTCGCTCTCGATGACGCCCACCAGCGCGGTGACGCCCAGCCCGACCGCCGCCGGGTCGACGACCGCCCGGTAGCCGGTGATGACCCCGGCGGCCTCGAGCTTGCCGACCCGCTCGTGCACCGCCGGGGAGGAGAGGCCGACCCGCCGGGCCAGCTCGGCGTAGCTCGCCCGCCCGTTGGCGCGCAGCAGGTCGATCAGCTGCCGGTCGACGGCGTCGATGGCGCTCTCCTCCTGCCGGTGCCGCGCTGGGTGTGCGTTCGAGTATCGCCCGCGCACGTACTGTGGAGGAGAGTCGGGCTCGATCGGCGAGGGGGGTGGGCCGCCATGGCCTTCGTGGTGGTTCTGGTGGTGGCGGTCGCCGTCGTGGTGCTGGTGCTGCGGGCGGCGGAGAAGGGCGGTCCCGGCCGGGTGCGCGCGCCTCGCCCGCCGCGTCCGCAGCGGGCGGTCCGCCCGGTGGCGCCCGACGACGACCCCGAGTTCCTGCGCGAGCTGGAGCGCCGCACCCGGCGCGACGACGGCTCCCCCGCGTAGAAGAAGGACCCCGTCTTCCCCGGACGGGGCCTCAGGCGGCGCGGAAGAAGCGCCGCCAGCCGCGGCGCCGCTGCGGCGGCTCGGCGGCGGGCGTGGCCGGCGCGACCTGCTGGGTCATCCCGCCGGGCCAGCCCAGGCCCTCGTGCGTCGTCGAGGTCCCCGGCCAACCGAGACCGCTCTCGGTGCCCTCGGCGCGCAGGTCGCCGTGCCGGCCGGCCGGCGCGTCCGCGGAGCGCTGCGCGAGCGCCGCGGCGACCACGGGGTGCACCGTGTCCCCCTCGAGAGCCGAGTGCCTACCCACGGGGAGTTCCCCTCCGGCGCGACATGGGGGCATGGAAGCACGGCCGCGCCCGGCGTGTCACCGACACGCCGCCCGACCGGGGGACCGGTGTCGCCTGGTGTGACGAGCGGGACGCCCGCTCAGTCCAGCCCGCCGTAGCTGTGCAGGCCGGTCGACACCATGTTCACGTACAGCAGGTTGAAGACCATCACGGCCAGGCCGACGACGTTGACCCACGCCGCGGGGCGCCCGCGCCAGCCGGCCGTCGTCCGCGCGTGCAGGTAGCCGGCGTAGACCACCCACGCGATGAACGCCCAGGTCTCCTTGGGGTCCCAGCCCCAGTACCGGCCCCAGGCGCTCTCGGCCCAGATGGCGCCGGCGATGACGGCGAAGGTCCAGATCGGGAAGCCGAAGACGGCCGTGCGGTGGGCCACCCGGTCCAGCGTGACCGCGCCCGGGAGCCGGGAGAGGAACGAGCCCTCGGCCTCGGCGCCGCGGGCGTCGGACCGCAGCTTCAGCAGGTACAGCACGCTGGCGATCCCGCTCACGAAGAAGATGCCGAAGCCCAGGATCGCCGTGGAGACGTGCACGGCCAGCCAGCTCGAGCGCAGCGCGGCGACCAGCGGCCCGGTCTCGGTGTAGAGGAACAGCCCGGTGGCGACCAGCGCGATCACGACCGGGGCGAGGACGAAGGCGCCGATGTCGCGGACGGCGGGCATGCGGCCGGCCAGCACGAGGTAGACCACCACGCCGACGAGGACGACGGCGGTGGCGAACTCGTACATGTTGCCCCAGGGCAGCCGGTCGGCGGCCATCCCGCGGGTGACCAGCACGCCGGCGTGCACCACGGCCCCGACCGCGGTGACCGCGAGCCCGACCAGGCCCCAGCGGTCGGTGCGCGCGGGCGCAGCGGGCGCCGCCGTGTCCGCACCCCCACCCGTCCCGGCCCCGGCGGGGACCAGCTGCCGCACCGGGCGGCGGCCGAACGCCAGTTGCGCCGAGAACGCCACGACGGCGACCGAGTAGAGCGCGACGGCGATCGAGAACAGCGTGTCCGACAGCTCGGCCAGCGACGGGTCAACGGTCACGCGGGGGAACCTCCGGTTCCGGTGCGGCCCCGCCGGACGGCGGGGCGGAGGGGGTCGGGGCGCGCTCGTCGAGCGCGGCCTGCAGCCGCCCGGTCAGCTCGGCGAAGGGCGTGGCGCTCTCGCCGCCGCCCCGCGTCAGCGAACCGACCGAGAGCACGGTACCGCCGCCGTCGGGGGCGGCGCCGACACGGGCGAAGAAGCGCTCGCGGCGCAGCAGGAGCAGCGCGAGCAGGCCGACGAGCAGGGCGATCGCCGCGGCGAGCACCCACACCTGGCCGGGGTCGTGGGAGAACTGCAGCGCGGCGAACTGGTCGACGCCGGTGAAGGTGATCGCCGTCCCGTCGGGCAGGGTCAGCGTCTCGCCGACCGCCAGGTTGGCCCGGCCCACCTCGCTGAGCCGGCCGCGCTCGATCTGGCTCTGGTCCAGCGAGTAGACCGACTGCGGCAGGCCCGAGTCCAGGCCGAGGTACCCCTGATAGGCCAGGATCGCCACCTGCGGGTTGAGCGGCCGCGGGTCGATCGAGGTCAGGACGCCGCCCTGCATCAGCCCGGTCGGCGCGAAGAAGCCCTCGAGCGCCAGCTGGTCCTCGACGCCGGCGCCGAGGTCGGGCAGCTTGAGGGCGCCCTCGCTGGCCATCGTCGTCTGGTCCGAGGGCAGGAACGGCGCCGAGACGTCGGTGAACGCCGTCCCGTCGGGCAGGGTGACGGTGAACCTCGGGGAGTAGCCGTGGCCGGTCACGTAGACGCGGTCGCCGTCGACCCGCAGCGGGTCATTGACGCCGATCGTCGTGGCCTCGCCCTCCTCGCCGGGCCCGCCGTAGCGGATGTCGGCGGTGTAGGAGGCCGCGGTCAGGTCCTCCTCGTACTCCGCGCGGAAGTCCTCGAGGTCGATGCAGAGCGGGGTGAGGTCCTCGCCGTCCACCAGCGCGCCGGAGGAGTAGGTGTCGTACTGCTGGAAGGAGTTGCAGAAGCCCTGGCCCTCGGTGACCAGGATGCTGCCCTCGTAGCCCCACAGCTTGCCGCCGGCCAGGCCGAGCAGCAGCGCCACCAGCGACAGGTGGAACAGGAGGTTGCCGGTCTCCTTCCAGAAGCCCTTCTCCGCCGACAGCTCCTCGCCGTGGATGCCGCTGGACCCGGCGGTCCCGGCAGCGCCGGGACGGCGGACGACGCGGAAGCGGCGGACCCGGAGCTCCTCCTCGACCACGTCGAGGGCGGCCGGGCCGGGCAGCGGGGTGGTCAGCTCCGCGGAGTCGGGGAGGCGCTCCAGCCGGCGCGGCGCCGGCGGCGGCGCGGCCCGCAGCGCGCGGAGGTGCTCGCCCAGCCGGGGGACGACGCAGCCGATGAGCGAGACGAACAGCAGCAGGTACACCGCGGCGAACCACGGCGAGCCGAAGACGTCGAAGGCGTAGAGCCGGTCGAGCACCGGCGCCAGCGTCGGGTGGTCGGCGAAGTACTGCCGGACGGCGTTCTGGTTCAGCGAGCGCTGCGGCAGCAGCGACCCGGGGATCGCCGCCAGCGCCAGCAGGAACAGCAGGATGATCGCCGTCCGCATGGCGGTGAGCCGCCGCCACCAGCGCAGCCACAGCCCCAGGGCGCGGGCGCCGAGCTGGCTCTTATACAAATCTGACGCTGCAGCCGAAGACACACGAGTCAGCCTCGGTCTGCGCCGCGTGCATATAAAACAAAAAAAAAAAAATCGCCAGAACAGAGTTAATTATAGAGACTA
>NZ_NVPT01000100.1 GCF_002802985.1 Geodermatophilus chilensis | reverse complement strand
GGCAACTCGTTTTCGTCCACTGTTCGGAAATACATCGTCGAGTGGTCCGCGGTCCGGGACAAGGGGGCGACTCCCGACAGGTGACGGGGTGCTGTGGGCGCCCGACAGCCGTTCACCGGACCACGGGCCCGAAGCGTGTGCGTATGTAGCAAGTCGCCCCTCGGACACTCCTTCGGGTCGGTTCGTGTCCAAGCGGTCGTAAAGACACGCTGAACACGAGCCGAAGGAAACCGCATGAGGTTCTCCGCCCCCCGTCCCGGCGGCCTCTGAGCCGTCCACCCCTACTGCGTCGTCCGAACCGCTCCCCTTCCCTCCCATGCGGGGACAGGTGTTCGCGGCGGTCATCAACGCTTCCGGACGCCGAGCTGCTCGCGCTGAACGAGATCGACGTGGCACCACCGGGCTGGGTCACGGCGCTGCGCAGCGCCCATCCGACCGCGGTACCGGTCTCGGCCGTCACAGGCGCAGGAGTCGACGACCTCCGCACCGCGATCGAGGGAGCCCTCAGCCGGCGCTCATCGGGCTGATCTGCGACGTGCTCGCGGAGGGCGTCGGCGAGGACGCCGCCCGCTCGGGACGGGCCGGGGTGTGGGTCGTCCGCGAGTAGTCGCTGTCCGTCTGGGCGTGGCATCCAACACGATGGTCGGTCATCACCTCGAGCGCCCGCGGGTTCTTCGGTGGCGGGGGACGGGGCGTGCGGTCCCCCGCAGGGCGCAGGCGGGCGTCGGCCGCTCGGAGCGGTCGCCGGCGGCCGACGGGTCGATCCCCGCTGGAGGGGTAGGGGTCAGGTCGCGGACAACAGCCCGACGGCGACGACCTGTGGAGGCATCGTGCACAGTGACCACCGCCCGCGGGCGATCGGCCGGGCGGCACTACGGGGTGGGGCAGCCGGTCTTCTCGGCGTGGCGGTGATGACCGCGGCGGAGAAGCTGGAGCAGGCGGTCACCCACCGGCCGAACTCCTACGTTCCCGGCCGAACCCTGATGACTCTCCTCGGCGGCCACCCCGGCGACGACGACCGGCCCGTGCTGTGGAACCACGCGATGCACTGGGGAACCGGCGCCCTCCTCGGCGCGCTACGCGGTGTGTGGGCCGCCGTCGGGCTGCGCGGGCCTCGAGCCCACCTCACGCACACGGTGGTGCGGCTGGCTTTCGATCAGACGATGGAGAACAGCTCGGGTTGTGGCGCGCCGCCCCGGACCTGGCCCGTCCGGGAGCAGGCCTGGGACGTCGCGCACAAGGCGATCTACTCGCTCACCACCGGGCTGCTGGCCGAGCGCCTCGTGCCACCGACGCTGGAGTCACGCCGCGGGACCCTCAGCCACTGACCCGGCGGCGGCCGCCACGGCCGCCTTCCCCGGAGTCCGGTCCGGGCAGAGGATGCCGCCGATCAGGCCGCGAGGGCGTTCGCCGCGGCCGCGGCCACGCCGATCATCCCGCTCACCCCGGCGGTCGTCGGCATCGACTTCCCGGGGATCGACCTTCCGAACAGGCAGTGCAGCCAGGCGCACCGCGCTCCTCACGCACCCTGGGACGCTCCGGTGGGACGGCGCCCACTTCGCGGTGCCCGAGTCCCCCCTCGGGCGCTCCAGCGCACACAGACCGCGCGACGTCGTCCCGCGGCCGGGCTCCCGTTCCCACTGCTGACGGCCTCGGATCGGCGCTGCCACGAACGCCGGTCCGCGCACGGAACGCCGGGGTTGCGTTGGATGCGCCGAATGAGACGGGTGGCAGGGGTTCCCACACTGAACACCCACCGGGAGGGGACCGGACCGGCGCTGTTGCTCCTGCCGGGCTTCGCCAGCCCCCTGGAGGAGTTCGAGGCGGTGGTGCCGGAGCTGGCCCGGCGTTTCGACGTACTGGCCGTCGATCTCCCCGGTCAGGGGCAGTCCTCCGCTCTTCCCGCCTCGCTCCGGCCGGACGTCGCCGCGCTGGCCGACGCCGTGGAAGAGGAGCTCGATCGGCAGGGTGTCACCGTGGCTCACGTGCTGGGGGTCTCCCTCGGCGGCCGGATCGGCCTGGAGCTGGCCCGGCGGCAGCGGGCGCGATCGGTGGTCGCCATCGCGCCCACCGGGCCGCTGACCCCGCCGGAGCGGGCGTACCAGGCAGCCGTGCTCGTGTCCGCCCGTCTGGGCTTCAGCGCTCTGGCCCCGGTCGCCGACCGGCTGATGGGCGGGGCCGCCCCGCGCACGGCCGCGTTGGCCCTCCTGCGAGCGAGGGGATGGCGCACGCCGCCCGGGGAGGCAGCGGCGCTCGTCCGCGAGTTCGCGGAGGCGCAGGACTTCTGGCGGCTCCTGCGCCACGCCGTCCTGCCCGAGGCCACGATCGACTACGGACGGTCGGCTGTCCGGTCCGCATCGCCCAGGGCACCCACGACGTCCTCTCGCTCAGCCAGGCCGCGTGGTTGGCGGTCGTGGTACCCGGGGCCCGGTTCCGCCTGCTCCCCTTCGCCGGTCACAGCGGCATCGCCGACGTCCCGCAGCGTGTGGTCGCCCTCGTGGAGGAGGCCGCGGAGGCTGCCGGTCATCGGTGAGCCCGGAGGTCACCGCGGTGTCCGCCCGGGCCGCGCGGGTCACCGGATCAACGGCTTGAGGACGAACCCGGCCACCGCGAGTGCCTCGGCCGCCAGCGGGATCCGGTTCACCAGCGGCTGTCGTCGGAGGAAGGTGTAGAGGCTCCGCGGCCAGGCACTGCCGTCGAACCCGTCCCGGGCGGTGTTGTAGGCGTCCAGCGGGGCGAAGAGGTTGTCGGGCGCGTCGGCCGGCTTCGGCTCACCGGTGTCGTGGGCCTCGAAACCGAAGCGGGCCATGAGCGCGTCCATTACGCGCGGTGCGAGCTTCTCACCGAGGATCAGCGCCTTCGCCGATCCGCCGACGACCAGGTCCCGGACGGGGTGCTCCGCGGCGTACAGGACGGCGTCCACCATCACGTCCGGCTGGTAGATCGGCGGCGGCGCCACGGGCTTGACCCCGATCTTCGTCCGGGCCTGGTCGAACAACGGCGTGTTGATCGTCGCCGGCATGACGTTGGTGACGCTGACCGGCAGGTCCTCGCGTCGCACCTCCGTCCGCAGCGTCTCGAGGAACCCGTCCAGGCCGTGCTTGGACGCGCAGTAGGCGGTCTGCAGAGGCACGCCCCGCTTGGCCCCCATCGACGAGATGTGGATGAGCGCACCGCCCTGCCGCTTGAGGTGCGGGAGAGCGGCCATGGCGCCGTGGACCTGGCCCATGAGGTTCACGTCGATGACGCGCTGGAACTCCTCCGGCGTCGTCTGCTCGAACGGGGCGACCAGCAGGACCGCAGCCGCGTGCACCCACGTGTCCAGCCCGCCGTACTCGGTCACGGCGCGCCGGGCCACCCGCTGCACCTGGGCGGGATCGGTGACGTCTGCGACCTCGGCGCACGCGTCCCCTCCCGCGGCCCGGATCTCCTCGACCAACGACCGGAGGCCGGCCTCTCCGCGAGCGGCCACGACCACCTTGGCCCCCTGCTCGGCGAACCGCGCCGCGGTGGCGCGACCGATCCCACTCGATGCCCCCATCACGACGACGACCTGTTCACGCACGGGCTTCAACACTGGCTGCGGCATCCCCGCGCGATACCCGGCGGCTCGGGAGTGATCGGCGTGTCGACCAGATGTGCGGTGGAGAACAGTGGTCCGGCGACGTCCGTGGGAGCCCCGAGGTCTGCCCGTCCGGCCGCTGGGTAGGAGCCGGCGGCAGCACTCGGCGAAGGAGCCTCATGAGTCAGGACCAGTTCTCCCCGCAGGACCCGACCTCCCAGTACGTCGGACCGGACGCACTGCCCGAGCAGCAGCTCGAGCACCCCGGTCTGGAGTCCGACATGGACCTCGAGCCGGACTACGGCGAGTCGACCTACCGGGGCAGCGGCCGGCTGGAGGGCAAGCGGGCGCTCATCACCGGCGGGGACTCCGGGATCGGCCGTGCGGTGGCGCTGGCCTACGCCCGGGAGGGCGCCGACGTCCTGATCTCATACCTGCCCGAGGAGGAGGACGACGCGCAGGTGACTGCCCGCGTGGTCCGGGACGGCGGCCGCACCGCCGTGACCGCGCCCGGCGACGTCCGGGACGAGGCCTTCTGCCAGGACCTGGTCGAGCGCACGGTCTCCGAGCTCGGCGGTCTGGACGTGCTGGTGAGCAACGCGGCCTACCAGATGTCGATCGAGGGGATCGAGGCCCTCAGCACCGAGCAGCTGCTGCGGACTTACCACACGAACGTCTTCGCCACGTTCTGGCTGTGCAAGGCCGCCGTCCGGCACATGCAGCCCGGCTCCAGCATCATCATCACCACCTCGATCCAGGCCTACCAGCCCTCCCCCTCCCTGCTGGACTACGCCTCCACCAAGGGTGCGCTGGTGACCTTCACCAAGGGCCTCTCCCAGGAACTCGCGCCGAAGGGGATCCGGGTCAACACCGTCGCGCCGGGACCCATCTGGACGCCGCTGATCCCGGCGACCATGCCGGCCGAACAGGTGGGCTCCTTCGGCGCGGAGACACCCATCGGCCGCGCCGGGCAACCCGCCGAGCTGGCCCCGGCCTACGTCTTCCTGGCCGCGCAGGAATCCAGCTACATCACCGGTGAACGGATCGGCGTGACCGGCGGGATGCCGATGCCCTGAGCCGACCTGCGGCCGCTGAGGCCGGGCGGCGGGCTGCCCGACGGTGAGTAGCCCGTCATCCTGTCCACGGACACTCATCCGGACACGCCCCGGCCGGTGCATGGGTGCGCCCCGCGGGGTAGGAGTCGGCCGTTCACCCATACCGAGTCGGCTGGAGGAGACGTGAGCGAACCCGAGCTCGAGGAAACCGGAACCGGCGACGCCGCCAAGCGCATCGGGCAGGCCCCGACGACCACGGACGTGACCGACCCGGAGCGGTCCTCTCGCAACACCGCAGCGGGCAGCGGCTCGCAGCCGGGCGAGGGCCCTGTGCAGCCGGCCGCCGACGAGGGCGTGGATTCCTCCGGGAGCATCGAGCCGCACAACGAGGGGCAGGTCTGACGCGACCGGCTCTCGGCGGCGCCCGACCCGTTGCCTGCCGGGTGCCGTCGCTCAGCAGGCAGCGGGTCGCCGTCGTCAGCAGGGGGAGGCGCCGCCCGACTGCGGCCGAACGGGCGGGGTAGGGGCGTCGGGTGGGAAACCCGTACCGAGAGGGCAGCGTCCGGCTCGTCGACGGACGTCAGGTGGCGTACGCGGAGTTCGGTGACCCGGACGGCGTACCCGTCGTCAACTGCCACGGCGCACCGAGCAGCCGGCGGGAGCGCTACTTCCCGGACGGCGACGGCTACCGGCGCCTCGGCGTGCGGCTGATCGGGATCGACCGACCCGGCTTCGGCCACTTCGACCCGCCCCGGGACGGCGGATCGTCGACTGGCCGGCGGACGTCGAGCAGGTCCTCGACGCGCTGCACCTCGAGGAGGTCCGGCTGCTGGCGCTGTCCGCCGGGGCGCCCTACGCGTTCGCCCTGGCCCGTGCCCTCCCGGATCGGGTCCGCCGGGTCGCGGCGGTCGGGGTGAGTCCCCCACCGGACCTCCCGCGGCCCTGGCCACCCGTTCCGTCCGCCCTCCGCTCGTTCCTCCTGCGCCCCGGCCCGGTCTCGACAGCGGTGTCGCTGCCACTGATGGGTCCGGTCGCGCTGTGGCCGCCGCTGATGGCGTCCTACCTCCACGTACGGCTCGGCCCGCCCGATCGTGCTCTCCTCGACCGCCCCCAGGTGAGGAGGACAGTGGACGAGACCTTCGCGGAGGGACTTCGGCAGGGCTGGCGGCCTGCCGCCTATGACCGCGCGCTGCTTCGGCGACCCTGGGGGTTCCCCGTCGCGGACGTACCGCGACCGGTCAGGCTCTGGCACGGCCGCGCCGACTGGCAGGCTCCGCTGCCGGGCGCCCGACTGCTCGCTGCGGTGATGCCCACCGCGGACCTGCGGTGCCTGCCGGGCACCGGCCACCTCCTGGGGTTCACCCGTGCCCCCGAGATCCTTGCCGACCTCACCGCCGCGTGACCGCTACCGGAGGCCCGTGGAGGACGCGGTCCCGACACAGCCGTGCAAGACACCCCCAGCGACCCAGCTGGCGACCGCCTTCACCATCGACGTGATCAGGGAGCCGACCGCTCCGACGGCGGCAGCGGCGATGGCGGCACGGAGCAGACGGCGCCTGGGGGTCATGGCGACCTCCAGGGGCAGGGACAGACGATCGGGGTCAGGGGTGGTGGGGGCGGTAGGCATCCGCGGGACCCTGCCGTCGTCTCGCCGATGCCGGAGTGGCATCAACGTGGCCTCGGTCAGGTCCCGGTCGAGGTCATGTCGGCCGGGGGCTGGGAGAGGCCCTGCTGAAGGTCGTCGAGGTTCATGCAGGGCGTGAGCGTCACGCGCACCTTCCCGGTGGGGAACAAGGCTCGGAGATGACCGGGATCTGCGAGGAGTCGGCCATGTCGAACACCACGAGGCAGGAGCGCCGACCGTCCTCCGATGCCACGAAGGAGGCTGCCTCCGGTTTGAGCTGCGGGCTCAGTGACCGCTCGTCGCGCCGCCTCCGGCGCCCGCCCACAGCGGCGTGACTCTTCCGACAGGTGGTGGGTCCCCGCGCCCCGAGCACGAGCGGCGCCACGGACGTCGGCCAAGGTGTCCGCACCGCGTGTCCCCATCCCGGTCCGCCGAGATCCGCGCTCTGGGATGAGTTCCTGAGCGTCCGGGCGTAGCGGTCCCGCAGTAGAGGTCGAGGCGTGTGCGCATGTAGCAAGTCGCCCCTCGGACACCGACATGAACCCCCACGGCTCCGCGGCCGTGGGGGTTCAGTCGTCATGAGGGTGTGTCGGCGCTGCCGCCGCACGGCTCGAACGCCGATCACCGTGCCTGGGAGCGAAGCCGGGTGCCGCACCGGTGTCCTACCGGGCGACCGTGGCCTGCACCATGGGCGCGGCCGCGGCTTGCGAGTCCTCGGACTGCTCGGCCGCCGGCGTCGTGTGCGTCGGCATCATCGGGCCATCGCCCGCCGGGTCGAGCACGTCCTGCTCGAACCATTCATAGCGGCCACTCAGCACCTGCTGCGCCACCTCGTACTGCGCCGCGTCGTCGTTGGCCCACAGCTCCGTGAACAGCCGGTCGGCCCGACGCCGGGCCTGGCCGCAGAACAGGTCGGCCAGCTCGACGGCCTCCTGCCCGCGTTCGGGGTGCTCGCGAGCGATGGTGTCCGCGTAGACGCAGGCGCACGCCATCGCGTAGAGCTCCGCGCCGATGTCGACGATCCGGCCGAGCAGATGGCCCTTCTGCTCGAGGCGCGCCTGGTAGCGGCCCATCGCGTAGAAGATCGAGCGCGCGAGCTTGCGCGAGTGGCGCTCGACGTAGCGCAGGTGCTTGGCCAGGTCGCCGAACTCCGAGAAGGAGCCCGGACGCTGGCCGGCGCCCGTCGTCAGCGTCGGGAACCACGTGGCGTAGAACGCGCCGGCCTTCGCGGCCGCCTTCGCCTTGTCGGCCAGGCCGGAGTCGCCGAGCACCACGTCGCCCGCGACCTTCAGGTGCTGGTCGACGGCCTCACGGGCGATCAGCAGGTGCATGATCTCCGTCGAGCCCTCGAAGATGCGGTTGATGCGCATGTCGCGCAGCATCTGCTCGGCGGGCACCGGCTTCTCACCGCGCCGGGCGAGCGACTCGGCGGTCTCGTAGGCGCGGCCGCCGCGGATCTGGACCATCTCGTCGACGGCGGTCCAGCCGAGCTCCGACCCGTACAGCTTCGCCAGCGCGGCCTCGATGCGGATGTCATTGCGCTCGTCATCGGCCAGGCGACTCGACACGTCGAGCATCGCCTCGAGGCCGAACGCCGTGCCCGCCAGCCAGGCGAGCTTCTGTGCGATGGGGTCGTGCTGGCCGATGGGCTGGCCCCACTGCGTGCGCTCGGCCGCCCACTCGCGCGCGATCTTGAGCGAGTACTTGACCGTCGACAGGCAGAACGCCGGCAGCGACAGTCGGCCGGTGTTGAGCGTGGTGAGCGCGATCCGCAGACCCTTGCCCTCGCCACCGATGATGTCCGAGTTCGGGACGAAGACGTCGTCGAAGCGGGTCACCGAGTTCTCGATGCCCCTGAGCCCCATGAACTCGTTGCGGTGCTCGATCGTGATGCCCTCGCGGTCGCACGGGCAGATGAAGGCGGTGATGCCGCCCGGGTGACCCGGTGACTTCGGGACGACGGCCATGACCACCACGACGTCGGCGATCGCGCCGTTGGTCGCCCACAGCTTCGTGCCGCTGATCCGGTACCCCGTGCCGTCCCCGGTCGGGACCGCGGTCGTGCTCATGCGCGCCGGGTCCGAGCCCACGTCCGGCTCCGTGAGCAGGAACGCCGAGATGTGGTCCGTGGCGAGCCTGGGCAGCCACTCGCGCTTCTGCTCCTCGGAGCCGAAGAGGCGCAGCGGCTCGGGCAGGCCGATCGACTGGTGCGCCGACAGCAGCGTCGAGATCGACGAGTGCCACGTGCCGGCCATCGCCAGCGCCTTGTTGTAGTAGACCTGGCTCAGCCCGAGCCCGCCGTACTCCTCGGGGATCTTCATGCCGAGAGCGCCGAGGTCCTCGAGGCCCTGGACGACGTCCCGGGGGATCTTGGCCTCGCGCTCGATCTGCTGCCGGTCGACGCGCTCGGTGAGGAACGTGCGGAGGCGCTCGAGGAACGCCTCACCCTTCCTGACCGCGGCCGGATCGAGTTCCGGCTGCGGGTGGATCAGGTCGAGGCGGAAATTGCCGAGGAAGAGTTCCTTGCCGAATGACGGCTTGATCCACGCAGTCTCGCGGCTGGCTTCGGCGAGCCGCTTCGACTGTTCGTACGACGGATTCGACGCCATGGATCAGGATCACCCCCACCGCTCCGTCGGACAACGGACGTCGGCGCGGGAGGGCCGGGATCGCCGGTGGCGGACCGTGATGGCGCCATCCCGTTCGATCTCCGAAGCCTCCCTCGAGGATTGCGCCGGCGGCTCGTCCGGGCCGCGCGGCGCAGCGGGGGCCACCGGTCCCGGATCCGGTGGAGGTCCGGTCCTGTCCGGGGCCGGTCTTCGGCGGGTGGAGAGCGCGGGCGTCCGCTCGACGGTGGGCCGACGGCTCGTGCCGCGTGGAGCGGCGGTTCCCCGACCTCGTCGCGGCGGGCGAGGCTCGGCAGACTCCGGCCACTCGACGTGCTCGGAGGAAGGGGCGGACGACGATGTCCGACGAGCTGGCCTACGCCACCGCCACCGAACTGGCCGCCCGCATCCGACGCCGTGACCTCTCCCCCGTCGAGGTCGTCGACGCGGTCATCGCCCGCATCGAGGCGCGGAACCCGAGCCTGAACGCACTCGTCTTCACCGCGTTCGACGAGGCTCGTGAGCAGGCGCGGAGGGCCGAGCGGGCCTTGACGTCCGGCGAGGCGCTCGGCCCGCTGCACGGGGTCCCGACCGCGATCAAGGACCTGTTCGACTTCAGGCCCGGGTGGCCTGCGACGTTCGGCGGGATACGTGCGCTGAGGAGCTTCAGCGTCCCCGCCTACTGCACGTACGCGGAGCGGATGGAGGCCGCCGGGGCCGTTCTCGTCGGCAAGACCAACAGCCCCGTCATGGGTTTTCGCGGCACGTGCGACAACTACCTGTTCGGCCCGTCCCGCAATCCCTTCGACACGACCAAGAACACCGGCGGCTCCTCCGGCGGGAGCGCAGCCGCCGTCGCGGACGGGTTGCTGCCTCTGGCCGAGGGCACCGACGGCGGTGGCTCCATCCGCATCCCCGCCTCCTGGTGCGGCCTGTACGGCTACAAGGCCTCCTTCGGCCGCGTGCCCTACACAGCGCGGCCGAACGCCTTCGGCTCGATCAACCCGTTCCTGTTCGAGGGGGCGTTGACGCGCACCGTGGACGACGCCGCCCTCGCCCTCGACGTGCTCGCCGGTTACGACGACCGGGACCCCTTCGCCCTCGACGATCCCGCCTCCTTCGCGGGAGCCACGCGCCGGTCGATCAGCGGCTGGCGGATCGCCTACAGCCCCGACTTCGGGGTGTACCCGGTCGACCCCCGGGTCACCGCCGTCGTGGAGCGAGCGGTGCGGGCTCTCGAGGATGCCGGCGCCGCCGTGGAGCACGTCGAGCTCACGTTCGACTACGACCAGCGCGAGCTCAGCGACCTGTGGTGCCGTCTGATCGTGCCGCTCAACATCGAGGGCCTCGAGGGACTCAGCACGCAGGGCCCCGACCTGCTCGGCGAACACCGGGACGACTTCCCTCCGGAGTACCTCCGCTGGATAGACGAGGGCTACCGGCTGAGTGCGCTCGACGTGCTCCGCGACCAGCGGATGCGCACGCACGTCTACGACCGGATCCAGCAGGTGCTGCGCTCCCATGACCTGTTGGTCACCCCGACCCTCGCCGCGCTGCCCGTCGACAACGCCGAGGACGGCAACACCGTGGGCCCGAGGAACATCCAGGGCGTGGACGTCGACCCGCTCATCGGCTGGTGCCTCACCTATGTCGTCAACTTCTCGGGCCATCCAGCCGCTTCGGTTCCCGCGGGGGACGTCGACGGGCTCCCGGTCGGCATGCAGCTGATCGGCCGTCACTACGGCGACGCCGACGTGCTCGCCGCGAGCGCGGTATACGAACGGCTCCGTCCCTGGCACGACGCCTACGTCCGGTGCGCCGACCGTCCGCTCACGTGATCCGCCCCCGCTGGAACCCCTGGCGGGTCGCTGGCGCGGCTCACGCGTGTGCGGACGTAGCGAGTCTCCCCTCGGACACCGGATGGCAGGCCCCGCGGTCACCGACCGCGGGGCCTTTCGTCTACGAGCCCTGGTCACGGCCGCGGCCGCACCTGCTCCAGGCGGGTGGTCGACGGAGGTGGTCCCGTCGGCTCGGCAGCGCCCGGGCCGGACGGGACGAGCACGGGGAGCCGTGCGATGCCGAGGCCGAGCAGGAGATCCGGCAGGCTGGGGGACCGACCGGCGGTCCGGTCACCAGGGCTGCCATCGACGCCATCGCTGCCGGCACCGTCCCGGTGCAGATACGCCGAGCAGGACGGAGCACACCCATGTGGGCACAGACGCTCAGCGGTCCCTTCCGCTTCGAGCAGGTCGAGGTCGAGGCCCCCGACCCCGCTGCCCTGCCGCCCCGACACGTGCTGTTGGCAACCCGCGCCGGCGCCATCTGCGGCAGCGACCTGCCCAACTTCCGCGGTGGCGTATGGCCGCACCCGGCCGCCGAGGACGGCTGGGGGGCCACGCGAGCGCCGGGCTTCCCGATGCACGAGATCGTCGGGGAGATCGTCGCCAGCAGGCATCCCGACCACTCCCCTGGCGACCTCGTCGTGGGCTGGGCCTCGATGTTCGACGGCATCGCCGAGCTCGTGGTCACCGACGGCGACGGCCTCGCCCGCTACGACACCGGCCTGCCGGCCACCACGGCGGTCATGCTGCAGCCCCTGGCCTGCGTGCTCTACGCCGTCGAGCAGCTCGGTGACGTCTCGGGGCAGACGGTCGGGGTGATCGGGCAGGGCCCGATCGGGCTGCTGTTCAGCCACGTCCTCAAGGCCCGCGGCGCGGCGCGGGTGACCGGCGTGGACCCGGTGGACCGCGGCGACGTCGCGTCCGCCTTCGGCGTCGACGAGATGGTCACCGCCCGGGCCGAGCGGTGGGCGGGCTCGCTGTCCGACGCCGACCGGCCGTCCGTGGTCGTGGAGGCGGTGGGCCACCAGGTCTCGACGTTGCAGCCGGCACTGGACGCCGTGGCGCCCGGCGGTCAGGTCTTCTACTTCGGCGTCCCGGACGACCCGATCTACCCCTTCGACATGATGACCTTCCTGCGCAAGAACCTGACCTTGCGCTCGGGCATCACCCTGGAGCGGCGCCGGGTGCTGGCGGACGCCGGCACGTACCTGGCTGCACACGCCGGCCTGCGGGACTGCTACGTCAGCCACGTGCACGCCGTGGCCGACGTGCAGGCGGCCTTCAGCGCCGCGATCATGCCGCGGCCGGGGCAGCTGAAGATCGCGGTGGACATGACGTGACAGCTGTCGTCCCGCTCGTCGGGGCCTGTGCTCGGCCGGATCCGGCGTCCCCGATCGGGGTGCCTCGCGCCCGAAGGGTGGGACGGCTCCCACCTCTGAGCGTCCGAGTCCCCCTCGGACACAGCCTCGCCCCGGGATCCCCGACGGTCAGGAGCCCGGGGCGTCTCCAGGTCCGGGAGCCGCCCGCAGGGCATCCGTCAGCAACGCGACGAGCGCCTCGAGCTGCACGTCGGCCGACGAGGCGACCTGCTCGTCCGACCCGTCCAGCGCCCGGGCGGCGAGCCCCGCCTTGCTGTCGATCAGCTCGGCGATCCGGGCGTCGATGGTCTGCGCGGCGATGACCCGCCACGCGGTGACCGGCTCGGTCTGCCCGATGCGGTGGCTGCGGTCGATGGCCTGGGTCTGCTCCGCGTCGGTCCAGGAGAGCTCGGCGAGCACGATGTTCGAGGCGACCTGCAGGTTCAGGCCCACGCCGGCCGCGGTCAGCGAGCACACCGCGACGGCGACGTCCGGGTCGTTCACGAAGGCGTCGATGTTCTTCTGCCGCGACGCGGGCGTCTGGTCACCACGGATCGACGAGAAGCGAACCCCCTGCCGGGCGAAGGTCTTCTCGGCGGCGTCCATGACGTCCACGTGCTTGGCGAAGAAGACGACCTTGCCCGCGCTCCGGGCCAGCTGCGCCGCGTAGTCGGCGGCGAGTCCGGCCTTCGCCTGGCCGATGCGTCGCATCATGCTGAACACGTTCTCGCCGGCCTGCGCGGTGGTCGCGTCCTTGAGCTCCCACCTGGCCACCCGGCGGACGAGGTCGGGGTCGATGCCCTCGACGACAGCGTCGGAGGAACGGCTCGCGAGCACGCTCTCGTACCGCGCCACCATCCGGCGGGCGAGGTCCCGCTCCGCCGCCCGGATCGACCGGCCGGCCGGCCCGTCGAGCTCGACGGGGAGGTCGGCGATGCGGCGGGCAGGGATGTCGGCGGCCACGTCGACCTTGCGGCGCCGGACGATGCCGAAGTCGATCACGCACCCGCGGGCGGCGGGGTAGAACCCCGGATCGGCAGGCGTCAGGCCGGTGTCCTCCAGGGCGTCCATCAGCTCGCCGAGCGGCTTGGTGTCGTCGATCCAGCCGAGGAACTGCCAGATGGCCCGGAAGTCCTCGATGTCGTTGATCAGCGGGGTGCCGGTGAGGGCCATCAGCAGGGGCCGCGGGGTGCGGGTCCGGATCAGGTCGGAGAGCTCGAGGACGTGCTGGGAACGCTGGGAGGTCTTGTTCTTGATGAAGTGCGCCTCGTCGACGACCATCCCGCGGAAGCCGAAGTCTCCGAGCCAGCCCACGTGGCGGTCGAGCACCTCGTAATTGACCACGACGATGTCGGCGAAGCCGTCGACCGTCTCGCCGTCGCCCTGCACCACGGTGGTCGAGCGGTGCGGCGTCCAGCGGGCCGCCTCACGGGCCCAGTTGATCTTGACGACGTTCGGCACGACGACGAGCAGCGGGTAGGCGTTCGCCGCCTCCGCGGCGAGCAGTGCCTGTGCCGTCTTGCCCAGCCCCGGCTCGTCGGCGAGCAGGAAGGTCCGGTGGCCGGCAGCGGCCGAGCCGACCAGCTGCCCCTGGTGCGGCATCAGCTTCAGGCCCGCCGGGGTGAACCGTGCCGTCGGCGCCGGGAGCGCCATGCACGCCGGGGCTTCCCCAGCGGCGCGCTCGAACGAGCTCAGCAGCGGGCCGAGCAGTTCCCAGCCGGTCAGGCGGCGCGGACGGGGCGTGCGCTGCGGAACGGCGGAGAAGTCGGGGGCGAGGAAGGGGTTCGCCAGCTGCCGGGAGATCACCGACTGCGGCACGACCCGCCGGTCCGTGCCGGCGGGAGCGATCGCGGTCTCCGCCGGCGCGATTTCATCGAGCGCCGGCTCGATGCCGAGGTCACGCAGCATCTGCTGCTTGAGCGACCGCGCCGCGTCGGAGACGACGGCGTCCTCCGCGAGCAGCGCCAGCAGCCCCGCGTCCCGGACGGCGGTCGTCGCGAGGATGGTCGCGATGCCGTCCAGGCGCTTGAGCTGCTCGGCCCTGTGACCGTCGTTGCCGGTCACCGCCCGGACGCGGGCGCGCTCGTCCCGCAGCAGCAGGGCCACGGCCTGGAACTTCGTGCGCACGGCAGGCGTCACGCGGCCGCCCTGGACCGCCGCCTGGACCTCACGAACGGTTCCGGCGAGCACCGAGACGACGTCGCCGCGGTGGCGGACGCGTCGCTGCTTCAGCGGAGCGGTACGGCGAGCGCCCATCTGGCGCTGGCCTGGTCGAGCCACGAACTCCTCCTCTGGAATACCGGGCACGGTGGACGCGGCGGCATGCCGCACACCCCCGCAGACGGGACGAGGAACGTCCGAGCGGAGGGCCCGGTGCTACCGACGCCGAGCAGACCTGCGCATCTCCGAGAATCGACGCCGGCCTCGGCAGGCCTCTCGCGGGGATCCTGGGCCGCCGCCGGGCGAGCTGGAGAGTACGGCAAGGGAAGTCGTCGTCGGGCGACCGGATCGATTCTCGTGGTCGGTGCCTCGCTCATGTCAACGCGTGCGAGGGCGCATGATTCCCGGCCCGTCGCCCCTCTCGACCAGAGCACGGCCAGGCTCGGTGAGAGCGCCTGCGAACGGGGGCGCTCCAGCCAGAGTCGGGCAAGTCGGCCGAACAGCGACCTCACAGGCGTGTGCGTGTCTACCGTCTCGCTCCTCGGACACGTCGACATGAAGCCCGCGGTCCCGACCGTGGGCTTCCTTCCCCTGGGCTGTCGTCTCGTTGCGACGCTGGTGTGCGGTGCAGCGATCCGGCAGGCCTCCACCCGCCGGAGGAGTCGCCATCTCCTGCCGCGCTCAGCGAACTCCTCCGGCCGTCGTTCAGGGCTAGTGTCGGCGCCCCCGGGGCCCAGCGGGTCGACGAGAGGGCCGGACGATGCCGCTCTACCTGACCAAGTTCAGCTACACGCCGGAGACCTGGGCTCGGCTGATCAACCATCCCGAGGACCGCCGGGAAGCCGCTCGCTCCTACATCGAATCGGTCGGCGGCAAGCTCCACGGGTTCTGGTACGCGTTCGGGCCCCATGACGGCTACACGCTCTGGGAAGCCCCTGACAACGTCTCCATGGCCGCAGTCGCCCTGGCGATCGGTGCCGGGGGTGCACTGAGCCCGCTGGAGACGACGGTGCTGCTCACCGTCGACGAGACCCTCGACGCGATGCGCAGAGCGCAGCAGGTCGGTTACCGACCACCAGGGGCATAGCGCCCTTGGCACTGCGTGGCCGAGTCGTCCGATGCGTGCTCATCCAGCGTGTCGCCCTCGCGATACCCACAGCGAAGACGCAGGACCCGGGAGTCCGGACGAGTGCCGAGGCGTGTCGCTGGCCGGAGTCGCGACCGGGTCACTCCGGTGAACCGGAGAGCCCGCGGACCGCGTCCTCGATACCGACCCCACCCTGCTCGACCGGCTCCATGTACAGCCGCGCCCAGTGGATGAGGCCGTCCTCGCCGACTCCCATGAGGATGACCCCGCGCATGAGGAAGGGCCGACCGTCCACGTGGCTGCCGTGCCACCGCCACTCCGACCACGAGGTCCCCGCATCGAAGGCGTCACCCAGGAGCTCCGCCGTCAGGTCGGGGACACCGCCGAACATCTGTCTCCAGTTGGCGGCCACCTGATCCGAGCCGCCGAATCCGCGCTCGGGATGAACAGGCTGCTCGCTCCGGTAGTCAGGGGCGAACAGTGCGGCCAACGCTTCCGGGTCGTGCCGGTTCACCGCGTCGTTCAGCCTGGCGAGCGTCGTGTTCATCCACCGACCTCCGTGCCTGCGGGCTCGCCCAGGTGGTCACCGGGGCGGCGCGGTGTCCATGATCTCGCGTGCGCGGGCAGGGAGGAGTCGGGGGCCTCCTGACGACGGCTCGCCCGAGTAGTCGACGGCGTGCGGGCAGGACGCTACGGAGCCTGGGCGCGCGAGGTGGACGAGAACGTCGAGAAGCTGCACCCGCAGGGCACGCCCGCGGCGGTGCTGGACGGCGAGCCGGGCGACTCCCGAGTGATTCGCCTCGACGCCGCTGAGGAGGGACGCGTTGGGTCACGTACCAAGTCGCCCCTCGGACACTCCTGCGATGTCCTGGACACCCCTCACAGGTGTCTCGGGACATCGTTCATCTTCCGGGCCGACCACGAACGGAGGCGCCCCGGTCCCGATGGCGGGGCCATCGAGTTCGTCAGCATCCCGTCGACCGCCGCGCAGAGACCCTCCCAAGGATCGAGGGGGGCGTGCGTCATGGTCCGCCGCGGGGTTCCGGCGCCTGGCCGACCGTCCGTCCAGCCACGCCTGCCACTCGGAGCGCTCGGTCGCGGCTCTCGCGACCACCAGGACCACGACCGCAGCGACGGCCACGGCGACCACGAGCACCAGTGCGGTCAGGATCTCCTCCCAGCCGGACCACGGTGGGACGGTCATGCTGCCTGGAGGTGGCGGGGTCGTGACGGGCGCCATGGGACGAGGGTGCGCTGCGTGGCGGCTTGCAGGACGCCCAGCGCCTCTCTCGTCACCCTTCGGAGCAACGCGCGCAGGGTGAGCGGGGCTGACCGCAGCACCCGGACGGGGCGTGCCGACGTCGCCCCTCCGAGTGATCCGCGTGTGGCGACCGGCCGCTCACGTGATCGGGGCGTCGTAGCGTCCCCATCCCTCAGACCCGGATCGCGTGGGGAGGCAGGTGGGATGAGCGCCGAGCTGCATGCCGACGACGGGGCCGCCCGCCCGCTGTTCGAGGCGGTGGCGGGGACCGGGCCGCTGGACCGTGTGCGGCCGAACGTCTCCGGTGACCTGCCCACCGTCCTCGAGGCCGCCCCGATGTTCCGCCGGGCCGTGGCCGGCTACGACCGCTTTCAGGTCGACACCTACGTCCGCTGGGCGGAGGACGAGCTCGCCAGCGCCGATCGCGAGCGCGAGGACCTCGCGGCACGGTACCTCCGCACCCGGGCCGCCCTCGAGGACGCCCGGCAGCTCCTCTCGCACTCCCCCGATGGCGGGGAGATGCTCCGGCTGTCACGCCGGATCGGTTCGATGCTCGCCGCCGCGGCCGACGAGGCCGAGAGCATGAGGGCCGACGGCGACGCCGACCGGGCCGCTGCCTCCGCGCAGGCGGAACGGATGGTCGCCCACGCGGAACGAGCGCTCGCCGACGCCGAGGCCGAGGCCGAACGGCTGATCGCCGAGGCGGCCGTCGAGGCCGAGGCGATGACGATCGAGGCCGGCCGGATCCTCGCCGCGGCCGAGCAGACCGGCAGGGACACCCGCGCGCAGGCGGAGGCGCGGCTCGAGGAGGTGCGGGCCATCGAACAGCGCGCCGTCGAGCACGCAGAACACATCCAGCAGCAGGCCGTGGCGGAAGCAGCCGCAGCCCGGCTGCGGGCCCGCGACGAGATCGTCCAGATGCTGATCACCGGCCGGGAGCAACGGCGGCGGGCGGACGCCGAGGCGGCCGCGACCCGGGAGCGGCTGGACCGGGACGCCGCCGATCGCCGCGCCTCCCTCCTGGCGGAGGCCGAGGACCTCGAACTCCGACTGGCCGCCCTCACGGCGGATCCGGACCGTTCGGCCGAACCCGCCGCCAGGCCGCCCGGCGCTCTCCACTTGGTCCTCCGCGAACACCTCGAGCGGATCCAGGCTCGCCTCGGGTGGCACCCGGCGCGCTGACGATCCGCGCCGATGCCGGGCATCCCTGCTCGAGCGAGCGGTGGTCCCACGAACTCGGAGTCGTACGTCGCGGCGACGCCGTCCCGGTCGAGTGCCCGAACGCCTCGGATGCGTGATCCTGTCCTTCCGAGACACAGAACGCCGGGCCTTTCCCAGTCCCGCGGCTGATCACCTCCGGCGGCGTGTACCACTCCCCGCCGGGTGACCACGAGAGTCCGGGGTCCCGCCGTGCCCCACTGATCCCCGCCGAGGAAGTGGAAGTCCCCTCCAGGACGGAGGAAGCTCGTTGCAGGAGCGTCCGCGAGCAGGATCACGCCCCCTCCAGAGTCTCGGGGTGGTCGGCTCCTCCCGGCAGCTCGGCTGACGGCGAGCGGTCGCGGTCGTCCTCACGCCGACCCGTGGGCGGCCGGCAGCGGGCACCGCGGTCGGTGCAGCAACGCCGGTCCAGCAGGCGTGTGCGTATGCGGCGTGTCGCCCCTCGGACACAGCCTCATTCGGGTGTTCCTGCAGGCCAGGAGCCGGGGTGTCTTGCTGTAGGGGCCTCTGTGGCCCTCGTGGTACCCGCGTGGTGCTTCGCGCCTCGAATCAGCCTCGAGCAGCGCCGCGAAGCGGTCGGCCGCCTCGCAGCCCATGCCGGGGTGGACGTGCTGGTAGACGGTGAGCGTGATGGTGGCGCTGGCGTGACCCAGACGCTCGGCGACGACCTCACCGGCACGCCGTCGGCGAGCAGCAGGGTGGCGTGGGTGTGCGGGAGGTCGTGCAGCCGGATCACCGGCAGTCGCTCCTCCCCCAGCGCCTTGCGCGCCTGGACGACCTGGCCGGCGAAGCGGCGGGAGAACCGCTCGGGGTGCCGGTACCTGCCGTCGAGGTTGTTGGAGCACGAGCGCCGAGTCGCGCACGAGGTCGAGAGCCAGCCGTCCACGAGCTGCCCGGTCGGCACGGAGCGCGGCCACGGTGCCCGCGCCGAGGTCGACGACCTGGGACCGGCCCGTCTTGGTCGGCCCCTCGACGAGGCGCTGGCCGGCGCGCTCGGCCTTGACGACGCCGACGCTGCGGCGGACCGCGAGCCGGCCGGGGTCGAAACGGGCCTCCCCCCGCCCCTGCCCCCGGCAGTCAGTCGACCCGTCCCGATCTGGAGGACGGGCGTGCCGGGCATCGCTCCTCCACGCCGGTCGGACGGCTGAGGCCTGCTCGCACCACGCCGCATCGTGATCGGCGGAGGGAAGGTCTTGTCGACCCACGAGCACGAGAGGAGAATCCCGGACGGGAAGGAAAGGCGATGACCGCGGACGTCTGGAATTTTCGCGACTTTCGGCCCATCTCCGCCGGGGATGTGGATCTCTCCGGTTTCGAGGTGATGGGTCGCGATGGGTCAATCGGTGTCGTGGACAGGGCGACCAACAAGGTGAGTGCCAGTTACGTGGTCGTCGACACCGGTGACTGGCACCCGGACCACCAGGTCATTCTTCCGGCCTTCACGGTGGAACGGATAGATCCCGAGAAGAGAGTCGTCTTCGTGGACCGCACCCGCAAGGAGATCGAGGACGCGCCGGACGTCACGCGCGCGGAGATGCGGGCGGCCCGCTTCCAGGACCGGCTGTCGGGCTACTACCACGGGTTGTACGACACCGGACTCTGACGAGCCGCCCGTCAGGCTCAGGATCGCCGACGGATCCATTCCTGATGACGCACGCCGTGTGTCATCAAGGTTCGGGATGAACGGCTCCTTCCCAATCCGGTCCGCTCCTCGACTGGACTGGGCAGGTCAGCCCTCACATCACGACAGTCGTGCGCGAATGTGGCCGGGCTGCTCGTGCTCATCGCCGCGGCGCTGCTGGCCAGCCACGTCGGCACGGTCGGCACGGTCGGCACACCGGAGATTCCCGGAGCGGCCCGCCTGGTCGCCGGCCTCTCGCCGGGTTCGGATCGGCGTGGCCGCCCCGCTCATGGGCGTGGCGGGCGGAGAAGTGCTGATCCCGACGATCGTGCTGCTGTTCGGTGCGGAGATCACGCTCGCCGGCAGCCTGGGCCTGCTCGTCTCGCTACCCACGATGGTCGTGGTGTTCGCGCGCTACAGCCGCGACCAGCACATCGGGCGGTCCTGCGGCCGCGCGCGCACGATCCCGGACGGTCTCCTGGCCGGATCCACGAGGGGCATTTGACTAAGGTCAGCCTCACCTAATACACATCAGCAGCCCCGCAGGCTCGCGTCCCACCCCGGACACGGGCCGAGTCTGCTCGATCGAGCGGCCGGCCCGTGCCGCCGCCTGCCGAAAGGAAGTGCGCCCGGTGCGCCTACGATCGCTCGCCACCGCCACCCTCGCCGTGATGGCCCTGAGCGCCTGCGGCTCCGCCGCCGGCGACACCGAGGAGACCGCCGCCCAGGAGTCCGGCTCGGCGGAGACCCGGTCGGTCGACCACGTCATGGGGACCACGGAGGTGCCGACCGACCCGCAGCGGGTCGTCACCCTCGACAGCCCGCACCTCGACACCGCGCTGTCCCTCGACGTCACCCCGGTCGGCTCGGTGCAGTCCGACGTCGCCACGGGCTTCCCCGAGTACCTCGGTGACCGGACCGAGGGGATCGAGACCGTCGGGACGATCGAGGAGCCCGACCTCGAGGCCATCGCGACCCTGGAGCCCGACCTGATCCTCTCCTCGAGCGTCCGCCACGAGGCGATCTACGACCAGCTCAGCCAGATCGCCCCCACCGTCTTCACCGACTACGAGGAGGGCTGGCGGGCGATGTTCACGACGACCGCGGACGCCCTGAACCGGGCCGAGGAGGGCGAGGAGGCGCTGGCCGGGTACGACGCGCGGGTCGACGAGGTCGCGGAGGCCGTCGGCGCCGAGGGCGCGACCGCCTCGATCGTGCGCTTCCTGCCCGAGGAGACGCGGATCTACGGGCCGGAGACCTTCTCCGGCAGCGTGCTGACCGACGTCGGCTTCGCCCTGCCGCAGCTCACCTACGACGAGTACTCCATGGCCTACGTCAGCGCGGAGGAGATCGGCCAGGCCGACGCCGACGTCGTCTTCTCCACCGCCT
>NZ_NVPT01000010.1 GCF_002802985.1 Geodermatophilus chilensis | reverse complement strand
CCCGGCGGTGCGCGCCATGTGCGCCGAGCTCGGCGTCCGGCACTTCACCCGACGGGGGGTGCCGGAGTGGAACCAGCCCGCCGGCCGGCACAAGACGAAGACCAAGCACGGCAACTACAACGCCTGGCTGGACGCGCACGGCGACGACTACGACTTCTGGGTGTCGGTCGACACCGACCACGTCCCGCTGCCGAACATGGTCGAGCGGCTGATGGGCTACTTCCACGACCCGGACGTCGCCTTCGTGGTGGGCCCGCAGGTCTACGGCAACTACGACAACTTCGTCACCCGCGCCGCGGAGTCGCAGCAGTACCTCTTCCACAGCGTCCTGCAGCGGGCGGCCAACCGGTTCACCACCGCGATGTTCGTCGGCACCAACAACGCGGTGCGCGTCTCCTCCCTGCAGGCCATCGGTGGCCTGCAGGACTCGATCACCGAGGACGCCGCGACCAGCATCGTCTGGCACGCCAGCACCAATCCCGAGACCGGCGCGGCGTGGAAGTCCGTCTACACCCCCGACGTCCTGGCCGTGGGCGAGGGCCCGAGCACCTGGCGGGACTACTTCACCCAGCAGGGCCGGTGGGCCCGCGGCACCGACGAGGTCGTGCTGCGCCGGTTCTGGCGGCTGGCCCCGCGGCTGTCGTTCCCGCGGCGGGCGCACTACGCGCTGTTGATGTCCTACTACCCGGCGACCGCCATCAGCTGGGTGCTGGGCGTCAGCAACCTGGTCGCCTACCTGCTGACCGGCGTCGCCGGCCTGCTCGTCTCCGCCCAACTGTGGCTGATGCTCTACGTCAACGCCGCCGTGCTGCAGGTCGCGGTCTACTTCTGGAACCGCAAGCACAACGTCAGCCCGCACGAGGAGGAGGGCTCCTCGGGCGTCAGCGGGATGGCCATCTCGGTGATGTCGACGCCGCTGTACGTCAGCGCGCTGTGGGCCGCGGTGCGCAACCGCAGCACCGGCTTCGCCGTCACCCGCAAGGGCGCGGTCTCCGGTGACCGGCCGACCTCCTTCACCCGGCACCTCGTCTGGGCCACCGTGCTGCTGACCGCGCTGACGACCTCGCAGCTGCTCGGCCACACCCACGCGGCGATCCGCGTCTGGGCGGTGCTGAGCCTGACCATGTGCCTGCTGCCGGTGGCCATCTGGGCCACCGGGGCGTCCGCCGGCGCCGGCACGCCCCCGAGCCGACGCCGTCCCTGCCCGCCCCGGTCGTCCCGGACGCCGTCGCCGCCGTCCGTCCCCGCACGCCGGCCGTCACCTTCGTCGGCAACCGCGCGGTAGACGTCCCCCAGACCCAGGAGAGCACCCGATGAACCGCCCCAAGCCGAGGCGCAGCCGCCGGCTGCGCAACGCTGCCCTGGTCGCCGCGACGGTGGCCGGGCTGGTCGCGGCCAACGGCCCGGTCGTCACCGCCGTCGCGCAGGAGGCCTACGACGACTTCCAGCGCAGCCAGCCGGAGTACAAGGCGCAGTACGGCTCGTGGGAGACCATCGAGCTGCCCGAGGAGTACCGGACGCAGGCCGTCCACGCCGCGCTGCTGCACACCGGCAAGGTGCTGCTCGTCGCCGGGTCGGGCAACGACGCCCAGGACTTCGAGGCCGGCAGCTTCGAGACGATCGTCTGGGACCCGGTCACCGGTGACACCAAGGAGGTGCCGACGCCGGAGGACCTGTTCTGCTCCGGGCACGCCTACCTGCCCGACGGCAACCTGCTCATCGCCGGCGGCACGCGGGAGTACGAGGTGCTCGCCGGGGACGTCACCAGGGCCGCCGGCGTGCTCACCGTGAAGAACGAGCGCCTCGACGAGTCGGTCACCCTGCCCGCTGGCACCCGGTTCACCGCACGCGGCCACAGCTACGTGTCGGAGGCGGACGTCACGGTGTCGCCCGCGCACCTGATGGCCGACGGCAGCTCCATGGCCGGCGAACAGGACGTGTGGATCGAGGCCGAGGCGGAGGGCGACGCCCCGGTCGTCAACGGCGGCCAGCAGTTCCAGGTCGAGGGCCTCGACGCCGAGGAGCGCGCCACCCTCTACGGCCAGGGCGACACCATCACCCTGGACAAGCAGAACTACCGCGGGCTCGACGCCTCCTACGAGTTCGACGTCGCCACCGAGACCTACCGCGAGACCGACCGGCTGACCGAGTCCCGCTGGTACCCCACGCTGGTCGGCCTGGAGGACGGCGGCGTGCTCGCCGTCTCCGGTCTCGACGAGCACGGCCAGGTCCTCGAGGGGGAGAACGAGGTCTACGACCCGGCCACCCGCACCTGGGAGGAGCGCCCGGACCTGGAGCGCTACTTCCCGACCTACCCAGCCCTGTTCCGCCTGGCCGACGGGTACCGACTGTTCTACAGCGGCTCCAACACCGGCTACGGACCGGCCGAGGAGGGCCGCCGGCCCGGCATCTGGGACCTCGAGGACAACAGCTGGCAGGACGTCCCCGGCCTGCGCGACCCGGAGTTCAACGAGACCAGCAGCTCCTTCATGCTCGCGCCCGCGCAGGACCAGCGGGTGGGCATCGTCGGCGGCGGCGGGGTCGGCGACAGCGAGGAGTCCACGGCGCGCTTCGACGTCGTCGACCTGACCGAGCCCGAGCCGCGCTACGAGCCGGCCGCCACCGACTACCCCAGCCCCGCCCGCTACCTCAACGCGGTCACGCTGCCCGACGACTCGACCCTGCTCACCGGGGGCTCGGTCGGCTACCGCGGCAACTCGCAGAGCGACCTGCACCTGACCACGATGTACGACCCGCACAGCGGCCACCTGCACGAGGCGGCGCCGAACCGGGTCGGGCGCAACTACCACGCCACCGCGCTGCTGCTGCCCGACGGCCGGGTCATGACCATGGGCTCGGACCCGCTGTTCTCCGACGAGGAGAACACCATCCCGGGGAGGTTCGAGACCCGGATCGAGATCTACTCCCCGCCGTACCTCTTCGCCGGGGACCGCCCGGAGATCACCGACGCACCGCAGGAGGTCACCCGGGGCGGCGCCTTCCCGGTCGCCACCGACGGGGACGTCACCGAGGCGCGGCTGATGCGGCCCAGCGCGGTGACCCACCAGACCGACCCCGAGCAGCGCTCCATCGCCCTCGACGTGCAGTCGGCCGGCAGCGGGTCCTACGAGCTCGGCGTCCCCGAGGAGGAGGGCCTCACGCCGAACGGCTGGTACATGTTGGTCGTGGTCGATTCCGAGGGCCTCCCCTCCCCGGCGCGCTGGGTGCACGTCCGATGAGGACGCGTCTGCACGCCCGACGCTCCGTCCGGGCCACGGTGCTGGCGGCCGTCGCCGGCACCGCGGTCGCCTGTGGCGGCAGCGCCGACACACCCGACGCCGCGGCCGAGGAGTCGAGCCGGCTGGCGGGGGAGGAGCTCTGGCTCAACCCCGAGGGCCACGCCCCCGTCGCCGTCGCGCAGGCCCGCGCCGAGGGGCGGACGGCGGACGCCGAGGCGCTCGCCCCGCTGGCCGAGCAGCCGACCGCCAACTGGATCGCCACGCCCGAGAACCCCTATCCGGCGGTCGAGGAGATCTCTCAGGCCGCGGCCGCCGCGGGGGAGCTCCCGGTGCTGGTGGCCTACAACGTGCCGGGGCGGGACTGCGGGTCCTACTCCGCCGGCGGCGCCGCCGACGTCGACGCCTACCTGGCCTGGATCGGCAGCTTCGCGGCGGCGCTGGGCGACCGGCCCGCGGTCGTCGTCCTCGAGCCGGACGCCGTCCCGCAGGCCCTGGTCGGCTGTGAGGGGGTGGACTCCGCCGCCCGCTACCAGCTGCTCACCCAGGCCGTGGAGATCCTCGACCGGCAGCCGGAGACGCGGGTCTACGTGGACGCCGGCAACGCCAGCTGGGTCGACGACGTGCCGGCGCTCGCCGAGGCGCTGCGCCGCAGCGGCGTCGACCACGCCGACGGCTTCGCGCTCAACGTCTCCAACTACGAGACCACCGAGGCCAGCGCGGAGTACGGCCTGGACCTGTCCCGGCAGCTCGAGGAGGGCGCGCCCGAGGGGACGCCGACCGCCCACTTCCTCGTCGACACCAGCCGCAACGGCGTCGGTCCGCCGGAGGACGCCGCCGGCGGGGAGGGCCGCTGGTGCAATCCGCCGGGGCGGGAGATCGGCACGGCGCCGACGACGTCCCCCGGGCTCGACCGGGTCGACGCCCTGCTCTGGATCAAGCAGCCCGGCGACTCCGACGGCACCTGCGGCGGCGGCCCGCCGGCCGGGCAGTGGTGGCCCGAGATGGCCCTCGAGCTGGTCGACGGCGAGGAGGGCTGACCGCACCGGAGGGGCGGGCGTGGATCGTCGCGTTGCCCACCTTCCGCTGTGAGCGGGGTCACGGAGGGGTGCCGGACACGCACCTGGCCCGAGAACTCCTGCTCGGGAGCCGACCGCGCCGGGGCCCGGCTGAGAACCGGGAGCGTCGTCGAGTCGCGGTGACTCGGCCGACGACTCTCCCGACAGGAGCATCATGCGCAACAGATCACTGTTCAGCGTCCTGGCCGGGGCAGCCCTGCTGCCCGCCCTCGCCACCCCCGCGCTCGCGTCGGACGGGTACCACGACGACCACCGGGATGCGGAGACCTACTCCGCCCGCCTGGAGCCCGTGCCGCATCACCCGAAGGCCGACAGCGGGTCCGACGTGCGCGGTCGCGCCACGCTCGTCGAGGTGGACGGCGAGCTGAAGGTCGAGGTGACCGCGCGCGGGCTCAGCCCGCTGCTCCCGCACCTCATGCACATCCACGGCGACCTCGAGGCGAGGAACGAGTGCCCCGGGCCGGAGTTCCGGGCCGGTGGCGTGGACGACCGGCTGATCGAGACCGCCGACGGGTTGCCGGCCTACGGCCCGATCCAGGTCACCTTCAGCGTGGAGGGCGACACCAGCGCGGGTTCCGGGCTGGCCCTCGACCGCGCTCCGGTGGCCGGGAAGGGCGGGAAGCTGATGTACCAGCGCGTCCTCATGGACGTCCCGGAGGGCGTCCTCGACGAGCTCGACGACCTGCACATCGTCATCCACGGTGAGGACCTGGACGACGACGGGATGTACGACTCCGGGCCGATCACGGCCCTGGGCGCACCCCTGGAGGCGGAGCTCCCGGTGGCCTGCGGCGAGCTCGACGAGCGCGGCAGGAGCCACGGCCACGGCCACGGCCACGGCCACCGCCACGGCTGATCGGCCGGACGCCGACCGTCCCACGGCAACCGCGGCAGGCCGCCGGTAGCCGAGGGCGCACGGGCGGCAGCACCTCCGGCAGGCCGTCACGGCCGGAGGTGCTGCCGCCCCGCGTGCCGGCTCCGACGCGGGCGTCTCCGTCGGACGATCGCGTCGATCACCCGATCCCCACACCGCGGCACTCGCGGAGGTAGGCCGCCCAGTCCCACCCCGCGAGGAACTCCCGCGCCGCCGTCGTCCCCGAGGCGACCAGCCGTGCGCGCTCGGCCGGGCCGACGTCGAACTCGGTGAGCCCGGTGCCGCTGGTGTCGACCGAGACCGCGCGCCGCCGCACGCAGGGCCGGGCGAGGTAGGCCCGGTCCCGCGCCGAGACCGTCGTGGCCACCAGCGAGTCCAGCAGCCGCAGCGGCCCCGGCAGCCGGCGCCAGGGGAAGACCGACACGTCCTCGTCCGAGAGGGTGTCCCCGACGCCGACGCCGAACGTCGGCCAGCGCGGGGCCGCGGCGTCGGTGCGGTCGAAGGTCTCCACCGGGAAGTTGGACAGCACCCCGCCGTCCACCAGCGTCGAGCGGCGCCCGGTGCGGGGGTCGCGCAGCGTCTGCGGCGAGAAGAAGTACGGGATCGCCAGTGACGCCCGGACGGCGTCGGCGACCGGCTGCGCGTCGGGGTCCAGGCCGTAGTCGCGGTAGTCCCAGGGCAGCCGCAGCAGCCGGCCCCGGGTGACGTCGGTCGCCGTCACCACCAGGCGGTAGCGCTGCCACGGCGCCAGCGCCGGGTCGTCCCCGGGGT
Organism: Geodermatophilus chilensis; assembly: GCF_002802985.1. GTDB lineage: Bacteria > Actinomycetota > Actinomycetes > Mycobacteriales > Geodermatophilaceae > Geodermatophilus > Geodermatophilus chilensis. The sequence goes on along the minus strand of NZ_NVPT01000010.1, from coordinate 49,955 downwards.
CGTCGCGGCGCAGGTCGCCGAAGGTGTGCACGCCGAGGTCGGCGAGCTCCCGGCGCACCCACTCGGTGACGTAGCGCCCCGGGTGCAGCCCCGACCGGGTGAGCAGGCCGACCGCCGGCGCCACGACCGGCACCGGTGCCCAGGCGTCGGGCACGCGGTCGTACTCCAGCCGGGACGCCCGCTCGAGCACGCCCTCGGCGTCGAGCCCGGTGGCGAGGAAGGCGGCGAGCACGGCCCCGGCCGAGGAGCCGGCGACCCGCTCGAACCGGTAGCGGCGCAGCAGTTCGACGGCGGCGCCGACCAGGGCGATGCCCTTGACCCCACCGCCCTCGAGGACCAGGTCGGCCGGGAGCCGGTCGGGAGGGGGCGTCACGCCCGCACCGTAGGCACGCCCCCTCCCGGTCCGCTCAGCCGCCGCGCTGGACCTCGGCGGCCACCACGCCGCGCAGGGCGAGCAGGAGCGCCTCGTCGGAGGAGTCCCCGCGCTCCAGGGCGCTGCGGGCGCCCTCGGACAGGCTGGCCAGCGCGACGTCCTCGAGCCAGACCGTGTCGCCGCCCACCCGGCGGCCCATCGCGAGGGTGTCGCCCTCGGGCCGGAGGACGTACTCCTCGTTGTCGACCGTGATGGTCATCTCGTCGCTCATGGCCCCGCCCTACCCCGCGGACCTGTCACTCCACCCCTGTTGGATGACCGCGTGGTGGAGGACGTGTGCGAGATCGTGGTCACCGGAAGCGACGCCGAGTGGCTGGGCGGGTACACACGGACACTGGTGGAGGAGAGACTGGTGGCCTGCGGTCACCAGTTCGCCGCGATCCGGTCGGTCTACCGCTGGGAGGGTGCCGTGCACGACGAGGCCGAGGCGCGCGTCGCCCTGCACACGCGCCGGTCGCTGGTGCCGGAGGTCGTCGCCCGCACCGCCGAGCTCCACCCGTACGACGTCCCCTGCGTCATCGCCCTGCCACTCGTCGGCGGCGCCCCCGACTACCTGAGCTGGGTGGTCCGGGAGACCCGGGAGCCGCAGGGCGGAGAGGGGGGAGGGCGGGCATGAGCGCCGTCCACCTGGGCACCGTAGACGCGGAGACCGACGAGGACCGCTCGGACCTGGCAGGGGAGCGCGTGGGACGACGACCGGAGGAGCCCCAGTTGCCGCGCGACGTCCGCCGCCGGGTCGACGGGCCGTCCCAGTCCACGGTCGTCGTCGAGGCCGTGCTCGACGCGCTGCCCTCGCCGACGCTGCTCATCGACGCCAACGGCACGGTGCTGCTCGCCAACACCGCCTGGGAGAAGGCCGCCGACGTCCTCGGCGACGATCGGGTGCGCATCGGGGTGGACGGCGACTACTTCGCCATGGCGCGCCGGCTCAACGGCGACGACAGCACCGCCACGCTGATCGACGAGCTGCGGGCGCTCTCCCGCGGCGAGCGGCCCTCGGTGCAGGCCGACTACGCCCTCGAGCTGCGCGGCGGCACGTACTGGGTCCACCTGCAGGCCTCCCGGGTCGACCAGGCCGGCCAGGTCGTCGTCACCCACACCGACGTCACCAACCGGGTCGCCGCCGAGCGCGCCTCGGACTGGCGGGCGCGCCACGACACCCTCACCGAGCTGCCCAACCGCGCCCACCTGCACGAGCTGATCGACGCCGAGCTGCAGCAGCACGACCGGGGGCCGGTGTCGGTGCTCTTCCTCGACATCGACGGCTTCAAGGACGTCAACGACTCCCTCGGCCACGACGCCGGCGACGACCTGCTGCGCCAGATCGCGCAGCGGCTGACCGGCGTGACCCGCGCCGGCGACACCGTCGGCCGGCTGGGCGGCGACGAGTTCATCGTCCTGTGCCGTGACTGCGACAGCACCGGCGCGGAGGCCCTCGCCGACCGCTGCCGGGCCAGCATCGACCGCCCGTTCGACCTCAGCGGCCGGATGGTGCGGCTCGGCGTCAGCATCGGCATCGCGACCGCGGCGGAGTCCCGGCCCACGCGGGTGCGCTCGACCGACCTGGTCCGCGACGCCGACCTCGCGATGTACGCGGCGAAGGCCGCCGGCCGCAACCGGGTCCGGCTGTTCACCGCCGACCTGCGCGCCGCCGCCCAGCACAAGGCCACCGTCGCCGCCGAGCTGCGCGACGCCGTGGCCGACGGCCAGCTGGTGCTGCACTACCAGCCGGTGCTGCACCTGCCGTCTGGCCGGTGCACCGGCGTCGAGGCACTCGTCCGCTGGCAGCACCCCCACCGCGGCCTGCTCGCGCCGGCCGACTTCCTGCCGACGGCGGCCCAGCACGACCTGATGACGCCGATCGCCCGCTGGGTGCTGCGCACCGCGACCCGGCAGACCGCGGCGTGGGCGGCGGCCGGGCTGCACCTGGTCACCTCGGTGAACATCAGCGCCAGCCACGTCGCCACCGGTACGCTGGTCGCCGACGTCCACGAGGCGCTGGCGGAGTCCGGGCTGCCACCCGAGCAGCTCGTCGTGGAGCTGGCCGAGCGGTCGGTCGCCGAGGACGTCGAGCGCACCGCCGCGCAGTTCGCCGCGCTGCGCCGCTCCGGCGTCGAGGTCTCGATCGACGACTTCGGCGGCGGCTTCTCCTCGCTGGGGCAGCTGGTGGCCCTGCCCACCGGGCTGCTCAAGATCGACCGGAGCCTGGTCGCCTACCCCGAGGGACGGCGCAGCCAGGCGGCTGCGGCGATCGCCGCCGTCGTCGCGCTGGCCCGGGCCTGCGGCGTGCGCACCCAGGCCGAGGGCGTGGAGACCGCGGATCAGCTGGAGCTGGCCACCGAGCTCGGCTGCACCTTCGCCCAGGGCTTCCACCTGGCCCGGCCGATGCCCGCCGAGGACCTGAGCGGCTGGCTCGCCGCGCACGTGGCCCAGCCGGCCGCTGCGCTGTTCTGAGCAGGCCCGCGTCAGCCCGGTTCGCCGCGGGCGGCCTCCCTGCAGGGGCCCGCCGCGAACTCGCGAGTGGCGGGGGGGCAGGGAGGTCCTTTTTCAGCCGGGTTCGCCCCGGGCCTTCCGGCGGGCCACCACCACCAGGTCGACGGCGGCCACGGCGGCCAGCAGTAACAGCACCACCGCCGGCCAGACCGGCAGGGCGTCGCCGGAGAGCCACAGCAGGCCGGCGACCAGGCAGAAGACGAGGCCGAAGGCGGCCAGGACCAGCCGCAGCGTGAGGGCCGACCGCGCCGGCGGGGCGCCGCCGATGCCGGCCGTGGGGTCGTGGTGGTTGGGCAGCCCCCGTGCGTAGTCGTCGCGGGAACGTGGACGGTGCGGGTCACTCATGCCGCCACTGCCTACCCGCGGCCGGAGCGCACTACCCTGGGTCGATGTGGCCGCTGACTTCTCCGTCGTCCTGGACGAACTCGACACGACCCTGACGTCGATCGAGGCGGTCCTCGACGTCGACCGGCTGCGCCGCGAGGTGGCCGAGCTCGAGCAGCAGGCCGCCGCGCCGGACCTCTGGAACGACGTCGAGGCCGCGCAGGCGCTGACCTCCAAGCTCTCCTACCTGCAGGGCGACCTGCGCCGGGTCGAGGAGTTGCGCAGCCGGCTCGACGACGTCGGCCTGCTGCACGAGATGGCCCTCGAGGAGGGTGACGAGGCGACCGCGGCCGAGGCCGAGCGGGAGCTGGCTAGCCTGCGCCAGGCGATCGACGAGCTCGAGGTGCGCACCCTGCTCTCGGGCGAGTACGACTCCCGCGAGGCGCTGGTGACCATCCGCTCCGAGGCCGGGGGCGTCGACGCCGCCGACTTCGCCGAAATGCTCATGCGGATGTACCTGCGCTGGGCCGAGCGGCACAAGTACCCGGTCGAGCTGTACGACGTCAGCTACGCCGAGGAGGCCGGCATCAAGTCGGCGACCTTCGCGGTCAAGCAGCCCTACGCCTACGGCACGCTCTCCGTCGAGCAGGGCACCCACCGGCTGGTGCGCATCTCGCCGTTCGACAACCAGGGCCGCCGGCAGACCTCGTTCGCCGGTGTCGAGGTGCTGCCCGTCGTCGAGCAGACCGACCACGTGGACATCCCGGAGAACGAGATCCGCATCGACGTCTTCCGGTCCAGCGGCCCCGGCGGGCAGAGCGTCAACACCACCGACTCCGCCGTCCGGATCACCCACCTGCCGACCGGCATCGTCGTCTCCTGCCAGAACGAGAAGTCGCAGATCCAGAACCGGGCGGCCGCGATGCGCGTCCTCCAGGCGCGGCTGCTCGCCAAGCGGCAGGAGGAGCAGCGGGCCGAGATGGACGCGCTGCGCGGCGAGGGCAGCAGCTGGGGCAACCAGATGCGCTCCTACGTCCTGCACCCGTACCAGATGGTCAAGGACCTGCGCACCGAGCAGGAGACCGGGAACACCTCCGCCGTCCTCGACGGGGACATCGACCCGTTCATCGAGGCGGGCATCCGGTGGCGCCGACAGCAGGAGGCCGTGCCCTCCAGCTGAAAGAGGGTCGGCAGGACCCGGAGGGCCGGCGAGATCAGACGTCCCGTTCGTCACACCCGTCGCACGGCGGGACGCCGGATGGGCCACGCTGGGTGACGGGCGTCCCGGGCCCCCGGCGGAGCCGCTCACGCTCTGTCGGGACGGGACGGCGACCGACCGCGCGTGACACTCCAGTCTCCCGGGTTCGAGAGGTACCGTGGCCCCTCGTGATCGAACTGCAACACGTCACCAAGCTCTACCCGGCCAGCTCGCGGCCGGCCCTCGATGACGTGTCGACGGAGATCGACAAGGGCGAGTTCGTCTTCCTCATCGGCTCCTCCGGCTCGGGCAAGTCGACGTTCCTGCGGCTGCTGCTCAAGGAGGACGACCCCACCAAGGGGAACGTCATCGTCAACGGCAAGACGCTGAACACGATGAACAAGTGGCAGGTGCCGAAGCTGCGCCGCACCATCGGCTGCGTCTTCCAGGACTTCCGCCTGCTGCGCAACCGCACCGTGGCCCAGAACGTGGCCTTCGCGCTGGAGGTCATCAACAAGCCCCAGCGGACCATCAAGCGCGTCGTCCCCGAGGTCCTGGAGATGGTCGGCCTCGAGGGCAAGGCCGCCCGGCTGCCCAGCGAGCTCTCCGGTGGTGAGCAGCAGCGCGTCGCCATCGCCCGCGCGTTCGTCAACCGGCCGCTGGTGCTGCTGGCCGACGAGCCCACCGGCAACCTCGACCCGGAGACCAGCGAGGGCATCATGCTGCTGCTGGAGCGGATCAACCGCACCGGGACGACGGTCGTCATGGCGACGCACGACTACCACATCGTCGACTCGATGCGCCGCCGCGTGATCGAGCTCAACGGAGGAGTCCTCACCCGCGACCAGTCGCGCGGCGTCTACGGGGTCGGCCGCTGACCCGGCCCCCCGCTCCTCCACCTGCCTGACCTCACGACAGGGAATCCATGCGCGTCAACTTCGTGCTCTCCGAGGTGGCCACCGGGCTGCGTCGCAACCTGACCATGACGGTCGCGATGATCCTGACCACGGCCATCTCGCTCGGCCTCATGGGCACCGGCCTGCTGATCGCCGGGATGATCTCCGACATGAAGGAGATCTACTACGACAAGGTGCAGGTCTCCGTCTTCCTGGCCGACGACGTCACCGACCAGCAGCGGTCGGCCATCGAGCAGCAGCTCGCGGACTCGCCCGAGGTGGCGACCTACATCTACGAGTCCAAGGACGAGGCCTACGCCCGCTTCCAGCAGCAGTTCAGCCAGCAGCCCGAGCTCGTGCAGAACACCCCGCCGGACGCGCTGCCCGAGAGCTTCCGCGTCGAGCTGGTGAACCCGGAGCGCTACGAGGTCATCGCCGCGGAGTTCCCGAACGGGCAGAACGGCGTCGACCAGGTGCGCGACGAGGGCGACTTCCTCGACCGGCTGTTCAGCCTGCTCAACGGCGCCCGCAACGCGACGATCGCCGTCGCCGTCGTCCAGGCGTTGGCGGCGTTGCTGCTGATCTCCAACACGATCCAGCTGGCCGCCTTCAACCGGCGCAACGAGACCAACATCATGCGGCTGGTCGGCGCCTCCCGCTGGTACACCCAGCTGCCGTTCATCCTCGAGGCCGCGCTGGCCGGGCTGATCGGTGCGCTGCTGGCCATCGGCGGCCTGGTGGTCACCAAGATCCTGTTCGTCGACAAGACCCTCGCCGGGCCGATCCGCGCCGGGATCATCCCGCCGGTCGACTGGGGCGCGATCGCCTTCATCAGCCCGGTGATCGCCGGCGCCGGCGTGGGCCTGGCCGCCGTCGCCGCCTACGTGACCCTGCGCCTGTACGTGCGCATATAGGACTGTCGGCCTACCGGCCGACACCGCGACCACGTGCCGTCCCCCGTTGCGCTGAGCGCCGCCGTCGGACCCGCCGGGAGCCCTCCGGGCCCCGCGTCGGGTCCGACGGGGGCCCCTAGACTCGGGTCCATGCCGCGTGAACAGGGGCGGAAGCTCATCGCCCAGAACAAGAAGGCGCGGCACGACTACTCGATCCTCGACACCTACGAGGTGGGCCTGGTGCTCACCGGCACCGAGGTGAAGAGCCTGCGTGCCGGCCGTGCCTCGCTCGTCGACGGCTTCGCCACGGTGGACGGCGGCGAGGTGTGGCTGCAGCACGTGCACATCCCCGAGTACACCGAGGGCACCTGGACCAACCACGCCCCGCGGCGCAAGCGCAAGGTGCTCATGCACCGCGCCGAGATCGACAAGCTGATCGGCAAGACCAAGGAGGGCGGCCTGACCCTGGTGCCGCTCGACCTGTACTTCAAGGACGGCAAGGTCAAGGCGACCCTCGCGCTCGCCAAGGGCAAGAAGTCCTACGACAAGCGCGCCGACCTCGCCGAGCGCGACTCCCGCCGGGAGATCCAGAAGGCCTTCGGCCGCTACGTGAAGGGACGGCGCTGAGTGCGGGGCATCGCGTACGACGAGTTCGGCGGGCCCCAGGTCCTGACCCTCCGCGACGACCTGCCCGACCCACCGGTCGGCCCCGACACCGTGCTGGTGCGGGTGCACGCGGCCGGCGTCAACCCGGTCGACATGCTGATCCGAGCCGGCGGACTGACCGGCGCCTACCCGCACCACCTGCCGATCGTGCCGGGCTGGGACGTCGCCGGGGTCGTCGAGGCCGCCGGTCCGGCGGTCACCGCGTTCGCCGCCGGTGACGAGGTGTTCGGCTACGTCCGCCGGGACGACGTCCAGTGGGGGACGACGGCCGAGTTCGTGCCCGCGCCGCAGCGCTGCCTGGCGCACAAGCCGCAGTCGCTGTCCTTCGCCGAGGCGGCCGGGCTGCCGTTGGCGGGGCTGACCGCCTACCAGTCGCTGACCGAGGCGCTCGACGTCCACGAGGGCGAGCGGGTGCTGGTGCACCGCGCCGCGGGCGGGGTCGGCTTCTCCGCCGTGCAGATCGCCGTCGCGCTCGGCGCGCACGTCATCGGCACGGCCAGCCCGCGCAACCACGGCTTCCCCCGCGACGCGGGGGCCGCCGAGGTGCTCGACTACTCGACCGGGCCGATCAGCGCGCAGCTGTCCGAGCCGGTCGACGCCGTCCTCGACCTGGTCGGCGGCGACACGCTGGCCGACGCGCCGAAGCAGGTCCGCGACCCCGCCCGCATCGTGTCCGTCGTCGACCCGGTGGTGAACGAGATGGGCGGGCGCTACGTCTTCGTCCGGCCCGAGCACGAGCACCTCGAGGAGCTCGGCCGGATGGCCGACGCCGGCCAGCTGCGGGTGCCGATCGCCCGGGCGTTCCCGCTGGAGCAGACCGCCGAGGCGCAGGAGCTGGTCGCGGGCGGGCACGTGCGCGGCAAGGTCGTCGTCACGCTGCGCTCGTGACCACGGGCATGGTCACGCTCCGGTGACGGCGATCGAGGCCCCGGCCGACGACGCCGACGTCCCCCGGTACTGGCGCGAGCTGGGCCTGCCCGGGCTGGTCGACGTGCACGTGCACTTCCTCCCCGAGCGGGTGCAGGCCAAGGTGTGGGCCTACTTCGCCGCGGGCGAGCGGAACTACGGCGCGGCCTGGCCGGTGCAGTACCCGCTGCCGGAGGACGAACGGCTGGCGGTGCTCGACCGCCTCGGCGTCCGGGCGTTCCCCACGCTGCCCTACCCGCACAAGCCGGGCATGGCCGCCTGGCTCAACGACTGGTCGCACGGGTTCGCCGCCGCGCACCCGCAGGTGCTGCAGTCGGCGACCTTCTACCCCGAGCCGGAGGCCGCGGCCTACGTCGAGACGGCGCTGGCGGCCGGCGTGCGGGTGTTCAAGGTGCACGTCCAGGTGGGCGCCTTCGACCCGCGCGACCCGCTGCTGGACCCGGTGTGGGCGCGGCTGGAGGAGACCGGGACCCCCGTCGTCATCCACTGCGGCTCGGGTCCGCTGCGCGGCGAGCACACCGGGCCGGCGCCGATGACCGGCCTGCTCGAGCGGTACCCGCGGTTGCAGTTGGTCATCGCCCACCTGGGCATGCCCGAGTACGCGGCCTTCCTGGACCTGGCCGAGCGCTACGAGCGGGTGCACCTGGACACCACGATGTTCGCCACCGACTTCACCGAGCGGCTGATGCCCTTCGACCCGGCCCTGCGGCCGCGGCTGGGCGCGCTGCGGGACAAGGTGGTGCTCGGCAGCGACTTCCCCTCCATCCCGTACCCGTACGCCCACCAGCTGGCCGCGCTGCACCGGCTGGACCTGGGGGAGGAGTGGCTGCGCGCCGTGTTGTGGCACAACGGCGCGCGGCTGTTCGCGCTGGCGCCCTGACGGTCCCGCCGCTCCGCGCCCGGGGCGGACCTCAGTGCGGACCGGGGGCGTAGTCGGGGTTCAGGCTGGCGGCCCGGTCGACCTCTTCGGGCGTCAGCAGGACGACGGTCCGCACCCGCGCGACGCCGCCCCCGCTGATCGACAGCGTCAGCGCCGCGGCGGCCGCGGTGTCGGGCAGCTCGACGACCGCGTAGACGTCCTCGTCGCCGAGGGCGAAGTCGAAGCTCTCCAGCCGGCCCTCCAGGTCGAGGACGGCGTGCGCGAAGGCGCTGCGGCGGGCCGTGCCACCGGCGGCCATCACCGCCCGCGCGCCCTGCGCCTCGTACCGGGCGATGACCAGGAAGCGGGGCACGGGGCTCTCCTCTCGGCGGCCTGCGCCGATGCTGACGCCCGCCCGCACCGGTCGCAAGGGAGCCACGGGACCCGGTGGCCCGCCGTCCCTACGCTGCGCGGCGTGCGCTGGACCGACGACACCGGGCTGGTCGAGCTGCCCTCCGGCGTCCGGGTCCGCGGCCGCCGGCTGGGCGCTCCGGCGTCCCCGGCCGACCGGGCGGTGGTGCTCGGCGCCGGCCTGCTGCCGCCGTGGCCGGCGTGTCGGGTGCGCTGGCCGGACTTCCGGGTCCCGCTGGACCGCGCCGCCGCCCTCGCCGCGCTGGCCGAGGCGCTGGAGCACGCGCGGGCGGGGGAGCGGGTCGAGGTGGCCTGCCGCGGCGGGGTCGGCCGCACCGGCACCGCGCTGGCCGCGCTCGCCGTCCTCGACGGGCTGCCGGCCGCCGACGCCGTCCGGTGGGTGCGCGAGCGGTACCACCCGCGGGCGGTGGAGACGCCGTGGCAGCGCCGGTGGTTGCGCTCGCTCGGCCGGGACGCCGGCCCTCCCGGGCCCGGCCCCCCTGGAGGGTCCCGCCGCGAGCCTGCGAGTGGTGGGGGCAGGGGGGTCCTCTTAGGGTCCGGCGCATGGTCAGCGCCGATCAGCCCGCTCCCGACGTCGCCCGCGCGCACCGCGCCGTGGAGCCGCTGCACAACCACGTCTACTTCTCGCCCGAGCAGGACGAGTACCTCACCGCGGTCGGGCTGCGCCCCGGCCGGATGTGCTACTTCGCCGGCCGGGCGGCCGCGATGGGCGCGGTCGGGCCGGGCACCGTGACGGCCACCTTCGGCAACTTCGCCCCCACGCTCGTCGCCCGGCACGTGCCGCGCGCCTGGACCCTGGCCACCCCCGAGCAGGTGCTCGCCGCCCGGCTCGACGGGGCCCGCGCCTCGCTGACCCGGCTGCTCGGCGGCGCGGACGCCGCGGCCGCGCCCGAGGTGGCCGAGCTGGCCGGCCTGCTGCGCGAGGCCTGCGCCGCACTGACCCCGGAGGGTCGCCCGCTCTACGCCGCGCACGCCGACCAGCCGTGGCCCGACGAGCCGGTGCTGTCGCTGTGGCACGGGGCCACGCTGCTGCGCGAGCACCGCGGCGACGGGCACATCGCCTGCCTGCTGCGGTCGGGGATGACCGGTCTCGAGGCGCTGGTCACCCACACCTGGACCGGCCGCGGCTTCACCGAGGCCGCCGCCAAGGCGACCCGGGGGTGGAGCGACGAGGAGTGGGCCGCGACCTGCGAGCAGCTCACCGCGCGGGGTCTGCTCGCCGACGGCGGGCTGACCGACGAGGGTCGCCGGCTGCGCGCCGAGATCGAGGCCGGGACCGACGAGGTCTCCGCCGCGCCCTGGGTGCGCCTGGGTGCCGAGCGGACCGCCCGGGTGGTCGAGCTGGGCCGCGCGCTGTCGGCCCGGCTGGTCGCCAACGGCGCGTACCCGGCCGGCGTCCTCGCCGCCCGATGACCGGGGCACGCCTCCCGGAGTCCGGGGACGACGGGCCGACGGCGGAGCTGATGCGCGCCCGCCGAAGCGGCGAGCTCTCCGCGCTGGACCGGCTGCTGCTGCACAGCCCGCCGGTCGCCGAGGGCTGGAACGCGCTGCTCGGCGCGCTGCGCGGGGCGACGACGCTGCCGGCCGACCTGCGCGAGCTGGTGGTGCTGCGGGTGGCGGTGCTCAACGACGCCGACTTCGAGTGGGTCTCGCACGAGCCGATCGCCCGCCGCGCCGGGCTGGCCGAGCTGCAGCTGCAGGTGCTGCGCCGTCCCGACGCCGTCGGTGAGCCGGTGTGGACGCCGGTGCAGGCCGCCGTCCTCGCCTTCACCGACGCCTCGACGCGCGACGTCGTCGTCCCCGACGAGGTGTTCGTCGGAGTCCGGACGCACCTCGACGACCGGCAGGTCGTGGAGCTGACCGTGCTGGTGGGCGGCTACGCGATGGTGTCGCGCTTCCTCGTCGCGCTCGCCGTACCCCCGCCGGAGGGAGAGGTCGCCGGGTAGCCCCTACGCTCCCTATGGTCGGGGTCACAGACCGAGGAGGCGTCATGGCCATCACCGATCGGGGGCCCGGCTCCGGGGGACGCACGGACGTCGACGCCGCGTTCCGCGGCCACGCCACCTACCGCAGCCTGGGTGAGCAGCAGCTCAGCCCGGCGGAGGAGCGGTTCGAGAAGGGGCGCCGCACCGTCGGGTTGTTCCTCGCCCCGGCGGTGACGATCGTCTTCGCGCTGCTGCCGCTCGACCTGCCGCGCGACCAGCACCTGCTCGCCGCGGTGCTGCTCGGCGTCATCGTCCTGTGGATCACCGAGCCGGTGCCGATCCCGATCGGCGGGCTGATCGGGGTCGGCGCGATCGCCGTCCTCGGGGTCGTGTCGGGCGACGACGCCGTCGCCCCGCTCGGGTCGACGACGATCTTCACCTTCATCGGCGCCTTCATCCTGGCCCAGGCGATGCTCAAGCACGGGGTGGCCCGGCGGTTCGCCATGACGATCCTGTCGATGCGCTGGGTCGGCGGCTCGACCGCGCGGCTCGTCATCGCGTTCGGGCTGATCACCGCCCTGCTGTCGGCGTTCGTCTCCAACACCGCCACCGTCGCGATGCTGCTGCCCACCGGGATCGGCATCCTGTCGGTCATCGCCAAGCTGCTGCAGCACAAGGAGATGGTGGCGCCGGACTTCGACCCGCTGCGGCTGCGGGTGGGCGTCGCGCTGATGCTGATGCTGGCCTACGGCGCGAGCGTCGGCGGGCTGATCACCCCCGTCGGCAGCCCGCCCAACCTGATCGGCCGCGGGCTGATCGAGGAGGCGACGGGCGAGCGCATCGGCTTCCTCAGCTGGATGCTCATGGCCCTGCCCATCTGCGCCTTGATGTTCGTGGCGCTGGCCGCGGTCCTGCTGCTGCTCAACCGGCCGGAGATCAAGCGGATCGAGGGCGTGCACGAGTACGTGCAGCAGGAGCGCGAGGCGCTCGGCCCGATGTCCCGGGCGGAGAAGAACACGCTCATCGCCTTCGGGATCACGGTGGCGCTGTGGATCTTCCCCGGCGTCATCGCGCTGACCGCGGGCACCGACTCCGACCTCTACGCGGCGGTCGGCGACCGGCTGGACGAGGGCATCGTCGCCGTCCTCGGGGCGTCGCTGCTGTTCCTGCTGCCCACCGACTGGGGGCGTCGGGACTTCACCCTCAACTGGTCGGACGCGGCGAAGATCGACTGGGGCACGATCCTGCTGTTCGGCACCGGCATCATCTTCGGCTCGCTGCTGGCCGACACCGGGCTGGCCGAGACCATCGGCAACGGATCGGCGAACCTGCTGGGTCTGACGAACGTCTTCGCGATCACCATCTTCGCCGTCATCCTGGCGATCATCATCTCGGAGACGACGTCGAACACCGCCTCGGCGGCGGTGGTCGTGCCGATCGTCATCCCGGTGGCGGTGGCCGCGGGGGTCAACCCGTTCGTGCCGGCGCTCGCGGCCACCTTCGCGGCGTCCTTCGGCTTCATGCTGCCGGTGTCGACGCCGCAGAACGCGATCGTCTACGGCTCCGGCGTCGTGCCGATCACCAAGATGATCCGGTCGGGCATCTCCTTCGACGTCCTCGGCGCGATCCTCATCGTGCTGCTGCTGCCGCTGCTGATCGGCCTCGTGCTCTCCGTCGGCTGACAGCCGCGGGAGCATCGCAGTGAGCGCCGGCGAGCGAGGAGCGGACCGCGGCGCGGAAACGACCCATGGACGACGTCTGACCGTCGTGTGACGTTCACCCGGCCGGGGGAGCCGGGTGGACAGCGCGTGTAACGATGGACGACGGCCCATCGACCGGGCCGGCCCACGGACGACAGGAGGTGCTGCGCGTGCCCAGCGAACCGCCCAGTACCGGCACCGGGGCCGCACCGCCTGTTGAAGGACCCCGTCCTCCCCACCCTTCGTAGAAGGACCCCCTGCTCCCCACCGCTCGCGAGCTCGCGGCGGGGCCCTGCAGGGGGCCGGGACCGGGACGGGGCCACGGGGTGCGGACTCCCGACGAGTCCCCCCGCTCCAGCGTCTCCCCGGGAGTCCGCCGTGGTCGACCGCCGTCGTGCGTCCCTCACCGCCCTGTCCACCCTGGCCCGCCGGCCGCGTCCCGAGCTGACCCTCGCGCCCCCGCCGCAGCCCCCGGTCCCGGCCGTGCCGCAGCGGCAGTCGCTGATCGTCGACAACGCCGTCTACTCGTCGGGACGGCGGGTGGCGACGCCGGACAGCGTCGCCGAGAGCCACGAGTGGCTGGTCGAGGACCCCGACCGCCTGGTGTGGCTGGGCCTCTACCGGCCCGAGCCGGCCGAGCTCGGTGAGCTGGCCGAGCAGTACGACCTGCCCGAGCTGGCGGTCGAGGACGCGATCAAGGCCCACCAGCGGCCGAAGTTCGAGCGCTACGGCAGCACGCTGTTCGTCGTCCTCAAGGCAGCCCGGTACCTCGACGCGGCCGAGGAGGTGGAGTTCGGCGAGCTGCACCTGTTCCTCGGCCGCAACTTCGCCATCACCGTGCGGCACAGCGAGTCCCCGGACCTCTCCCGGGTGCGCCGGCGGCTGGAGAGCGAGCCGGCGCTGCTGGAGAAGGGCAGCGAGGCGGTGCTGTACGCGATTCTCGACGCCGTCGTCGACGGGTACTCGCCGGTGGTCGCGGGGCTGGCCACCGACATCGACGAGATCGAGACCGAGGTCTTCCGCGGGGACCCGGGCGTCTCGCGGCGCATCTACGAGCTCTCCCAGGAGGTGCTGGAGTTCCAGCGCGCCGCGCAGCCGCTCACCGGCATCCTCGCCGCGATCGCTGCGGGCTTCGACAAGTACGGCGTCGACGACGACCTGCGCAGCTACCTGCGTGACGTCGAGGACCACGTCGTCCAGGTCACCGAGCGGGTGGAGGCGTTCCGGCTGCAGCTGCGCGACATCCTCACCGTGAACGCCACGCTGGTGGCCCAGCGACAGAACGAGGAGATCCGCGAGCTCACCGAGGCCTCGATCGCGCAGGGCGAGGAGGTCAAGAAGATCTCCGCGTGGGCGGCCATCCTGTTCGCGCCGACGCTGGTCGGGACGGTGTACGGGATGAACTTCGAGGTCATGCCCGAGCTGGGCTGGGCGCTCGGCTACCCGTTCGCGCTGGTGCTGATGGCGGGGGTCAGCCTCACGCTGTACGCCGTCTTCAAGCGCCGCGACTGGATCTGAGGGAGGACCCCCCACCCCTCGCAGGCTCAGGGCGAGCCCCGGGACGGAACCGCGGCGGGGCCCGGGGTGGCGCGGGAACAACCCGTCGGTGGGTGCCGTTACCCTGTCTGCACAACTACACAGGGGGTGAATGGTCTCGACTGCGGTCGGATGACCAGGGGAAGCGAGCCGAGGAAGCCGACGATGAGCTCGTTAACCACGCGTCGGAAACAACACAAGCGCCGACTCCAGTCAGCGCGACTTCGCCCTCGCTGCCTGATAGCAGCGTAGGCGGGTCTGTCAGCCCGGGTTCGTCATCGGCCCGGATCCTGGCATCAGCTAGATGACTGACCGTGCGTGCCGGTCGCGGGCGCGCGCGGGACACCAAACAGCGACTGGGCCCGTCATCCCGTCTTGTTCGCGAGATCGGGAGGGTCGAGCAGAGACGCAGCGGACTGCGCTCGGAGAAGCCCTGGTGATGCGTCGTAGGACGCGGGTTCGATTCCCGCCACCTCCACCCCGGGGTCCTGGCGAAATGCCAGGCCCTCTGTTGGCGAAAAGCCGGGGACCCCCGCCGCTGTGGCGGGGGTCCCCGGCATTCGTCTAGCGCGTCAGCTACGTGTCGGTGAGCCCCTGTGGGCTCGCCTGACGCCAGTAGGCCCCCCCGCAGACAACTGCACGTCTCGTCCGAGCGCGCAGGCACAGCGTGCACTTCATCGGTCGTCAGTCGGCGCTGCTGGCCACACAACTTTGCGAGCGTGCCAGGTGCGGCCAGATCGGCCGGCCGCTGTTCCCCAACTCCGAGGACGCGGTGCTGGTCTACGGCCGCTCGATCACCGAGGCCCTCCTGCTCCGACCGCCGACTCGGCCGTTCTGAGCTCGGTCGCGGTGACGCTCCGGTGTCGGCCCTAGGCGCGCGCGTGCTTGGGACGTCTGGCCGCCCGCGTCACCAACCTCGCGGATCAGAACGTCCAGGCGTCGGGGACATGCGCTCCCTGAGTCCGCACGCCTTGCCCGGCCCTGCGCAGCCTGCCGGCTACCGGCACGCCGTCTGGTTTCATGTACGCGCCCGCAGCCAGCCGTGACTGCTCCACCCGGGGGACGTCATCGAGGTCGAGCGCCTCGGTGTCCTGCGCAACCCGACCGCCGGCAGTTGATGTCCGGGTGCTGCCGTGCATGATCGGCAGGCTGTCCGTCCGTCGTCGTGACCCGCGTTGGTGCTCGTTCGGCGGTCAAGGCTGAACGTGCCTGCAGCAGGCATCGGCGCCGACACCTTGGGCGCTTCCGGTGGCGCGCCATGACTGATTCCCCGCCCCGTGACCCTGACGTAACGCAGGGTCTCATCCGAGCGGGATGTGTAAGAAGTCACATCGCACTCTTGTCCCGGGATGCGCTATCTGGTTCCCTCCTGCGAAGCAGGTTTCAGATAACGCAACACGAGAGGGGAGTGTCATGGAGCAATCACGCGGCGAGCACGCCTCGTCCTCCCGCCCACCGAGCCAGTCCAACGGCGTTCGGACTGGTCCGACCTCTGTCGGTGGCACCGTCGGTGCGGGGGGTGAGCGCACCACCGCGGACGCCGCCGATGTGACCGTGACCGGAACCCACCCAGCCGTCGCAGAGCCGCCGCCCTGCGTGGCCGATCGCCACTGGGCCGTGGACCGGGTCCTTTTCGCCATCGCCGCGACCATGGCGCTGGGCTTCGTCGCCTGGGGCTTCGTCAGCCCCACCGGGCTGGGCACCGTGAGCGGTTCACTCCTCGGCTGGATCACCGGCAACCTCGGGTGGTTGTTCGTGCTCCTGGCGTCGGCCTTCGTGGTGTACGTCATCTGGCTGGCGGCAGGGAAGTACGGACGGATCCCGCTGGGGCGGGACGACGAGCGGCCGGAGTTCCGCACGGTCTCCTGGGTCGCGATGATGTTCAGCGCCGGCATGGGCATCGGGCTGATGTTCTACGGCGTCGCCGAGCCACTCTCGCACTACGTGTCCCCGCCGCCGCTCACGACCGAGGCCGAGTCGTCCCAGGCAATCCAGACGGCAATGGCGACCACGCTCTTCCACTGGACGCTGCACCCGTGGGCGATGTACGCCGTCGTCGGACTGGCCATCGCCTACGGCACCTTCCGGCGCGGCCGTCGCCAGCTGATCAGCTCCGCCTTCATCCCGCTCCTCGGTGAGCGGCGCGCGGCCGGGCCGGCCGGCCGGGTCATCGACGTCCTGGCCATCTTCGCCACGCTCTTCGGGTCCGCGGCCTCTCTCGGCCTGGGCGCCCTGCAGATCGGGAGCGGGGTCAAGATCCTCGGTTGGGCCGGCGACGTCGGGAACGGCGTCCTCGTCGCGATCATCGCGGTGCTGACCGCGGCCTTCGTCGCCTCGGCCGTCTCCGGCGTCGCCCGCGGCATCCAGTGGCTGTCCAACGTCAACATGGTCCTGGCCCTCGGCCTGGCGCTGTTCGTCTTCGTCCTCGGCCCGACGATCTTCATCCTCAACCTGATCCCGGACGCGGTCGGCAGCTACTTCTCCGACCTCGGGGAGATGGCTGCGCGCACGGAGGCCACCGGCGGAGACGCGATGGCCACCTGGTTGCGCGGGTGGACGGTCTTCTACTGGGCCTGGTGGATCAGCTGGACGCCGTTCGTCGGGTTGTTCATCGCCCGCATCAGCCGCGGCCGGACCATCCGGCAGTTCGTCACCGGTGTGCTCCTGGTGCCCAGCCTGGTCAGCCTGCTGTGGTTCGCCGTCTTCGGCGGGGCAGGCATCGCCGCCCAGCGGGATGGTCTCGACGTCGCGGGTCAGGGCACCACGGAGGGGCAGTTGTTCGCCGTCCTCCAGCAGTACCCCCTCGCCACCGTCGCCACCGTGGTCGTGATGCTGCTGGTCGGCATCTTCTTCGTGTCTGGTGCGGACGCGGCCTCGATCGTCATGGGCTCGCTCTCGCAGCGCGGCACCCTGGAGCCGAGCCGGGCGGTCGTCATCTTCTGGGGCGTCGTCATGGGCTCGGTCGCGGCGATCATGCTGTTGATCAGCGAGGACGGCGCGGCACTGACCGGGCTGCAGAACCTGACGATCATCGCGGCCCTGCCGTTCGCCCTCGTGATGGCCGCGATGGCCGTGAGTCTGGTCAAGGACCTCCGCCGCGATCCGATCGTCCTGCGCGGCAACTACGCCACCCTGGCGATCGAGAAGGCCGTCGTCGACGGCATCAGCCGCCACGGCGAAGACTTTGTCCTCGTCGTGGAGCAGACGCCCGACCCAGGGACGGACATCGAGGCCACGTCCCAGGCGAGCCCGGGGCTGAATCAGCGGTTGCAGGCCAGCCCGGACGGGAACTTCGTGTCCTCGGCGGGGCCCCCGCCGGTTCCCGCCCAGGATCAGCAGCCCACGGCGGAGGCGATCGGCCGGCCGATGGACCCCCGCCCCTAGGGGTACCGCCACCGCCAGGGGAGGGCCTCCCGGCGTCGGAACTCAGTTCCGCGCCGGGAGGCCCTTCGCCGTTCGAGGGATCGTGCTCGGCGCACGGCTGACCAGTGAGGTGGCGCGGTCGACGTCGCCGAGGGCGGTCGGGTGGCGACCCGGTGGTGCGCGCGCGGCTGCTCGCACGTGCCGTCGGACCTGGCCGATTCGACGCCAGCCCCGCCACAGCGGGGTTCTTGCCTGCCATCGCACTGAACGGAAGGGCGACGGTCCGCCTGGCGAGCGCTCGGGCGTGCACGGACGTATGCCTGATGGCGCCCGGCCGCCGCTCCGTCGCCGGCCATGTCATACCCAGCCGTAGCCGCGGCGGTCAGCTGGCGGCCGTTCAGTCGTGGTGTGCGACGGCGATCGGCGGCCGGGCGGGGGAGGCCGGCGCGGCGGGGCGCATGGACCGCAGCCCGGCGTCCACCCGTCGGGGACGGCCGGCACCACTGGAAGCGTGGCAACGACCCCAGAGGTCGGGCTGTGTGGCCCGACCTCTGGGGTCGTGGGATGTGGGCCGTGCCGGCCCGGTGGTCAGGACGGTGCCGGCACTGCGGAGCGGAGCTGTCGGCGCCACCGGGTGAACAGGCGGGGCTGGTTCATCCCCAGCACGGCGACCGGGACATCGTCGCGCTCGTAGACCACCAGGAAGCTCCGCTCGGCGCAGCTGCCCTCCACGACCCGTGCGACGTCATCCTCGCGGCGGGAGCCCGCGAACTGGATGCGGGCGCCGTACTGGTCGGACCAGAAGTAGGGGACCGAGGCCGGCACCGCGCCCTCGGCGCCCAACAGGGTGGCGACGGCGGTGGCCGGCTGCTCCAACGCGTGGGTCCAGTGCTCGATGCGGACGTGCCGTTCCGCGGAGACCGACCACGCCGCTGCGCAGTCGCCGACGGCAACCACACCGGGGATGTTGGTGACGCCGCGGGCGTCGGTGAGGACGCCGTTTCCCAGGGCCACGCCGGAGTCGGCCAACCACTCGATGTTCGGGATGGCGCCGATCCCCACGACGACCACGTCGGCGGGCAGGCGAGTGCCGTCGGTCAGCTCCACGGCCTCGACCCGGCCGGTGCCGACCAGCCCGGCGACCCCGCTGCCGGTCAGCAGGCGGGTGCCGTGGTCGGCGTGCAGCTCGGCGCACACCGCGCCCATCTCGGCGCCCAGGGGGCCGGCGAGCGGAACGGGCATGGCCTCGACGACAGTGACCTCGAGCCCGAGCTTTCGGGCCGTGGAGGCGACCTCCGCCCCGATGAAACCGGCGCCGATCACGACGAGACGGCTGGCGGAGGCCAGGTCCTCCCGGAGGGCGATCGCGTCGTCCAGGGAGCGCAGGACGTGCACACCGCCGAGTCCCTCGCTGCCGGGCAGGCGTCGGGCGCGGGCGCCCGTGGCGAGGACGACCCCGTCGGCCCGGACCTCGCTGCCGTCGCTCAGCAGCACCGAGCGGCTGACGCGGTCCAGGCCGACCGCGGTGGTGCCCAGCCGCCACTCGAGACCGAGTTCCTCGTCGTCGGGCGCGCCCAGGCCGATGTCGTCCAGCGAGGCCGTGCCGGCCAGGAACTCCTTGGACAGCGGCGGGCGGTCGTAGGGGGCGTGCACCTCGTCCCCGATGACCACGATGCGGCCGTCGAAGGACTGGTCCCGGAGCGCGCGGGCGGCCGAGAGGCCTGCCAGCGCCGCGCCGACCACGGCGATCGTGGGGCTCACGCGGCACCGTCCGCGGTGATCCCCGGCTGCACGTAGACCATGCCGTCCTGGACGACGACCCGGTGCGTGCGGACGGGCGTCTTGGCCGGTGGGCCGGACACCTTCCCGGTGCGCAGGTCGAAGCAGGAGGCGTGCAGGGGGCATTCCACGGAGCACCCGTCCAGCCAGCCGTCGGCCAGTGAGGCGTCCTGGTGGGTGCAGGTGTCGTCGATGGCGTAGAAGTCGCCGTCGACGTTGAAGACCGCGATGGGCTCTTCGGCCTCGATGCGGGTCGCCTCGCCGGGCGGCAGCGCGGTCGTGAGACAGACCGGGATCATGGGCGCTCCAGGCTTGTGAGTGTTGCGTGCACCGCAACCCTTTGCCGATAGCGCAACAGCATGTCTGAGTGCTCATGTGCCGTCAAGGGAGCCGGCCGCCTTGAGTCGGTGCGCCACCTACGCTGAGGACATGAGTGGGCCCCAGGGTGCGAACGGTGAGCGCGGCTCGGTCGCCGCGGTCCAGTCCGTGGACCGCGCGCTGAGCGTGCTTGAGATCCTGGCGGCCCACGGGGAGGCCGGCGTCACCGAGGTGGCCGCCGAGCTCGGCGTGCACAAGTCCACGGCCTTCCGCCTGGTCGCGGTGCTGGAGAGCAGGGGATTCGTCGAGCAGTTGGCCGATCGGGGCAAGTACCGGCTGGGCTTCGGGGTCGTGCGCCTGGCCGGCGCCGCTGCCGCACAGTTGGACATCGCCCAGGAGGGGCGGCCGATCTGCGAGGCGCTGGCCACCGACCTCGAGGAGACGGTGAACATCGCCATCCTCGACACCGACCGTGCCGTGAACGTCAGCCAGGTCCGGGGGCCGGCAGCGCTCAGCACGCACAACTGGGTCGGGCAGGGCACCCCCCTGCATGCCACGTCGAGCGGCAAGGTGCTGCTGGCCCACGCACCTGACGCCGTCCGCAAGGGGGTTCTGTCCCGGGACCTGCCACGGTTCACCCCTGCCACGATCAGCGACCCCGAGGCCCTGCGGGAGCATCTCGACCGCATCGTCGAGCGGGGCTGGGGTTCCACCGTGGAGGAGTTCGAGGTCGGACTCAACGCGGTCGCCGCGCCCGTGCGCGACGCGGCCGGTGCGGTGATCGCGGCCCTCAGCGTCTCCGGGCCGTCCTTCCGGATGGACCCGGAGGACTTCCCGAGGGTCGCCCGCCGGTTGACGGCCGGTGCTGACGAGCTGAGCCGACGGCTGGGTTTCTTCCGCTAGTCGCGCCCGCGGGTTGCTGTCCGCGGGCGTGCGCGGTGAGGCGCTGGGACGTCGCCTTGTGCGCCGCCCCCTGACCGCGCCCTGTCTGGAGCTGGCTCATAGTCGCGTGCCGAGTTGCTGTCGCATGTCCGACGAGAAGTTGTTGCGCTATGCGCGACGATCTCTGTAATGTGCAACACATCGGTCGTCCGGATGTGTCCTGGCGGAGGACGACCGTGGTGTGCCGCAGACCCGCGCTATCCGACTCCCGGCGTCCCCAGAATCGCCCGACGGAACCCCGAGGTGCCGTATGACCACCACTGACCTGCCCGCGAGCCTCATCTCCACGCTGCCGGGCCAGTACTACACCGACCCGGCCATCTTCTCGCTGGAGCAGTCCCACGTCTTCGAGAACATGTGGTTCTGCGCCGTGCGGTCGAGTGATCTCCCGACGCCCGGCTCGTTCAAGAAGGTTCAGGTGGGGAGGGAGAGCGTCCTCGTCGTCCGCAGCCGGGACGGACAGCTGCGGTCGTTCCTCAACATCTGCCGGCACCGCGGAGCGCAGATCTGCACCGACGACTCGGGACAGGTGAAGCGGGCCTTCCAGTGCCCCTACCACGCGTGGACCTACGACCTCGACGGCAAGCTCGTCGCGGCTCCGAACCTGACCAAGATGCCCGACATCGACCGAGTCGAGTACGGCCTGGTGCCGGTGGCGTTGCGCGAGTGGCTCGGCTACGCGTGGGTGTGCCTGTCGAAGGAGCCCCCGTCCTTCGAGGACGACGTCGTCGGGGCTGTCGTCGAGCGCCTTGGTGACGTGGAGTCGATCGACCACTATCAGCTCGACTCGCTGAAGGTGGGGCGCCGCATCACCTACGACGTCAAGGCCAACTGGAAGCTCATCATCGAGAACTTCATGGAGTGCTACCACTGCGCGACGATCCACCCGGAGCTGACCGAGGTGCTCCCCGAGTTCGCCGACGGCTACGCCGCGCAGTACTTCGTCGGGCACGGCGCCGAGTTCGGGGACGACGTCAAGGGCTTCACCGTCGACGGCAGCGAGGGTTTCGACAAGCTGCCCGGCGTCGACGACGACCACGACCGGCGCTACTACGCCATCACTGTTCGGCCGACCGTCTTCATCAACCTGGTGCCGGACCACGTGATCTTCCACCGCATGTTCCCGGTCTCGGTGGACCGGACGATCGTGGAGTGCGACTGGCTGTACTCGCACGAGGTCGTCGAATCGGGCAAGGACGTCACTCGGTCGGTCGAGCTGTTCCACCGGGTCAACGAGCAGGACTTCGAGGCTTGCGAGCGGACCCAGCCGGCCATGTCCTCACGTGCGTACGCAAAGGGCGGTGTGCTGGTGCCCTCTGAGCACCACATCGGCGCCTTCCACGAGTGGCTGACGCAGCGCCTGGCGCACTGAGACCGATCCCAGCACGGTCGAGTGGCGGGGCCGGGAGGACGACGTCCTCCCGGCCCCGCAGCATGCCTCCTGCACTCCGGCGCGACCGGACCGGGCGCGTCACACGGCCAGGTAGCCGTCGCCGGTGGCAACGACCCTGCCGTGGCGCTCCAGTCGTTCCAGGTGGAGGAGGGCCGTCCGGCGTTCGACCGCCTCGGTGAACAGCAGCTGGACGTGCGGCCGGTACACGAGCCGGTGTGCGACGACGTCCTTCAGCGTCCGTGGCTGCCGAAGCAGCTGCAGCAGCGTCTCGTCCCGGCGGTCGATCACCGCGGCGAAGCGGTCCAAGGCGTCGAGGAACGCCTGCCGGTCGTCGAGTACGCCGACGTGGTGGGAGGTCCCGTACCAGCGGGCGTCCATGCCGCGGAGTCGTTCGATCGACGCGACGAAGGCATCGAGGCTGCTGGACAGGTCGCCGTAGTAGGGGCCGAAGGACGTGAGGTCGACGTCTCCGAGGAAGAGGAACCCGTCCGGCTCGACGAGCAGGCCGCAGTGTCCGGCGGTGTGCCCCGGCAGGTGGACGACAGTCACCGACCGCCGGCCGAGGTCGAGCACCGCGCCGTCGTCCACGGTGTCCACCGGCCCGTGACCGCGCACGTGAAAGGTCTCGCGCACCTGGTGTCGGAAGACGGCTGCGTCGGCATCAGCCATGCCGAACGCGGACACGAGCGCTTCGGGGTCGCGGACGGCGGTGGCCTCCGCGGGGTGGACGACGACCGGCACCTCCGGGAACAGGTGGAGCCCCGCGACGTGGTCCTCGTGGGCGTGGGTGACGGCGATGAGCTCGACAGGGACGTCCACACCGCCTCGCCGGTCGACCTCGAGTGAGGGGTCGACGAGGACGTTCGCCTCCGTCCCGCGGATGAGCAGGGAGTTGCCGGACGGATAGCGGCCGCCGCCGGGTGAGGTGAGGAGCGTGACGCCCCCGTACTGCATGTCGGGCCCGCGCCTGCCGTCCTTCTGACGGGCCCGCGTCACCCCGGCACTGCGTCGGACAGGCGTTCCAGCCACTCCTGCCGCCACGCCTCCGTCCGTGCCACCTCGTTGAACGTGAACAGGTGGAACCCCTGCAGGTTCTGCTCGGGATGCCCGAGGGCAGGTGCGAGGCGGTCGATGAGCCGGTCCGGCCGGTATCCGTGGGGCAGGAAGAAGCGCCAGAACAGGCTGTGCTGCTTCGCGAGGAAGCGAGCCGACTGACCCAGCCCAATACCGGCCGAGATCCGGACGAGCTTCTGGCGCGTCACGGCGCCGGGGAGCCCGATCCGGATCGGCAGGTCGACGCCCCGCAGCTTCACCTGCCGCGCCCAGGCCCTCGTCGTCGCGGGGTGGAAGCACAGCTGGGTGATGATGTGGGTCGCGTGCGGGGCCTTCCGCTCGAGGGCGCATTCGATCAGCTCTGCGCTGAGGTGCCCGTGGCCTTCGGGGTAGCCGCCGATCCCCACGTGGCGGAAGTGGTGACCGCCGGCGTCCAGGGCTTCGAGCAGGGACAGCGCGTCGGGAAAGGACCCCGCGGGCTCAGGGGCATCGCCCCCGATGACGAACACGCTGTCCACGTCCGCAGCGCGCAGGCGGGCCACGATGTCGGCCAGCTGGGCCTTGTCCCGGACCAGGCGGGCGGCCAAGTGGGGCGAGGTTACGAACCCGTGACCCGACAACCGCTCGGCCAGCTCGAGGGTGGGCGTCAAGCCCTTGGCCTCCGTCACCGTCACGGTGAGTGGCACGGTCCGGGGGACGTGCTCGACGACCGACTCCTCGGCGCCCCGCAGCGGCAGGACCTCGTAGCTGGCATCTCGCAGCGCCCGCTCCAGCGCGACGCGGGATCGCCGCCGCGTCGCCCGGCCGTCGTCCGTGGGCGGAGACCCTGTTCTCGTCGGCGCACGGGTCCCGCCTGGCATCTCACCGGACACGGCCCACCTCCGCGGCGACGGTCGTGTCGTCACCGTGGCCGGTCTTGACGACCGTGTCGCCGGGCAGGGTCAGCAGACACGAGCGGATGGAGTTGAGGATGGTCGGTCTGTCGCTGTAGGACCGTCCGGTGGCGCCGGGGCCACCGCAGAACAGGGTGTCCCCGGTGAAGACGGTGTTCAGGTCACGTGCGTAGAGCGAGGTGCTGCCGGGGCTGTGGCCCGGGGTGTGCATCGAGAGGAGGGACGTCCCGGCCACGTGGAAGGGGGTGCAGTGGCCGAGGGGCTGGTCGGGCAACGCCTCCGGATGGACGCTCTCCCAGAGCATGAGGTCGGCGGCGTTGAGCCAGATCGGCGCCCCGGTGGCCTCGCGGAGGTCGACGGCGGCGGTGATGTGGTCGTTGTGCCCGTGGGTCAGCACGATGGCGGTCACCCGCCGCCCGCCGATGGCCTCGACGATCGGTTCGGGGCGGTGAGGTGCGTCGATGACGAGCACCTCGTCATCGTCCCCTACCAGCCAGACGTTGTTGTCGACGTCGAAGTCCTGCCCGTCGAGGCTGAAGATCCCGTTGACGACGGTCTTCTCGATTCGCGCCGTGCTCACTTGTCCAACACCACGACGCTGCGCAGCACCTCGCCCTGGCGCAGGTTGTCGAATGCCTCCTCGACGTCGTCCAGGCCGATGGCCTCGGTGACGAACTGGTCGAGCGGGAAGCGGCCCTGCCGGTAGAGGTCCACGAGCATCGGGAAGTCGCGGGAGGGCAGGCAGTCGCCGTACCAGGAGGACTTGATCGCTCCGCCGCGGCCGAAGACCTCGATCAACGGCAGGGTGATGGTCATGTCCGGGGTGGGGACGCCGACGAGCACGACCCGGCCGGCCAGGTCGCGGGCGTAGAAGGCCTGCTCGAACACCGCCGGATGGCCGACCGCGTCGATCGCCACGTCCACGCCGAAGCCGTTCGTGTGGCCCTTGATCGCCTCCACCGCGTCGGTGTCCTTCGAGTTGACCGTGTGGGTGGCGCCCATCTTCCTGGCCCATTCCAGCTTCCGGTCGTCGATGTCGACGGCGATGATCGTGGTCGCGCCGGCCAGCTTCGCGCCGGCGATCGCGGCGTCCCCCACGCCGCCGCAGCCGAACACCGCCACCGACTCGCCGCGGCGCACGCCGCCGGTGTTGATCGCCGCGCCCACCCCGGCCATCACGCCGCAGCCGAGCAGGCCCGCGGCGGTGGCCGGGGCGGCCGGGTCGACCTTGGTGCACTGGCCCGAGTGGACCAGCGTCTTCTCCACGAACGCACCGATCCCCAGCGCCGCCGACAGCTCGGTGCCGTCGGCCAGGGTCATCTTCTGCGCGGCGTTGTGGGTGTTGAAGCAGTACTGCAGCTCGCCCTTGAGGCAGGCGCGGCACTGGCCGCACACCGCCCGCCAGTTGAGGATCACGTAGTCGCCCACCTGCACGTTCGTGACGCCCTGCCCGACCGCGGAGACCACGCCGGCGGCCTCGTGGCCCAGCAGGAAGGGGAACTCGTCGTTGATGTTGCCCTCGCGGTAGTGCAGGTCGGTGGCGCAGACCCCGCAGGCCTGCACGTCGACGACGGCCTCCCCGGGGCCGGGGTCGGGGACGACGATCGTCTCGACGGTGACCGGGGCTCCCTTGCTGCGGGCGACGACGCCCTTCACCTCGTAGGCCATGGCGGTGGATCTCCTCTCGGGGGATGTGCGGACGGGGCGCGGTGGTCGCTCCCCTGGGTGGGGTGGGTTCCGACTGCGGTGGAAAGCGGCGGTACATCGCTTCCGCCGCACCCCCTTGACCCCGCCCGTCACCCACCCTACGGTGTTGCACGACTGATATACCAGTCCTTGGCTCTATCTCATGACAGAAGGGACCGCGGCATGGTCGTCCAGGTTGAAGGAGCTCTGCCGGCCACGGCGGTTCTGGACCGCGTGCTCGACCGATCGCTGGCCGACACCGACCCGGAGGTCTCCGAGGCGATCTCCGCCGAGCTGACCCGGCAGCAGACCACGCTGGAGATGATCGCCAGCGAGAACTTTGCCCCGGTCGCGGTGATGCAGGCCCAGGGGTCGGTGCTGACCAACAAGTACGCCGAGGGCTATCCGGGCCGGCGGTACTACGGCGGCTGCGAGCACGTCGACGTGATCGAGCAGCTGGCCATCGACCGGCTCAAGGCGCTGTTCGGCGCGGAGTACGCCAACGTGCAGCCGCACTCGGGTGCGCAGGCCAACGCCGCGGCGATGTCCGCGCTGCTGGAGCCCGGCGACACGATCCTGGGGCTGGACCTGGCCCACGGCGGCCACCTCACCCACGGGATGAAGCTGAACTTCTCCGGCAAGCTCTACGACGTCGCGGCTTACCACGTGCGCTCCGACGACCATCTCGTGGACATGGCCGAGGTCGAGCGGGTCGCCCATGAGCGGCGGCCCAAGCTCATCGTCGCGGGCTGGTCGGCATACCCGCGGCATCTGGACTTCGCCGAGTTCCGGCGGATCGCCGACGAGGTCGGGGCCTACCTGATGGTCGACATGGCCCACTTCGCGGGGCTGGTGGCCGCCGGGCTGCACCCGTCACCCGTCCCGCACGCGCACGTGGTCACCTCGACCACCCACAAGACGCTCGGCGGTCCGCGTGGCGGCGTCATCCTTGCCACGGGGGACCTGGCCAAGAAGTTCAACTCCTCGGTCTTCCCCGGTCAGCAGGGCGGCCCGCTCGAGCACGTGATCGCCGCCAAGGCCGTCGCCTTCAAACTGGCCGGCGAGCCGGCCTTCCGCGAGCGCCAGGAGCGCACGCTCGCCGGCGCGCGGCTGCTGGCCGAGCGGCTCCTGGCCCCCGACTCCCGCGAGGCCGGCATCAACGTGGTCAGCGGCGGTACCGACGTCCACCTCGTCCTGGTGGACCTGCGCGAGTCGGAGCTGGACGGCCGGCAGGCCGAGGACCGGCTGCACGCGATCGGCATCACCGTCAACCGCAACGCGGTGCCCTTCGACCCCCGCCCGCCGATGGTCAGCTCCGGGGTCCGCATCGGCACCCCCGCGCTGGCGGCGCGCGGCTTCGACCTCGACGACTTCGCCGAGGTGGCCGACGTGATCGCCGCTGCGCTGCGGCCCTCGGTGGGCGAGGGGCAACTCGCCGAGCTCCGCACGCGGGTGACCCGGCTGGCCGACCGCCATCCCCTCTACCCCGACCTGACGGAGGTCCCCCGATGAGCCCCCGCACCCCCGGCGCGGACCTGCCGGAGCACCCAGACTTCCTGTGGCGGAGCCCGGAGCCGAAGCGCTCCTACGACGTGGTGCTCGTGGGCGGCGGCGGGCACGGCCTCGCCACCGCGCACTACCTGGCGAAGAACCACGGCATCACCAACGTCGCCGTCCTGGAGAAGGGCTGGCTGGCCGGCGGCAACATGGCCCGCAACACCACGATCATCCGGTCCAACTACCTGTGGGACGAGAGCTCGGCCATCTACGAGCACGCGCTGAAGCTGTGGGAGGGACTCGAGGAGGACCTCGGCTACCCCATCCTGTTCAGCCAGCGCGGCGTGCTCAACCTCGCCCACACCCTGCAGGACGTCCGCGACAGCGTGCGCCGGGTCGAGGCCAACAAGCTCAACGGCATCGACGCGGAGTGGCTGGAGCCGGACGAGGTCCGCAAGATCTGCCCGGTCGTCAACACGTCGGCTGACATCCGCTATCCGGTACTGGGAGCGACGTACCAGCCGCGCGCAGGCATCGCGAAGCACGACTACGTGGCCTGGGGCTTCGCCCGCCGGGCCGACGAGGCCGGCATCGATCTCATCCAGGACTGCGCGGTCACCGGGTTCGCCACCGACGGCAACCGGGTCACCGGGGTGCACACCACCCGCGGCACCATCGCCGCCGGCAAGGTCGCCCTCTGCGCGGCCGGCCACACCTCGGTGCTCACCGACATGCTCGGCATCCGCGTGCCGGTGCAGAGCCACCCGCTGCAGGCGCTGGTCTCCGAGCTGCTCGAGCCGGTGCACCCCACGGTAGTCATGTCCAACGCCGTGCACGTGTACGTCTCCCAGGCGCACAAGGGCGAGCTGGTCATGGGCGCCGGCGTCGACTCCTACAACGGCTACGGGCAGCGCGGCGCCTTCCACATCATCGAGCGTCAGATGGCCGCCGCCGTCGAACTCTTCCCGGTGTTCGCGCGGGCGCACCTGCTGCGCACCTGGGGCGGCATCGTCGACGTCAGCCCCGACGCCTCACCGATCGTCGGGCGGACTCCCTACGACAACCTCTACCTCAACTGCGGCTGGGGCACCGGCGGGTTCAAGGCCACGCCCGGCATCGGCTCGGCCCTCGCGCACACCATCGCCCACGACGAACCCCACCCGTACGTGGCGCCGTTCAGCCTCGACCGATTCGTCACCGGAGCGCTCGTCGACGAGCACGGCGCGGCCGCCGTGGCCCACTGACCCAGGGAGTCTCCCGTGCAACTCATCGAATGCCCGTGGTGCGGCCCCCGCGAGGAGGTCGAGTTCTCCTACGGCGGCCAGGCCCACGTCCCGTACCCGGACGACCCGGGCGGCCTCTCCGACGAGGAGTGGGCGCACTACGTCTTCTTCCGCGACAACACCAAGGGCCGCTTCGCCGAGCGCTGGAACCACAGCATCGGCTGCCGCCGCTGGTTCAACGCGATCCGCGACACCGCCACCTACCGCTTCGAGCGCGTCTACCGCCTCGATGACCCGAAGCCGGTGACCCCATGACCAGCACCTCCCGCACCGCCGAGGGCGGCCGCATCGACCGCGCCACCACGCTCGAGTTCACCTTCGACGGGCAGCCCTTCACCGGCCACCCCGGCGACACGCTGGCCTCGGCGCTGCTCGCCTCCGGCCGGCACCAGATCGCCACGAGCATCAAGCTCGGCCGGCCGCGCGGCGTCGCCGCGGCCTGGGCCGAGGACCCTGGCAGCCTGGTCCAGATCGAGGAGCCCTTCCCCGAGCCCATGCTGCTGGCCACCACCGTCGAGCTCTACGACGGGCTGGCCGCCCACGGCCTGCCGGGGCAGGGCCGCCTCGCCGAGGTCCCCGACTCCGCTCGCTACGACGCGGTCCACCACCACGTCGACCTCCTGGTCGTGGGGGCCGGACCCGCAGGCCTGGCCGCCGCGCTCACCGCCGCCCGGGCCGGGGCTCGCGTCGCGGTCGTCGACGAGCAGTCCGAGGCCGGCGGCTCGCTGCTGTCGGGCACCGAGCGGCTCGACGGCGCTCCGGCGCTGCAGTGGGTCGCCGCCGCGGTCGCCGAGTTGGCCGAGCACCCCGAGGTGCTGCACCTGCAGCGCACGACCGCGTTCGGCAGCTACGAGGACGGCTTCGTCCTGGCGCTCGAACGGCGCACCGACCACCTGGGGGCCACTGCCCCCAAGCACCTGGCCCGCCAGCGGGTGTGGCGCTTCCGGGCCCGCTCCATCGTCGTGGCGACCGGAGCCCACGAGCGACCGGTCGTGTTCACCGACAACGACCGCCCGGGCATCATGCTCGCCGGCGCCGCCCGGACGTTCCTGCACCGCTACGGCGTGCTGCCCGGACGTGAGGCCGTCGTGTTCACCACCAACGACAGCGCGTACGACGCGGCCCTCGACCTGCACCGCGTGGGTGTGTGCGTGCAGGCGGTGGTCGATGCCCGGCCGGAGGGCTCAGCGCGCCGCGAGGAGTGCGAGCGCGCAGGGATCCGGGTCCTCCCCGGGGCGGTCGTGACGGGCACGCAGGGCGTCGACAGGGTCACGCACGCCCTCGTCGCCCCGTTCGTGGACGGAGAGGTCGGCGCCGGCAGCGCGATCGCCTGCGATCTGCTCCTGGTCAGCGGGGGCTGGAACCCCGCGGTGCACCTGTTCAGTCAGGCCCGCGGCCGGCTCCGCTACGACGAGGGCCTAGGCGCGTTCCTCCCCGGGGAGGAGCTCGACGGCCTGTCCGTCACCGGTTCCGCCACCGGCGTGTCCGACCTGGGCGGGTGCCTGGCCCACGGGCAGCGCGTGGCTCGCGCGGCGTTGGCGGCCCTGGCGATCACGCCGGCGGGAGACGACCGGCTGCCTGCCGCTCCGGAGGCCGTCGTCCCGACCGCCCCGCTGGTGCTGTGGCGGGTGCCGGACAGCTCCGGCGCCGAGGGGAGCACCCAGTTCGTCGACCTGCAGCGCGACGCGACGGTCGCCGACATCGCCCGCGCGGTGGGCGCCGGCCTGCGCTCCATCGAGCACATCAAGCGCTACACGACCATCGGGACGGCGCACGACCAGGGCAAGACCTCCGGCGTCCTCACCTCTGGGATCACCGCCGAGCTGCTCGGGATCCCGGTGCAGGACACCGGGACCACCACGTTCCGGCCGCCCTACACCCCGGTCGCCTTCGCCGCTCTGGCCGGGCGCGACCGCGGTCGGCTCTTCGACCCCGAGCGGGTCACCGCCCTGCACGAGTGGCACGTGGCAGCCGGGGCGGTCTTCGAGGACGTCGGCCAGTGGAAGCGTCCCCGCTACTACCCGCAGCCCGGCGAGGACATGGAGGCGGCGGTCCTCCGGGAGTGTGCCGCGGCACGTACCGGCGTCGGCATCCTCGACGGCTCCACCCTTGGCAAGATCGACGTCCAGGGGCCCGACGCCGCTGTCCTCCTGGACCGGCTCTACACGAACCTGATCAGCAGCCTCAAGGTCGGGTCCGTGCGCTACGGCGTCATGTGCGGGGTCGACGGCATGGTCATCGACGACGGCACGGTGCTGCGCCTGGCGGAGGACCGCTTCCTCGTCCTGACCACCACCGGCGGCGCGGCGAAGATCCTCGACTGGATGGAGGAGTGGGTCCAGACCGAGTGGCCGGACCTGCGGGTGCACTGCACGTCGGTCACCGAGCAGTGGGTCACCTTCCCTGTGGTCGGGCCCCGCTCCCGCGACGTCATCGGCGCGGTGTTCCCTGACGTGGACGTCTCCAACGAGGCCTTCCCGTTCATGACCTGGCGGGACACCACCCTCGAGGGGGTGCCGGTCCGGCTGGCCCGGATCAGCTTCTCCGGGGAGCTGGCCTTCGAGGTCTACGTCAACCCCTGGTACGCGGTCGCTGTCTGGGAGCGGCTGCTCGAGGCCGGCCGCCCGTACGGCATCACGCCGTACGGCACGGAGACCATGCACGTGCTCCGCGCGGAGAAGGGCTACCCGATCATCGGGCAGGACACCGACGGCACCGTGACGCCGCAGGACCTCGGCATGGGGTGGGCGGTCTCGAAGAAGAAGCCGGACTTCGTCGGCAAGCGCTCCTTCGCCCGCCCGGCCAACCAGGACCCGCTGCGCAAGCAGCTGGTGGGGCTGCTGCCCACGGACCGCCAGACCGTGCTGCCGGAGGGCTCGCAGATCGTGGAGTTCTTCCCCGACGGGCAGCTGCCACCGCCGCCGGTGCCGATGCTCGGTCACGTCACCTCCAGCTACCGCAGTGCCGAGCTCGCCCGCCCCTTCGCCCTCGCCCTGGTCAAGGGCGGCCGGGAGCGCATCGGCGACACCGTCCACGTCCCCGTCAACGGCACCCTCGTCCCGGTCGAGGTCACCGGCTCGGTGCTGGTCGATCCCGAAGGAGCCCGTCGCGATGGCTGAGCTGCTGCGCACCCACCCGCTGGAGGCGTGGACCACCGCCTTCGAGCGCCTGCCCGACACCGTCGGCATCGCCGTCGAGCCGTTCGTCGCGATGGCCGACGTCCGGCTCGGCACGGTGGACTCGGAGGCCGGCACCCGCCTGGGCGTCGACCTGCCGACGGAGGCCAACACCTGGGTCCCGGCCGAGGCGGGGCGAGCCGTCTGGCTCGGCCCCGACGAGTGGCTGCTGAGCAGCACCACGGAGGCCCCGGAGGAGCTCGAGGCCCGGGTCCGCGCCGCCGTGCTCCCTCTGGGCGGCTCCGCGACGGACGTCTCCGCGCAGCGGATCGGTCTGCGGCTGACCGGTGCGCGGGTGCGCGACGTCCTGGCCAAGGGCTGTTCGGTCGACCTGCACCCGCGGGTCTTCGGCCGGGGGAGCAGCGCGCAGACCACGCTCGGCCAGGCCGGTGTCGTGCTGCTGTCCCTCTCCGACACCGGCGAGGACCACGTCGTCCTCGTTCGGTCGTCCTTCGCCGGCTACCTCGCCGACTGGCTGCTGGACGCGGCCCTGGAGTTCACCCACACCCCCACGCGCTGACGCGCCGTCGTCGGCACGCCCGGATCCACCCGCAGTCAGGAGTAGCGCACATGTCCACCACCCCTCGAGTGGTCGTCATCGGAGCGGGCATCGTCGGCGCCAACCTGGCCGACGAGCTGACCGCTCGTGGCTGGGACCGCGTCACCGTGGTCGACCAGGGACCCCTTCCGCTGACCGGGGGGTCCACCTCGCACGCGCCCGGCCTGGTCTTCCAGACCAACGCCTCCAAGACGATGACCGAGTTCGCGACCTACACGGTCGACAAGCTCAAGGGCATCGACGTGGACGGCGCCTGGTGCTTCAACCAGGTCGGCGGCCTCGAGGTGGCCACCACGCCCGAGCGGCTCGCCGACCTGCACCGCAAGCAGGGCTGGGCCACTTCCTGGGGCGTCGAGTCTCAGGTGGTCGACGTGGACGAGTGTGTGCGGCTGCACCCGCTGGTCGACCGCGACCGCATCCTCGGTGGGCTGCACATCCCCACCGACGGCCTGGCCAAGGCCTCCCGGGCGGTCGTCGCGCTGGCCCGCCGCGCCGAGGCCCGCGGTGCCCGCTTCCAGGGCTCGACCCGCGTGACCGGCATCGAGCAGACCGGTGGCCGGGTGACCGGCGTCCGGACCCCGGACGGCGTCATCCCCGCCGACATCGTGGTGTCCTGCGCCGGCTTCTGGGGGCAGGAGCTCGGTGCCATGGTCGGGATGGACGTGCCGCTGCTGCCACTGGCCCACCAGTTCGTCTGGACCGGACAGGTGCCGGACCTGGTCGGGCGCAACACCGAGCTCAGCGAGGCGGGTCTGCCGATCCTGCGCCACCAGGACCAGGACCTCTACTACCGGGAGCGCGTCGACTGCCTCGGCATCGGCTCCTACGCCCACCGGCCGATGCCGGTCGACCTGCGCGAACTCCCGCAGGGGGACGGCGTGCGGGAGTCGTCCATGCCCTCGATGCTGCCCTTCACCGAGGAGGACTTCGCCCCGGCGTGGGAGCACAGCCAGCAGCTGCTGCCCTCACTGCGCTCGTCAAAGATCGACAACGGCTTCAACGGCGTCTTCTCCTTCACCCCGGACGGCGGCCCGCTGATCGGCGAGTCCACCGACGTCCAGGGCTTCTGGATCGCCGAGGCGGTCTGGGTCACCCACTCGGCGGGGGTCGCCCGGGCGGTGGCGCAGCTCCTGGTCGACGGGCGGTCGGAGATCGACCTGCACGGTTGCGACGTCCACCGCTTCGAGGACATCCAGCTCTCGCCGGAGTACGTGAGCGAGACCTCGCAGCAGAACTTCGTGGAGATCTACGACGTGCTGCACCCGCTGCAGCCGCGGCTGTCCCCCCGCAACCTGCGGGTCAGCCCGTTCCACGCCCGGCAGCGGGAACTCGGCGCGGTCTTCCTCGAGGGGGCCGGCTGGGAGCGGCCGCACTGGTACGAGGCCAACGCCGAACTGGTGAAGGACCTCCCGACGGAGTGGATGCCGCCGTCGCGGGACTCGTGGAGCGCTCAGTTCCACTCGCCGATCGCGGCGGCCGAGGCGTGGAAGACCCGCACCGCCGTGGCGATGTACGACATGACGCCCCTGAAGCGGCTCGAGGTCAGCGGGCCCGGTGCCCTCGGCCTCCTGCAGCGGCTGACGACGGGCGAGATGGACAAGTCGGTCGGGTCGGTGACCTACACCCTGGTCCTCGACGAGGCCGGTGGCATCCGCAGCGACCTCACCGTCGCCCGGCTGGGCGAGCAGCTCTTCCAGATCGGGGCCAACGGCCCCCTCGACCTGGACCACCTCCAGCGGGAGGCACCGGCGGACGGCAGCGTGCAGATCCGGGACACCACCGGCGGCACGTGCTGCATCGGCCTGTGGGGCCCGAGGGCCCGCGACCTCGTCCAGCGGCTCAGCGCCGACGACTTCTCCAACGACGGGCTCAAGTACTTCCGCGCCAAGCGGGCCCGGATCGGGGGAGTGCCCGTGACGGCGATGCGGCTGTCCTATGTCGGCGAGCTCGGCTGGGAGCTCTACACCAGCGCCGACAACGGCCAGCGGCTGTGGGACGTGCTGTGGCGTGCCGGCCAGGACCTGGGCGTCATCGCCGCGGGCCGGGCCGCCTTCAACAGCCTGCGGCTGGAGAAGGGCTACCGCGCCTGGGGCCACGACATGACCACCGAGCACAACCCCTACGAGGCCGGTCTGGGCTTCGCCGTCCGCAAGCAGAAGGACGGCTACGTGGGCAGTGAGGCCGTCGCCGGGCTCAGCGACGACACGGTCGGCCGCCGCCTGTCCTGCCTGACGATCGACGACGGCCGCAGCGTCGTCCTCGGCCACGAACCGGTGTACGTCGACGGCCGACCGGCCGGGTACGTGACCAGCGCGGCCTTCGGGCACACCGTCGGCCGGCCGATCGCCTACGCCTGGCTGCCCGCCTCGGCGACCATCGGCACGAGCGTCGAGATCGAGTACTTCGGCAGTCGCATCCGGGCGACCGTCGCCGCCGAGCCGCTCGTCGACCCGGAGATGACCCGCATCCGCGGCTGAACCCACTCCTTCCGTCTCCGCCCGACCGGCGGGCGCCCCCAGCCACTCCGGGGACCGCCGGCCGGCCGTTGCCCCACCGACCCCGGAGGACCTGCCCATGCGCACCGACACCATCGAGACCTTCCTGGCGCAGCTCGCCGCCAGGGTGCCCGCCCCGGGAGGAGGCGCAACGGCCGCGCTGCACGCAGCGCAGGCCGCCTCCCTGGTGGCGATGGTCGCCCGCTACAGCGACTCGGCGAAGTACGCCGCCCACGCCGAGGAGATCTCCATGATCACGGCGACCGCGGACCGGCTGCGTCAGAACGCGCTCGGCCTGGCCGAGGAGGACGCGGCTGCCTTCACCGCCGTCACGGAGGCCTACGGACTCCCGAAGGACACCCCTGACGCAGCTGCAGTCCGGTCCGAGGCGATCGCCAGGGCCCTGGTCGCCGCAGCGCACGTGCCGGCGATCGTCGTCGCCGTCGCCGAGCAGGTGCTGACCCTGGCCGAGCAGCTCCTGCCCATTGGCAACCGCAACGTGGTCAGCGACGTCGCCGCCGCCGCCGAGGCGGCCCGGGCCGCGGCCACGACGGCGCGGGTCAACGTCGAGATCAACCTCGGCGGCATCAAGGACCCGGCGACCTGGGGAGAGCTCGCCGCGGTGGTCGACACCGTCGACGACCTCGTCCTGCGAGCGGAGAAGGTCACCGCCGCCGTCCGGGACGGACTGGTGCGATGACCGCGACGTTGATCGGGAGCGTCCTGGCCGCCGGCGTCCGCGCCGAGGTCACCGCCGCAGCCGCGGAGCTGGCCGCTGCCGGGACGCCGCCCCGGCTGGCCGTGGTCGTCGCTACGGCGGACGAGTCCAGCGCCTGGTACGTCCGCTCCATCGCCCGGGCCGCGGAGAAGACCGGCATCGCCTGCTCGGTCGTCGACCTCGGGGAGACGGCGACGCCAGACCGGATCCGCGCCGAGCTGGCCGCGCTCAGCGCAGACCCGGCGGTGCACGGCATCATCCTGCAAACCCCGCTGCCGGCCGACGCCGTGTTCGAGGACCTCGCCGCGTCGATCGACCCCGCCAAGGACATCGACGGCGCCAACCCGCTCAGCCTGGGACGGCTCGCCGCGGGCCTGCCCGCCTTCGCGCCGGCGACCGCCGAGGCCGTTCTCGCGCTCCTGGACCACCACGGGATCCCGCTGTCCGGCGCGCACGCCGTCGTGGTCGGGCGTTCCACCGTCGTCGGCAAGCCGGCCGCCCATCTGCTGCTGCAGCGGGACGCCACCGTGACCATCTGTCACAGCCGCACCAAGGACCTGGCCCAGATCACCCGGTCCGCGGACGTGCTGGTCGCGGCCGTCGGGCGGCCGGAGCTCATCACCGCCGAGCACGTCGCCGAGGACGCGGTGGTCGTCGACGTCGGGACCAACCCGGGGCCCGACGGCGGACTGGTCGGGGACGTCGAGGCCCGCTCGGTCTCCGGGCACGCCGCGGCACTCACCCCGGTGCCCGGCGGGGTCGGCCCCGTCACCACCGCGCTCCTCCTGGAGCACACCGTCCGGGCGGCGCGTTCCTAGCCCCGGCAGTCGGGCGGGGCGGCCGTGACCCCGTCGCCACGCCAGAGCCCACCACTGCGCGGGGCCTCCCGGCGCGCGATCGCAGGGAGCCCGCCGTGATCGACCACCGCCAGATGCCTGGCCCGAGCGATCGGAGTGTGCCATGACCCGCTCAGCACTGGTGGAGGGACTGCCCTCCACGTCATCGGGGAGGGGCGGGGCGCCGCACCACCTCAGCCGGGTTCTCGGCGCGGGACGGCCGATGGTCTGCGGGATCCTCAACGTCACCCCCGACTCGTTCTCCGACGGGGGCCTGTTCGACAGCCTGGAACGGGCCGTCGAGCACGGCTGCCGACTGGCCGCCGAAGGTGCCGACCTCATCGACGTCGGCGGGGAGTCCACCCGCCCCGGCTCGCGCCCGCCAACCCTCGGCGAGGAACTGGACCGCGTCGTCCCGGTGGTCGAGGCCCTCGGCCGACAGGTCCCCGTGCCGCTCTCCGTGGACACCTCGCGCCCCGAGGTCATGAGGGCCGCGGTGGCCGCCGGCGCCAGCATGGTCAACGACGTGCGGGCGCTGCAGCGGCCGGGCGCGCTGGAGGCTGCCGCGGAGCTCGGCGTCCCGGTGTGCGTCATGCACATGCAGCGCTCGCCGGAGACCATGCAGGAGGACCCGCGCTACCGGGACGTCGTCACCGACGTGCGCACCTTCCTCGCCGAGCGCATGGTCGCCTGCCTCGACGCCGGCGTCCGCCCGGAGCATCTGGTGGTCGACCCGGGGTTCGGGTTCGGCAAGACGCTGTCGCACAACGTCGCGCTCCTCGCGTCGCTCGACGCGTTCACCGGCCTCGGCGTGCCGGTCATGGTGGGGCTGTCCCGCAAGTCCGTGCTCGGGCGGCTGACCGGACGGACCGTGGGGGACCGGCTGCCCGGTTCACTGGCCGCGGCGCTCGTCGCGGTCCAGCGAGGAGCGTCCGTGCTCCGCGTACACGACGTCGCGGCCACACGGGACGTCCTGGCCGTCCTGGACGCCGTCGACGCCGGCTGACCCCGCTCACGCCCGCCGGGGCAGGGTGGCCTCTCTCAGATCACCGCGCGGATGGCCCGCTCGAAGCCCAGGACGTGCTCACGGGCGAGGTCGTCGGCCCGGTCGGCGTCGCCGGCGCCGATCGCCCGGAGCAGTTCCACGTGCTCGCCGACGTGCTCGTCCACCGTGGGCAGACGGTCCAGGAACAGGCAGAAGATCCGCGTCGCCAGGTTGTCGTACCGGATGAGGACGTCCTCGAGGTGCGGATTGCCGGCCGCCCGGTAGATGGCCCGGTGCACGGCGAGATCCCAGCGCATCAGCTCGGCGCGATCGATCTGGGTGACGTCCAGGTGCTCGATCCCCGTGGCCAGCTCGTCGAGCTCGGCATGGCCTGTGCGGGAGGCCCGCTCGGCGGCACGACGGGCAGCCAGCGGCTCGAGCTGGGCACGGATCTCGGAGATGTGCGCCAGATCGGAGATGTCCATGCCGGTCGCGAACGTCCCCCGCCGCGGGTAGGAGACGACCAGCCGGTCACCCTCCAGCCGCTTCAACGCCTCGCGCACCGGGGTCCGACCCACGCCCAGGTCCTTGGCCAGCTCGTCGTCGTCGATCGGGTCGCCCGGGCGGATGGTCAGCATGATCAGCCGTTCCCTGATCGCCACGTAGGCCTTGTCCGCCAGGGACGTGGCGGCCGACGCGTCGAGATCCAACGGTGCAAGGGTCACGAGCAGATCGTAGATGTTGACCGCCAACGGGTCTTGCCTCTTCAGAGCGAGCGACATACCTTTACGGTACAGCTGATATACCAACGGTGTATCTAGTCGCAGTTGGATGTCGTCGCAATCACATCAACGGGGAGAGGGAGGCACGGGTGACCATCAGCGCCTTCGACCTGTTCAAGGTGGGGATCGGCCCGTCCAGCTCGCACACCGTCGGCCCGATGCGCGCGGCCTGCGCCTTCGTCTCGCGCCTACGGGACGAGGGACTGCTCGGGCAGGTGGCCGGCGTTCGGTGCGAACTCTTCGGATCACTCGGCGCCACCGGGCACGGCCACGGCAGCGTCAAGGCCGTCGTCCTCGGTCTGGAGGGTGAGCAGCCCGACCTCGTCGATCCGCTCGCCGCCGAGCCGCGGGTGGACACCATCCGTCGCGAGGGCAAGCTCCGGCTGGCCGGTGAGCACCCCATCGCGTTTGCGGTGGACGACGACGTCGTGCTCCACCGACGCAAGCGGCTGGAGTTCCACAGCAACGGGATGCTCTTCCGAGCCGTTGACGGCGGCGGGGCGGAGCTCCGCCGGCGCGAGTACTACTCGGTGGGCGGCGGCTTCGTCCTCGACCAGGACGAGGCCGGCAGCCCGGTGGTCGTCGAGGACAGCACGCCCGTGCGGTACCCCTTCCGCACGGGCGAGGAGCTGCTGGCGCGCACGCGGGAGACGGGGCTGCGGATCAGCGACGTGATGCTGGCCAACGAGCTCTCCTGGCGCAGCGAGGCCGAGGTCCGTGCGGGTCTGCTGCACATCTGGTCGGTGATGCAGGAGTGCGTGGAGCGCGGCACGCGGACCACCGGCGTGCTCCCCGGCGGCCTCAGGGTCCGCCGGCGCGCCGCCGCGCTGCGTGCCCAGTTGGAGGGTCATCCGGACGAGACCGACCCGCTCCGCGCGATGGAGTGGGTGACCCTCTACGCCCTGGCGGTCAACGAGGAGAACGCGGCAGGGGGGCGGGTGGTCACCGCGCCGACCAACGGAGCCGCCGGGATCGTGCCGGCAGTCCTGCACTACCTGCGGGACTTCGTCGACACCTACTCCGAGGACGCGGTCGTCCGGTTCCTGCTGACCGCGGCCGCGATCGGGCTGCTGTTCAAGGAGAACGCCTCCATCTCGGGTGCGGAGGTCGGCTGCCAGGGGGAGGTCGGCTCGGCCTGCTCCATGGCCGCCGCCGGACTCGCTGAGGTCATCGGCGGGACGCCGGAGCAGGTGGAGAACGCCGCTGAGATCGGCATCGAGCACAACCTCGGTCTCACCTGCGATCCGGTCGGCGGGCTGGTGCAGATCCCGTGCATCGAGCGCAACGCCGTCGGGTCGGTCAAGGCCATCACCGCGGCCCGCATGGCCGTGCGCGGCGACGGCCGGCACC
This sequence comes from Geodermatophilus chilensis, assembly GCF_002802985.1. Lineage (GTDB taxonomy): Bacteria > Actinomycetota > Actinomycetes > Mycobacteriales > Geodermatophilaceae > Geodermatophilus > Geodermatophilus chilensis. Next base: position 10,565 of record NZ_NVPT01000010.1, on the reverse strand, counting down.
ACGTCCCGCTGGACAAGGCCATCAAGACGATGCGCGAGACCGGCGCGGACATGAAGGACAAGTACAAGGAGACCGCCCGTGGCGGGCTGGCCCTCAACATCGTCGAGTGCTGAGGAGGCACCCGTGTCCCGACCCTTCACCCTCACGCTGAGCTGCCAGGAGCGACCGGGCATCGTGCACGCGGTCAGCACGTTCCTGTTCGAGCACGGCTGCGACATCGTCGAGCACCAGCAGTTCGACGACGCCGTCCGCGGGCAGCTGTTCCTACGGACCTCGTTCGTCAGCTCGCAGGACACCGACACCGACTGCCTGTCGGCGGACTTCCGTGCGGTGGCGGACGAGTTCGGCATGGCCTACCAGGTCGCCGGCGACCAGCCGCCGCGCGTGCTCGTCATGGTGTCCAAGCTGGGCCACTGCCTCAACGACCTCATCTTCCGCTGGCGGGCCGGCAGTCTCGGCGCCGACCTCGTCGCCGTGGTCTCCAACCACGAGGACCTGCGCCCCATGGCAGAGGCGGCCGGGTTGCCGTTCGTCCACGTACCGGTGACGCCGGCGACGAAGCGGGAGGCCGAGGCGCGGCTGCTGGAGCTGGTCGACGAGCACCGGGCCGACCTGGTGGTGCTCGCCCGGTACATGCAGGTGCTCTCCGACGAAGCCTGCGCCGCCCTGCACGGCCGGGCGATCAACATCCACCACTCGTTCCTGCCGGGCTTCAAGGGCGCCAAGCCCTACCACCAGGCCTTCGACCGGGGCGTCAAGCTGGTGGGGGCGACCGCGCACTACGTGACCCCCGACCTGGACGAGGGGCCGATCATCGAGCAGGAGGTCATCCGCATCGACCACACCTACGACCCGCGCGCCCTGGCCACCGTCGGCCAGGACGCCGAGGCGCTGGCGCTGTCCCGGGCCGTGCGCTGGCACAGCGAGCGGCGGGTGCTGCTCAACGGCCATAGCACGGTCGTCTTCCGGTGAACCGGTCGCCGGAGGTCTGATGTCGAGCGGGACGGTCGCCCTGCCCTCGCCCGCCGGCGCACCCGCGTCCCGGTCCGCGCTCGACCGCGTCCGCCGGTACCTGTACGAGGAGCTCGGGCCGCAGCGGGGTCCGCGCGGCGCGGGACTCGAGCGGGCCCGGGCTCTCTTCGGTGCCCTTGGGGAGCCGCAGGACCGCTTCCGCGCCGTGCACGTGGCCGGCACCGCGGGGAAGGGGTCGGTAAGCGCCTTCGTGGCGAGCCTGCTGCGGGCGCACGGGTTCCGGGTCGGTACCCATCTGTCGCCGCACGTCTACTGCCTCCTGGAGCGGTTCCAGATCGACGGCGCCCCCGCCGGAGCCGAGCTCGTCGACGCAGCGTTGACGCGGATCCGGCCGGCAGTCGAGGCGGTGGAGCGGGCCGGGCACGGTCGGCCATCCTTCTTCGAGGTCACCAATGCCACCGCCTTCAGCCTGTTCGCCGATCGGGTGGACTACGGGGTCGTCGAGACGGGGGTCGGGGGACTGCTCGACTCCACCAACACGATCTCCCGGGCGGACAAGCTCGCGGTGATCACCCCGATCGGCCTGGACCACCAGGACCTCCTCGGGGCCACGGTCCGCGAGATCGCGGCCCAGAAGGCCGGCGTCCTGCCCTTCGGCGGTCGTGCGGTCGCGGCTCGCCAGCGGGACGCCGAGGTGGAGGACGTGCTGAGCGCAGAGGCGGCCCGCCGGGGCTGCGACCTCCGGTGGGTGGACCTGGGTCCTCCGGCGGTGCGGGCCTGGACCGGGCCGGGCGGCACCGAACTTCAGCTACGGGGCCAACCGTCCCTGTCCCTGGGGCTGACCGGGCGGCATCAGGCCGGCAACGCCCATCTCGCGCTGCGTGCCGTCGAGGCGATGGCGGCGCGGGACGGGTGGTCCCTCGATGCGGATGCCGTCTGGCTGGGGATGCGGAGCGCCACGCTGCCCGGTCGGTTCGAACGCCGGGTGATCGGTGGCCGGACCGCGGTCCTCGACGGCGCGCACAACCCGATGAAGCTCGCCGCACTGGTGGCGACCCTGCAGGAGGTGTATCCCGGTGCCCGGTTCCCGTGGGTGCTCGCCCTTAAGCAGGACAAGGACCTCCGGGCCGCTCTGCGGGTCGTCGCACCCACGGCCTCGCTGGTGGTCGGCACGCAGTTCGCGACCGGAGACGGTGACCACCCCGCCGGCACGTCCGTCCCAGCCGAGCAGATCGCCATGGCGGCGGGGGGGTGCGGGGTCGAGGCCGTCGTGGAGGAGAACCCGAGGTGCGCGGTAGTCCGTGCGGTGGAGCGAGCCGAGACCGGGCTGCCGGTCGTGGTCAGCGGTTCCTTCCACCTGCTCGCCGGCGTGCGGCCGGGGACGACGGCACGGTGAGATCCGGCAGCCGGCCCGGGGCGCCGTGGGCTCGCTTCGACGACCTGCGCGCCGGGACCGCCGTTCGGTGCCCGCCGCCGCGCCGCGTGCTGGTCGCCGAGCGGCCCGAGGAGGTCCTCGACGTCCTGACCGAGGTCGAGCAGGCCACCGAAGCCGGATGGTGGGCCTTCGGCTACGTCGCCTACGAGGCCGCCGCCGGGCTGGACCCGCGTCTGGCCGTGCACCGGTCCACGCCCATGGGCGTGCCGCTGGTCTGGTTCGGGATCTGCGAAGAGCCGGTTCCCGTGCCTCCGCTGCAGCCGGCCGGACCGGCCGGCGCCGGCCCGGCCCCGACCGCTCGGTGGCGACCCACGTGGACACCGGCCGGGCATGCCCACGGCGTCCGGGAGGTTCGGGAACGGATCGCCGCCGGGGACACGTTCCAGTGCAACCTGACCGTGCGGATGTCCGGCCGCGTGCCAGGGGACCCCTTCCTCCTCTACCGGGACCTGGCGCTGGGCCAGCGCGGCGCCTACAACGCCCATCTCGACCTCGGCCGGTTCGCCGTGGCCAGTGCCAGCCCCGAGCTGTTCTTCGAGCGCCGCGGTGACCAGGTGTTGCTCCGCCCGATGAAGGGAACGGCGCGGCGAGGCCGGGACGGGGACGAAGACCGGCGCCTGGCCGACCAGCTCCGCTCGAGCCCCAAGGAGCGGGCGGAGAACGTCATGATCGTCGACCTCATGCGCAACGACATCGGCCGTGTCGCGGAGATCGGCAGCGTGGACGTGCCCGCGCTCTTCACCCTCGAACGCTACGAGACCGTGCTCCAGCTGACCTCCGACGTCACGGCTCGGCTTCGCCCCGGGACCGGCCTGGTGGAGCTGTTCCGGGCGCTCTTCCCCTGCGGCTCGGTCACGGGAGCACCCAAGGCGAGCTCCATGGAGATCATCCGGTCCCTGGAGCCTGACCCCCGCGGGGTCTACTGCGGGGCGATCGGTCTCGTCGGCCCACCGGACGCGCCGGTTCGGGCCCGCTTCAACGTGGCCATCCGGACCGCCGTGGTCGACACGTCCTCGGGGGAGGCCGTCTACGGCACCGGAAGCGGTATCACGTGGGGCTCGGAGGCGTCGGCCGAGCACGGGGAGATCCTCGCCAAGGCCGCCGTCCTCACCGCTCGGCCCCGTGAGTTCGAGCTGCTGGAGACAATGCGCCATGACCCGGAGCACGGTCTGCGCAACCGGGACCGGCACCTGCAGCGACTGGCGGCCTCGGCCGAGCACCTCGGGTTCCGGTTCGACCTGTCGACGGCGCGACGCGTGCTGGTCGCGCGGCTGGCGGGTGAGCCGGCGGCACGCGTCCGGGTCCGGCTCCGCCGCGACGGGAGTCTCGCCGTCGACGTGGCGGCGCTACCCCCGCCGTCCACCGGCCCGGTACTGCTCGCGGTCGACGACGAGCCGGTGGATCCCCAGGAGATGTGGCTCTACCACAAGACGAACATGCGGGAGCCGTACGACCGGCGACGCGACCGGCGCCCCGACGTCCACGACGCGATCATGCTGAACACCCGCGGCGAGCTGACCGAGGTCACTCGGGCCACCCTGGCGCTGAAGCTCGACGGGGAGTGGTGGACGCCTCCACTGGAATCCGGGTGCCTGCCTGGCGTCGAGCGCGCGCGTCTGCTCGAGGGGGGCCGGCTGCGGGAGCGGCTGCTCCACGTGGCCGACCTCGAGCGGGCGGAGGGGGTGGCGGTGCTCAGTTCGCTGCGGGGCTGGCGTGCCGCAGAGCTGAGCACCGTTCGTCGGGAGGTGGTGCCCACCCGAGGCCCGATCGGGCCGGCTCGGACCTCCCCCCAGGCGGGGAGCCCGGTGTCGGCGGCACTCATCAGCACGGGGTAGGGCTGTCAGTGTGGTGGCCAGAGTTTGAACCTGCAGGTTTGTATTTCGCCAGGATCCCACCCCAACCCAGGGGTTCTCCCCGGAAGGCTGGATTCGTTTCCCCGAATCCGGCGCTCGGGGGAGAGCCCCCAGGACAACCCCCGTCTCCCCACGTAGGGCCCGGTCTGCCGGCCGGGCCCTACGTGCGTCTGCGCCTGCTGGGATCGCCGTCCATCCCACCCAGCCCGTGCCGAGACCCGCTGCCGAGTAGCAACGGCCGGCCGCCGGGTTGCACCGGCATGGCCTGAATCGAGCGCATGGCGGTGCTGCTCCGAGCCTGGGCACGCGCACCGGGCGGTATGGCCTGGCCAGAGCGCCCGGTGACGGCGATGATCGCTCGACTGCCTGCCGTCGGGACACCTCGACGGCGGTCGACGGCCCGGTACACGCCAGAAGGGCCGTGGCATGCAGGGAGGGCGAGGTACCGGTGGGTCGACTGCGCGTGGGGCTGGTCTGCGGACACTTCGATCCCGCGCGCGACGGCGTCGCCGACTACACCCGTCACCTTGCCAGGCAGCTGCGGGCGGCCGGGTGCGAGTCCCTGGTCTGCACCGCGCACCGCTACGCACGGACACCGGGCGAGGAGATCGTCGGCGTGACAGACCGCTGGGATGTCCGCGGTGTCCGCCGCGCTGCCCGCACCATCTCGCGGCTGCCACTGGACGTCGTACACGTCCAGTTCGCGCCGTCCGCCTTCGGCTTCTCCCGGGCGGTGGGCCTGTTACCGCTCCTCCTCCCGGCCGGCACACCGGTGGTGGCCACGTTGCACGAGTACGGCGTCTGGACGGCGGGTGGCGCCGTCGGAGGGCTCCGCTCTGCTGCCTGGTCCGCGATGGAGCGGCAGCAGCGCGCGGACCGTGAGACGTTGGTGCTCACGGTGAAGGCGGACCGGCTGCTCGTCACCGCACCCGAGCACGCCGACGTGGTGCACGCCCGCTTCGCCGGTCGTCGGCTCGAGGTGACACATGTGCCGATCGCGCCCAACATCCCCGTCGCCCGGCTCGACGGGGAGGACGTCCCGTCGGCGGTGCGGGCATCGCTCGGCCTGCCACCGGATGCACGCCTCGCCGTCTTCTTCGGCTTCCTCCATCCGGTCAAGGGCCTGGCGGGCCTCATCGAGGCGGTCGCCGCCGTCCGCCGGGTAGTTCCCGGTCTCCGGCTCGTCGTCGCCGGCGGCGGCGAAAGCCACTCCGTGCACGGGGGTGCCGCTGATGCGATGCGCCGGAGCCTGGAGGACACCGCACGCCGCCACGGCGTCGAGCAGCACGTCATCTTCACGGGCTATCTGCAAGAGGACGACGTGTCCCGCCTGTTGCGCGCCGCGGATGCGGCGGTGTTCCCGTTCGACGCCGGAGTGACCGCCAAGTCGGGGTCCCTCCTCGCCGCGCTCGCGCACGGCGTACCGACGATCGCGACCTCACCTCCTGGCGCGCTGGACCGACCAACGGAGGTCGAGGGCGTCCTCCGTGTGCCACCGCGGAACACCGCTGCACTGGTTGACGCACTGCTCCTCGTGCTGTCCGACCGTGCCCTCGCCACGAGGCTGGCCGCGGCCGGACGCGCGTGCGCCGACCGATGGACGTGGCCGAAGATTGCCGACTTCCACGCCCGGATGTACGCCCAGGTGCTCCGCGAGACCGATCGCGAGGAGAGTCAACGCTTCCGCCGGAGGCTAGTGGCAGGCTCCGGGATCCGCCGTGGCGGCAGGAAGGGACCCTGATGTCTCTGGTCAACCGCGCAATGAGGGCCGTGCGAGAGCGTGGGCTCGCTCTTCTCTCCGCCGATCGTCCCGACGGGAAACCTCCAGGAGCGCGGGATACCGAAGACCCGGCACTGTTCCGGCCGCTCGTCTACGGCGACCCCGACCGCCTGCACATCCATCCGACGGCCATCCTGAACAACGCCCTGATCAACCTGTCCTCGGGGAACGTCACGATCGGCGAGTACGCGTTCTTCGGGCACAACGTCTCGATCCTCACGGGCACGCACGACTGGACGAAGTTCGGCGCCGAGCGTCAGGTGGCCGTTCCCTCCTCCGGCCGCGACGTGGTGATCGAAGAAGGTGCTTGGCTCTCCAGCAACGTCATCGTCGTCGCTCCCTGCCGCATCGGCGCGCACTCCGTGGTCGGGGTCGCGTCGCTGGTGATGGGTGACGTCGAGCCCTACACCGTCGTCGCGGGCAGTCCGGCGAAGGTGCTCCGGGAGATCCCAAGGCCGGAGGCGCCGGCCGCCGCGCCCGCCGATCCCGACGCCGGGGAAGCCGGCAGAGTGGGCGCGGGATGACCCCGAGCGCTGCTCGAGACGGATCCCCGCCGCGGGCGCCAGAGGTGGACCTCGAGCGCCAGGTGACGCTCCTGAGCCATGCCGTCGAAGAGCTGGGCCGCCTGGTTCGGGACACCCAGGACCGGCTGCAGTCGGTGGAGGCCGAGCTGCGGAGTCTGCAGGCGAGTGGCGGGGGCAGCCACCACGTCGACGGATGGGGCCCGCGCTTCGCCGCGATCTACGCCGACTTCACCGAGCACTTCCGCGGCTCGACCGCCGAGGTCAGCGCCAAGCTCGAGGGTTACCTACCCGACGTCCACCGGCTGGTCCGTCAGGGCGGCGTCGTGGACGTGGGCTGCGGCCGAGGTGAATGGCTGGCGCTGCTCCGCGGCGCAGGGGTGGCAGCCCAGGGCGTTGACGCGAACGCCGCGTTCGTGGCCGCGGGCCGCGCGCGTGGGCTGAACATGGAGCTCGGCGACGCCCTCGGATACCTGGAGGCACTGCCGCCGGACTCCATCGACATGGTCACGGCCTTCCACGTCATCGAGCACCTGGCCACCGAGGACCTGCTGGCGCTGCTGGAAGCGGCGAGAGGGGCGCTGCGCCCCGGCGGTTGCCTGCTGCTCGAGACACCGAACCCCACGAACCTGGTCATGGCCGCCTGCGACTTCTACAACGACCCGACCCACCGGTCGCCGCTTCCCCCGGCCCTGACGGAGTACCTCGTGTCCACGCAGGGTTTCGGGAACGTCGAGGTCCGGCCGCTGCATCCGAAGACCTCTCCCCTAGTGCCCACCGGTGATCAGGACACCCGCGCCCAGCTCCCGGAGCTCGTCGCGCAGACGCTCTTCGGACCACAGGACTACGCCGTCCTCGGCTACAAGCTGCCCGGCGAGACCCGGTGAGGCGGCAGCGATGAGCCGGGACGGGTGCCGGGTGCTCTACCTCGACGGCTACACGGTGCCCGATCCGAAGGTGGGCGTTCCGTCCAGTGACGCCATCGGATACGGCATCACCGCGTCCGCGACGATCCGCAACGGACTGGCAGCGCTCGGACTCGACGTCGTCCGTCCCCGACTCGACCCGTCGCCGGCCGGTCTCGGAGGTCCGGAGGAACGGGTCTCCTGGATCCTGTCGAACTACCGCGGCGTGCTCCGCGAACTCGTCGAGGACCCTCCCGACGTCATCTTCTGCTTCCACATCTTCTCGGTCTTCCCCGTGGAGATGAGGCGGATGCTGCTCGACCTCGGTCTGTCGATCCCCATCGTCGGCTACACGCACGGCAGCCACTGGGACCCCACCGACACCTTCCGCTTCGAGACCTACCCCGGGATGGAGGTGCTGGACCTGGCCAACCTGCACGTCCTCGACCGCGTGCTGCTGGTCTCGGAGTACATGCGGACGACGCTGCGGAGCACGATCGGCGCCTTCAACACCCCGCTGGCCGAGCACGTGGACGCCCACGCCGCCGTGGTCGGGTTGCCCCTCGCCGTCGATCGGATCGACACCTGCCGTACCGGGCGCCGGTTCTCCCGTCCGACCGTGGTGTTCAACCACGCCCCGGTGTCCAGCAAGAACCCCGAGCTCTTCGCCCGCGTCATGACCCGTCTGCTGCCGCACCACGACCTCGCCGTCCTCATCACCCGCGACTTCGCGCCGTGGCAGCCGGGTGGTGAGGCGATCGCGGAACTCGCAGCACGGTTCCCGGAGCAGGTGGTCCTCGGCCGTGACATGCCGCTGGACGAGTACTACGAGGCGCTGTGGGCCGCCGACCTGCAGGTGTCGACCGCGACCCACGAGAGCCTCGGCGTGTCGACGCTCGAGGCGATGTACACCGGGAACTGCTGTGTACTCCCGCGACTCGGCAGCTACCCGGACATCTGCGACGGCCATCCGGACGTCCTGTACGAGCTGGGCGAGGGGCCGCTGGAGGAGCGGCTGCGCTACTTCCTCGGGCATCCCGAACGCCGGCGCGCCGTCGCCTCGGAGCTGCAACGGATGACGGCCAGATACCACCCGCGAGCAGTCGTCCAGAAGATCTCCGAAGAGGTGCTGGACGTGGCACGCGGCGGCCCCTGACGGACGTACGCGCTCCTCGATGGGTGCTGGCCTCGGATGCGGCCCTGCTGCGTCACGGACAGGACGGCGTTGGTCGGAACGGCGATACAGGTGATGAATGCCGCGGGTTGTCGCTCAGCGGCCCGGTCGTCGGACCGACGTGTGGGAGACGCCTGCCACTTCACCTGGAGGTGCAGGTGGGAGCCCCGGGCCGCGACCGTGTGAACACATCGCGATCTTGATGTGACAGTGCGTCCAGGAAGATCGGCCACGCCGTCGTGGCCTGCAGCTTCTCATTTCGGGGAGAACCCCACCCCTGCGGCTCAGCCACGTGGGGCCCGGTCAGCAGACCGGGCCCCACGTGTGTCCGGGCCCCGTCCCCGGCGGCCGGGCGCGGCCGCTCGAGGACCCGGCGCACCCCCGGTGTGGCAGGGTGCCGCCGTGCCGCCCCTGACGAGCGCGACCCCCGACCACCGCACCGGCGGAGAGCCGATGGCCGTGCTGCGGTGAGGTCCCTCGACGCGGACGCCGTCGCCGCGCTCGGCCCGGCCGCGGCGGTCCGGGCGATCACGGCCGCGCTGCGCGGCGGGTTCGACCCCGCGACCGACACGCCCCGGACGGCGGTCGGTCTCGCGCACGGCCAGTTCCTGCTCATGCCCTCGGAGACCCCGGCCGCAGCCGGCGTGAAGGTCGCCACGGTCGCTCCCGGCAACCCGGCCCGCGGCCTGCCCCGCATCCAGGCCGTCTACCTGCTCTTCGACGGCGAGACCCTCGGGCTGCGCGCGGTGCTCGACGGCACGGCGCTGACCACGCTGCGCACGCCGGCGATGTCGGTCGCCGCCGTCCTCCCGGTCCTGCCCGACCGGCCGCTGCGGGTCGCGGTGGTCGGCGCCGGGCCGCAGGCCACCGGGCACGTCGCCACGCTGGCCGCCGTCCGCCGGCTGGCCGACGTCACCCACCTGGTCCGCGACCCGTCCCGCACGTCGCTCGATGCGGTCCGGCTCGGCTCCGCGCCGGCCGACGAGGCGCTGCGGACGGCGGACGTCGTCGTCTGCGCGACCTCGGCCCGCTCGCCGGTGTTCGACTCGGCCCTGCTGGGCGACGACGTCGTGGTGATCGCCGTCGGCTCGCACGAGCCCGACGTCCGGGAAGTGGACGCCCTGCTGATGGGCCGGGCCACCGTGGTGGTCGAGGACGTCGCCACCGCCCTGCGCGAGGCCGGCGACGTCGTGCTGGCGATCGCCGAGGGCGCGCTGGGCGCCGCCGGCCTCGTGCCCGTGCGCGACGTCGTCACCGGCGCGGTCATCCCACCGGCCGGCCGGCCCGTGGTCTTCAAGAGCGTCGGCATGTCCTGGCAGGACCTCGTCGTCGCCGAAGCGGTCCTCGCCGCGGACGCCTGAACGACACGGCGCCGGCCGCGGGGCAGGTCAGTCGGAGCAGGCCAGCCGGGCGGCGTCCCCGGACCCGACGACCACGGTGACCCGGTCGACGTCCCCGACCTGCGCGGTGCCGGGCAGGCCCAGCGCGTCGGCGAGCGCGGCCGCCACCTCGGCCTGACCCTCCGGGTAGAGGACGCCGGAGGTCGCGTCCTGCGTGGTGGTGACGGCGCCGACCGTGCCGCCCGCGTCCGCCACCCGGTCACCGACGGCGGCCGGCACGGACGGGTCTGCGGAGCCGTCGCGGATGTCGACCGTGCCGAGCGACGCGACCGCCGGGGTCGTGCACCCGACCGTCGTGGTCGGTGCGGGCGTCGTGGTGGGCGGGGGCGTCGTCGTGACGGGCGGGGTGGTGCTCGGCGGAGCGGTGACCTCAGGCGTCGTCCTGGCCCTTATACACATCTGACGCTGCCGACGCCGCATTACGTTGAGGTCTCGGTGGTCGCTGGCTGCTGATAAAAAGAAAACAACACCTATAGTGCAACACATAGACCAGATAGTACATAACAGATCAAATTATAACATGTA
>NZ_NVPT01000001.1 GCF_002802985.1 Geodermatophilus chilensis | reverse complement strand
ACGTGTCCGTCAGATCGCGTGTGCTCGGCTGTCGTTGCGGCTACACACCTCCTGATGATGCGATATAATTTCTTGTTTTGTTGGTACTGCAACGCGCTACTGATACACTTGAGGAGTCGTCCGCAGGATGAGGTGTGTATGAGACACAACCGGAGGACACCGCGCCCGAGGGGAGCCCCGCCCCGCCGGCCGCCGTCCCGCCGGCCGGTGCCGACGGCCCTGCCGGGCCCCGTGCGGAGTCGCGCCGGGACGGCGGGGTCGCAGCCCGGCGCGGTCGTCCGGCCGGTGCGCGGGCCGGGGCCGGGCCGACCCGCCGCCGGTCCCGGACGGTCCTGGTGCTCGGCGTGCTGTGCGCCGTGGCCGCCGTCGCGCTGGGGTTGCTGTCCTGGCAGCGCCCGGCGCGGGAGTTCGTCGACCCGGCCGTCTTCGACGCCGCACGGGAGTCGGTCGAGGCCCTCTACGCCTACGACTACCGGGACTCCGAGGGCAGCGTGCAGGGCAAGCTCGACGTCCTCACCGGGAGCCTGCGCGACCAGTACGAGACCGACCTGCAGAGCGGGATCATCGACACCTACGAGCAGGTGTCGGCGACCACCCGCTACGAGGTCGCCGACGTGGGCCTGCAGCAGGTGGACGCCGACCAGACGACGGCGACGGTCGTGGTGTTCGGCCAGTACGTCGTCGAGTCGGTCAACAGCGGCACCCAGGCGCCGCCGGAGGGCTCGGAGTGCACGGTCACCCCCGAGGGGGCGCAGTCGTGCACGCAGACGGTGCAGTTGCAGCTGATGGACGTCGACGGCACCTGGAAGATCAGCGAGCTGACGCTGCTCACGACCAGCTGAGCGGCCCGCCCCGGGCGCCGTCCGGACCCGACGCGCGCGGCGTGGCGGCCCCACGGCCGCCGCGGGACTGGCATCATGGGCGGGCCGTCACAGACGGCCCGACCCGGCCCCGCCGGCCGGCTGCCCTCCCGGGTGTGGTCCCCCTCGCGTGCGGACCCCCGACGTGGACAGCCTGCTCCAGCAGGGGTAGGGTTCCCTGTTGCGCTGCCCCCTGACTGCTTGCCCGCCGAGACGGGTCGCCTGGGGTGCCCGGGGAACCCCTCTTCCGGACGCCCGCCGACCGACGCTCCGGGCAGGACGAACGCGGACAGCCCCGCCATTACCGACGACGACCCAGGACGAACAAGCACCCACCGCCCGCACGTCGTGAGGTCCTTGGAAGGACGCATCTTGGCAGGCTCTCGCCCCACCAGCATCTCCGCCAGCACCACCGAGTCAGGTTCCACCGGCAAGATCCAGCAGGCCCCCCAGTCCGGCCCCCGCACCGGCGAGGCCGACCAGCAGAAGATCCCGGGCGCGCCGCTGCGCGTCTCGTTCGCCAAGATCTCCGAGCCGCTCGAGGTCCCGGACCTCCTGGCCCTGCAGACCGCCTCGTTCGACTGGCTGATCGGCAGCCCCCAGTGGCGGGCCACCCTCTCGCCCGAGGAGCAGGCCGACGCCGTCGGCGGCCTGGCCGAGATCCTCGAGGAGATCTCCCCGATCGAGGACTTCAGCGGCTCGATGTCGCTGTCCTTCTCCAACCCGCGCTTCGAGGACGTCAAGGCGTCCCTCGAGGAGTGCAAGGACAAGGACATGACCTACGCGGCGCCGCTGTTCGTCACCGCCGAGTTCATGAACAACACCACCGGCGAGATCAAGAGCCAGACGGTGTTCATGGGCGACTTCCCGATCATGACGAACAAGGGCACCTTCGTCATCAACGGGACCGAGCGCGTCGTCGTCTCGCAGCTGGTCCGCAGCCCGGGCGTCTACTTCGACAAGACCCTGGACAAGACCTCGGACAAGGACGTCTTCAGCGCCAAGGTCATCCCCAGCCGCGGGGCGTGGCTGGAGTTCGACGTCGACAAGCGCGACACCGTCGGCGTCCGCATCGACCGCAAGCGCCGCCAGCCGGTCACCGTGCTGCTCAAGGCGCTGGGCTGGACCGAGGACCGCATCCGCGAGCACTTCCAGTGGTCGCCCACGGTGCTGGCCACCCTCGAGAAGGACCACATCGCCGGCCAGGACGAGGCGCTGCTGGACATCTACCGCAAGCTGCGGCCGGGTGAGCCGCCGACGCGGGAGAGCGCCCAGGCGCTGCTGGAGAACCTGTTCTTCAACGCCAAGCGCTACGACCTCGCGAAGGTCGGCCGCTACAAGGTGAACAAGAAGCTCGGCGTCTCCGTGCCGCAGGGCACCAGCACGCTGACCGAGGACGACATCGTCGCCACCATCGAGTACGTCGTGCGCCTCCACGCCGGCGAGCCCGAGCACGGCGTCGACGACATCGACCACTTCGGCAACCGTCGCCTGCGCACGGTCGGCGAACTGATCCAGAACCAGATCCGGGTCGGCCTCTCCCGCATGGAGCGCGTGGTCCGGGAGCGGATGACGACGCAGGACGTCGAGGCGATCACGCCGCAGACCCTGATCAACATCCGGCCGGTCGTCGCCTCCATCAAGGAGTTCTTCGGCACCAGCCAGCTGTCCCAGTTCATGGACCAGACCAACCCGCTCGCGGGCCTGACCCACAAGCGCCGCCTGTCGGCGCTGGGCCCGGGCGGTCTGTCGCGTGAGCGGGCCGGCATGGAGGTCCGCGACGTGCACCCGAGCCACTACGGCCGGATGTGCCCGATCGAGACCCCCGAGGGTCCGAACATCGGCCTGATCGGCTCGCTGTCGGCGTACGGCCGGGTGAACGCCTTCGGCTTCATCGAGACCCCGTACCGCCGGGTGAACAACGGTGTCGTCAGCGACTCCATCGACTACCTGACCGCCGACGAGGAGGACCGCTTCGTCGTCGCGCAGGCCAACTCGCCGCTGGACGCACAGGGCCGGTTCGCCGAGGACCGCGTCCTGGTCCGCACCAAGGGCGGTGAGGTCGACTACCTCGTGCCGGAGAACGTCGACTACATGGACGTCTCGCCGCGGCAGATGACCTCGGTCGCGACGGCGATGATCCCGTTCCTCGAGCACGACGACGCCAACCGCGCGCTCATGGGCGCGAACATGCAGCGCCAGGCCGTCCCGCTGCTGCGCAGCGAGGCGCCGCTGGTCGGCACCGGCATGGAGTTGCGGGCCGCCGTCGACGCCGGCGACGTCGTCGTGGCGGAGAAGGCCGGTGTGGTCGAGGACTCCACTGCCGACTACGTCACCGTCATGGCCGACGATGGCACCCGGCAGACCTACCGGCTGCTGAAGTTCCGTCGCTCGAACCAGGGCACCTCGATCAACCAGACCCCCGTCGTCGACGAGGGCCAGCGGGTCGAGGTCGGCCAGGTCATCGCCGACGGGCCGTGCACCGACCAGGGCGAGATGGCGCTGGGCAAGAACCTGCTCGTCGCCTTCATGCCGTGGGAGGGCCACAACTACGAGGACGCGATCATCCTGTCGCAGCGCCTCGTGCAGGACGACGTCCTGTCCTCGATCCACATCGAGGAGTTCGAGGTCGACGCCCGCGACACCAAGCTCGGTGCCGAGGAGATCACCCGGGACATCCCGAACGTCTCCGAGGAGGTCCTCGCCGACCTCGACGAGCGCGGCATCATCCGCATTGGTGCCGAGGTCGTCCCCGGCGACATCCTCGTCGGCAAGGTCACGCCGAAGGGCGAGACCGAGCTGACCCCCGAGGAGCGGCTGCTGCGGGCGATCTTCGGTGAGAAGGCCCGCGAGGTCCGCGACACCAGCCTCAAGGTCAAGCACGGCGAGTCCGGCAAGGTCATCGGCGTCCGCGTGTTCTCGCGCGAGGACGGCGACGAGCTGCCCGCCGGCGTCAACGAGCTGATCCGGGTCTACGTCGCCCAGATGCGCAAGATCTCCGACGGCGACAAGCTCGCCGGCCGCCACGGCAACAAGGGCGTCATCGCGAAGATCCTGCCGCAGGAGGACATGCCGTTCCTCGAGGACGGCACCCCGGTGGACATCGTCCTCAACCCGCTCGGCGTCCCGGGTCGGATGAACGTCGGCCAGGTCCTGGAGACCCACCTCGGGTGGGTCGCCAAGTCCGGCTGGCAGGTCGAGGGCACCCCGGAGTGGGCGGCCAACCTGCCGGAGGCCGCGCGTGCCGCCGAGCCGGGCACCCGGACGGCGACCCCGGTGTTCGACGGTGCCCGCGAGGAGGAGATCGTCGGCCTGCTCGGCTCGACGATCCCGAACCGTGACGGCGACCGGATGGTGCAGCCCACCGGCAAGGCGCGGCTGTTCGACGGCCGCTCCGGGGAGCCCTTCCCCGAGGCGATCTCGGTCGGCTACGTCTACATCCTGAAGCTGCTGCACCTGGTCGACGACAAGATCCACGCCCGGTCGACCGGCCCCTACTCGATGATCACGCAGCAGCCGCTGGGTGGTAAGGCGCAGTTCGGTGGCCAGCGCTTCGGTGAGATGGAGTGCTGGGCGATGCAGGCCTACGGCGCGGCCTACGCGCTGCAGGAGCTGCTCACCATCAAGTCCGACGACATCCTCGGCCGCGTCAAGGTGTACGAGGCGATCGTCAAGGGCGAGAACATCCCCGAGCCGGGCATCCCCGAGTCGTTCAAGGTGTTGCTCAAGGAGCTGCAGTCGCTGTGCCTCAACGTCGAGGTGCTCTCCGGCGACGGGCAGGCCATCGAGCTCCGCGACACCGACGACGAGGTCTTCCGGGCCGCGGAGGAGCTGGGCATCGACCTGTCCCGCCGCGAGCCGTCGTCCGTCGAGGACGTGTGATCGGCCGCCGGCCGGCCCCGAGCACCGGGGCCGGCCGGCGCCCCCCAACGACCAATCGAGAAGTGCAGTAACCGAGCCCCGGGAAAGGGGTCCACTCAGTGCTCGACGTCAACTTCTTCGACGAGCTCCGCATCGGTCTGGCCAGCGGCGACGACATCCGTCAGTGGTCGCACGGTGAGGTGAAGAAGCCCGAGACCATCAACTACCGGACGCTGCGTCCGGAGAAGGACGGTCTCTTCTGCGAGAAGATCTTCGGTCCCACGCGGGACTGGGAGTGCTACTGCGGCAAGTACAAGCGCGTCCGCTTCAAGGGCATCATCTGTGAGCGCTGCGGCGTCGAGGTGACCCGCGCCAAGGTGCGGCGTGAGCGGATGGGCCACATCGAGCTGGCCGCGCCGGTCACCCACATCTGGTTCTTCAAGGGCGTCCCCTCGCGTCTGGGCTACCTGCTCGACCTGGCGCCCAAGGACCTCGAGAAGATCATCTACTTCGCCGCCTACCTGATCACCTCGGTCGACGACGAGACGCGCCACCGCGACCTCCCGACCATCGAGGCCGAGATCAGCGCGGAGAAGCACAACCTCGAGAGCCGCCGCGACGCCGAGGTGGAGGCCCGCCAGCAGAAGCTGGAGGCCGACCTCGCCGAGCTCGAGGCCGAGGGCGCCAAGTCCGACGTCCGCCGCAAGGTGCGCGAGGGCGGCGAGCGCGAGATGCGCCAGCTGCGCGACCGCGCCCAGCGGGAGATCGACCGCCTCGAGGAGGTGCTCGACACCTTCCGCAAGCTCGAGGTCAAGCAGCTCATCGCCGACGAGGGCCTCTACCGCGAGCTGCGCGACCGCTTCGGTGAGTACTTCGAGGGCGGCATGGGTGCCGCGGCGCTGCAGAAGCTGCTCGCCGACTTCGACCTCGACGCCGAGGCCGCCTCGCTGCGCGAGACCATCCGCAGCGGCAAGGGCCAGCGCAAGCTGCGCGCCCTCAAGCGGCTCAAGGTCGTCGCGGCGTTCCTGCAGACCCGCAACTCGCCCATGGGCATGGTGCTCGACTGCGTCCCGGTCATCCCGCCGGACCTGCGCCCGATGGTGCAGCTCGACGGTGGCCGCTTCGCGACCAGCGACATGAACGACCTGTACCGCCGCGTGATCAACCGGAACAACCGGCTCAAGCGGCTGCTCGACCTCGGTGCGCCCGAGATCATCGTCAACAACGAGAAGCGGATGCTCCAGGAGTCCGTGGACGCGCTGTTCGACAACGGCCGCCGCGGCCGGCCGGTCACCGGCCCCGGCAACCGTCCCCTGAAGTCCCTGAGCGACCTGCTCAAGGGCAAGCAGGGCCGGTTCCGCCAGAACCTGCTCGGCAAGCGCGTCGACTACTCCGGCCGTTCGGTCATCGTCGTCGGCCCGCAGCTGAAGCTGCACCAGTGCGGCCTGCCCAAGCAGATGGCGCTGGAGCTGTTCAAGCCCTTCGTCATGAAGCGGCTGGTCGACCTCAACCACGCGCAGAACATCAAGTCCGCCAAGCGGATGGTGGAGCGCGCGCGGCCGGTCGTCTGGGACGTGCTCGAGGAGGTCATCACCGAGCACCCGGTGCTGCTGAACCGGGCGCCGACGCTGCACCGCCTGGGCATCCAGGCCTTCGAGCCGCAGCTGGTCGAGGGCAAGGCCATCCAGATCCACCCGCTCGTCTGCACCGCCTTCAACGCGGACTTCGACGGTGACCAGATGGCGGTGCACCTGCCGCTGTCGGCCGAGGCGCAGGCCGAGGCCCGGATCCTGATGCTGTCGTCGAACAACATCCTGTCGCCGGCCGACGGTCGTCCGATCACCGCGCCGACCCAGGACATGGTGCTGGGCCTGTACCACCTGACCACCCTGGTGCGCAGCCGGCACGAGGCCGACGGCGGCCGGCCGGCGGCCTACGGCTCCACCGCCGAGGCGATCATGGCCTTCGACAAGGGTGCGCTGGGTCTGCAGGAGCGGGCGTACATCCGCCTCGACGAGGTGTTCGGCGTCGACAACGGCAAGGTCAACCCCGCGTGGGAGCAGCCCGAGGACTGGACCCCGGGTGCCCCCGCGCTGGTCGAGACCAGCCTGGGCCGGGTGCTGTTCAACGAGGCCCTGCCCGAGGACTACCGCTTCGTCAACTACCAGGTGCCGAAGAAGGAGCTCGGGGCGATCGTCAACGACCTCGCCGAGCGCTACCCCAAGGTGCAGGTCGCGGCGACGCTGGACGCCCTCAAGTCGGCCGGCTTCCGCTGGGCCACCCGCTCGGGCGTCACCATCGCCATCGACGACGTCGTGACCCCGCCGGCCAAGCAGGAGATCCTCGACCGGCACGAGGCCGAGGCCCGGCAGATCGAGCGCCAGTACGAGCGCGGTGTCATCACCGACGCCGAGCGTCGTGGCGAGCTGATCGAGATCTGGACCCGCGCGCGGGCCGAGGTCAGCCAGGCGATGGTGGACAACTTCCCGACCACCAACCCGGTCTGGGTCATGGTCAACTCGGGCGCCCGAGGCAACATGATGCAGATCAGCCAGATCGCCGGCATGCGTGGTCTGGTCGCCAACCCCAAGGGCGAGATCATCCCGCGGCCGATCAAGGCCAACTTCCGGGAGGGTCTGTCCGTGCTGGAGTACTTCATCTCCACGCACGGTGCCCGCAAGGGTCTGGCCGACACGGCGCTCCGTACCGCGGACTCCGGGTACCTCACCCGCCGGCTGGTCGACGTCTCCCAGGACGTCATCATCCGCGAGGAGGACTGCGGCACCGAGCGCGGCGTGATCATGCCGATCGCCACCTCGGTGGACGGCGTGCTCACCCGTGACCCGCACGCGGAGACCAGCGTCTACGCCCGTGCCCTGGCCGCCGACGTGACGGCCGAGGACGGCACGCTGATCGCCCAGGCCGGCGCCGACCTCGGCGACGTCCTGATCAGCCAGCTGGTCGAGGCCGGGGTCTCGGAGGTCAAGGTCCGCTGCGTCCTGACCTGCGAGTCGCTGCTGGGCACCTGCGCCACCTGCTACGGCCGCTCCCTCGCGACCGGCAAGCTGGTGGACGTCGGCGAGGCGGTCGGCATCATCGCCGCCCAGTCGATCGGTGAGCCCGGCACGCAGCTGACGATGCGCACCTTCCACACCGGTGGCGTCGCGGGTGAGGACATCACCCACGGTCTGCCGCGTGTGGTGGAGCTCTTCGAGGCTCGCGTCCCCAAGGGCAAGGCCCCGATCGCCGAGCTGGCCGGCACCATCCGGATCGAGGACGGCGAGCAGTTCCGCAAGCTCACGATCACCCCGGACGACGGCTCCGACGAGGTCGTCTACGACAAGCTGTCGCGTCGCTCGCGGCTGCGGGTCGAGGACGGTGGCCACGTCGAGGTCGGCGAGCAGCTCACCGAGGGTGCGGTCGACCCGCACGAGGTGCTGCGGATCATGGGCCCCCGCGAGGTGCAGCTGCACCTGGTCCGCGAGGTCCAGGAGGTCTACCGCAGCCAGGGCGTGTCGATCCACGACAAGCACATCGAGGTGATCATCCGGCAGATGCTGAAGCGGGTGACCATCATCGACTCGGGCGCCACGGAGTTCCTGCCCGGTGCGCTGGTCGAGCGGACGATCTTCGAGACGGAGAACCGCCGCGTCGTCGCCGAGGGCGGCGAGCCGGCCTCGGCTCGTCCGGTGCTCATGGGCATCACCAAGGCCTCGCTCGCGACCGAGTCGTGGCTGTCGGCGGCCTCCTTCCAGGAGACGACGAAGGTGCTCACCGACGCCGCGATCCAGGGCAAGAGCGACAGCCTGCTCGGCCTCAAGGAGAACGTGATCATCGGAAAGCTGATCCCGGCGGGTACGGGCATCAGCCGCTACCGGAACATCACGGTCGAGCCGACCGAGGAGGCCCGCGCCGCCGTCTACACCATGGCCGGGTACGACGACGGGCAGTACTACAGCCCCGACGTCTTCGGTCAGGGCAGCGGCGAGGCCGTGCGCCTGGAGGAGTACGACTGGCGGGGCTGAAAAACACCCCCTGCCCCCCGCTGCTCGCAGGCTCGTAGCGGGACCCTGCAGGGGGCGGCCGTTCCAGCACGGTGCGAAGGGCCCCGTGGACCGTCAGGTCCACGGGGCCCTCTCGTCGTCAGGGGCGCGTCCCGCCTCCCTGCGCGGTCCGGTCGTTGCGGTTGCCGTCACCGGACGGGTCCTGGTTCGTTGTCCAGTGCCGATGGTCGCCGCTGCCCGGAAGGGGTACGCCATGTCCGCCCGCCGCTGGTCGCTGGTCCCGCTGGTCCCGCTGGTCCCGTTGCTCGTCGCGTCGTGGCTCACGTCCCCGGCCGCGGCCGCGCCGGGCGGGCACTGCGCGAACGCGGAGGCGATCCAGGTCCCGGGGGCAGAGCTCCAGCGCGTCGAGTGCCACACCGATCTCTCCGCCACGGCACTCGCCGCCAAGGGGCGCAGCGACGTCAGCGACTGGGCGGGCCTGCACTCCAAGCAGACGGTGAACCCGTCGGCGGGCGCCGGGATCCAGGTCGACGGCTACTTCCCGGACGACTCCACGACCAACACGACGTACGGCTGGAACCACGACGCCCAGTTCGTCATCCGGCTGCCCGAGGAGTGGAACGGCCAGCTCGTCGTCACCGGCGCGCCCGGGGTGCGCAAGCAGTACGCCCCCGACTACATCCTCAGCGACTGGATGCTCTCCCAGGGCTACGCCTACGCGTCGACCGACAAGGGCAACACCGGCACCTCCTTCTACGAGAACGGGTCGCGGTCCGCGCCGGGTCAGGCGGTGCGCGAGTGGCACGACCGCGTCTCCGAGCTGACGATCGCCGCCGAGCAGGTGGTGGCCCAGCGCTACGGGTCCCGTCCCTCGTACACCTGGATGACCGGCATCTCCAACGGCGGCTACCTCACCCGCTGGCAGCTGGAGAACCGCCCGGACCTCTTCGACGGCGGGGTCGACTGGGAGGGGACGCTCATGACCGCCGAGGGTCCCAACCTGTTCACCTACCTGCCGACCGCGCTCCGTGAGTACCCCCAGGCCATGGCCGATCCGGCCGCGCGCCAGCGCATGTACGACGTCGGCTTCGAGCCGGGGTCGGAGGTCCTGTGGCCCGACCACCACGCCGTCTACTGGGACCTCACCCAGCGCACCTACCGGGAGGCATTCGACCCGGGGTACGACGGCGCCACCGAGGCCGGCACGCCGTTCTGCCGCACCGGCACCGCCCCCGGGACGCCGACCGCGTGCGACGCCGAGTACGACTACGCCTCCCGCCCGCAGGAGGTGAAGGACGCCGTCGCCTCGGTGTCCCTGACCGGGGACATCCGTAGGCCGATGCTGACCCTGCACGGGGATCTCGACGCGCTGCTCCCCATCAACGCCGACTCCGACGTCTACACCGAGATGATCGCCGACTCGGGCCGGGCCAGGCTGCACCGGTACTACGTGATCGAGGACGGCAACCACGTGGACGACCGGCACGACCTGTACCCCACGGAGATCCGGCCGATCCTGCCCTGCTACCGCGAGGCGTTCCAGCGCCTCACGTCCTGGGTGACCACCGGCCAGAAGCCGCCGGTCAGCCAGACGGTGACCCGACCGGCCGGCGGCGACGTCGCCAACACCTGCTCGCAGCTGGCGGCCCCGACGCGAGGGGGCGGCAAGGGCCCCGGTCGCTGACCCCCGACGCCCGCTCCGGGACCCCCGTGCTCAGCCGGCCAGGCGCTTCATCGTCTCGACCGTCCGCAGCCGGGCCTCCCGGCTGTCGTCGAGGGGCTGCAGCATCAGCGTGGTGACGCCCGCCTCGCGGAAGGCGGCGACCCGCTCGGCGACGTGCGACTCCGGCCCCACGAGGGAGACCGCACGCACGAGCTCCTCGGGGACGACGGCGGCCGCCTCGTCCTTCCTGCCGTCGAGGTAGAGGTCCTGGATGGTCCGGGCCTCGTCCTCGTAGCCGTAGCGGCGGGCCAGGTCGTTGTAGAAGTTCTTGCCGCGGGCGCCCATGCCGCCGATGTAGAGCGCGAGCTGGGGTCGCACCAGGTCGAGCATCGGCTCCACGTCGTCCCCGATGGCGACCGGCACGCCCACGACGATCTGCAGGTCACCGAGGGCCGGGTCGCGCTTGGCCTTCCCGGCGGCCAGCGAGTCGCCCCACACGGTGCCCGCCCGCTCCGGCATGAAGAAGATCGGCTCCCACGCCTCGGCGATCTCCGCGGCCAGCTCGACGTTCTTGGGGCCGATCGCGGCCAGCATGACCGGGATCCGGTCGCGCACCGGCGTGTTGATCAGCTTCAGCGGCTTGCCCAGGCCGGTGCCCTGCTCGGCCGGCAGCGGGATCGTGTACTTGGGGCCCTCGTGGACCAGCCGCTCCCGGCGCCACACCTGCCGGCAGATCCCTACGACCTCGCGGGTCCGCTGCAGCGGGGCGTCATAGGGGACGCCGTGCCAGCCCTCGATCACCTGGGGGCCGGAGGCGCCGAGCCCGAGGGTGAAGCGGCCGCCGGACACGAAGTCCAGCCCCGCCGCGGTCATGGCGGTCAGCGCGGGGGTGCGGCTGTAGATCGGGAAGATGCCGCTCATCAGCTCGACCCGCTCGGTCACCGCGGCCAGGTAGCCCAGCTGGCTGACGGCGTCGAAGGTGTAGACCTCCGCGACCGTCGCGAGGTCGAGTCCCGCCGACTCGAGCTCGCGGATCTCCGCGGCGGTCTCGCGGAACCCCCCGCTGTAGCTGGCCTGGATGCCGATGCGCACGTGCACTCCTCAGGTCGGCGACGCCACCATTGGCGCCGCCGCCGACCGTAGCGGGGTGGGGAGGTGCGTCCGGTCCGGCCTCAGAGCGGCCGGACGACCCCGACGACCTCGGTCACCACGCGGACGCCGTCGACGTCCCCGGGCACCCGCTCGGCGGCGTGCGCGTCGGCCAGGTCGACCTTCACCACGTAGCCGCTGTCCCGGCGGGCCAGCCCGACACCGACGACGCCCGGGTCGGCCGCCAGTCGGTGGCTGAGGGCGCTCTTCGCGGCTCGGGCGGACGCGCGGTCGGTCATGCACCCCATGGTGCCCTGTCGAGCGGCCAGAGAACAGGGAAAGGACCCCGCCCTCCCCACCCCTCGCCAGCTCAGGGCGGTGCCCTGGACGGGGCCGGCAGCTCAGGAGGCGACCCACCGGAGGTCGAGGACCGACAGCACGGTCGCCAGGGGGTTGGCGAAGGTGACCCCGCCCCCGACGCGCCCACCCGTCTCGCTGCCGGCGAAGAGCAGGCCGAGCGGAGCGCGGTCGGCGCTCCGCCAGATCACCGAGCCGCTGTCGCCGCCGGCGCTGAAGGCGCCCGCGACGCCGTCGATCTCGATCTGGTCGTCGAAGGTGTAGACGCCCTGGTCGTACTGCACGGCCACGCCGTCGACCTCCACGGCGCTGACCCGGCCGACCGTGTGCCCGGTGGTGCGCCCGACCTTCTCCACCCGCTCGTCGGGCTCGACGTCGTCCACCTCGACGGGGTCGGCCGCCAGCGGCCCACCGGGGAGCCGGCCCGGCTCGAGCGGCACCTCCGCGTCGACGGTGGCGACCGCGGCGTCCACCCGGTTGGCCCGGTCGGCGGTGAACCGCTCGAAGGCCGTCAGGGTCGCGACGCGGTCGGCCGCCGGATCCCCGCCGTCGGCCGGGCCCGGCTGCAGGACCGGGTCGCCCACCGCGGCGGCGTCGCTGGCGGCCAGCACGTGGTTGTTGGACAGGATCGCCAGCCGCCCCCCGACCCGGACGAAGCCCCCGAGGGTCCCGGCGGAGACCCCCGGGTGGGCCACCGAGAGTCCGGGGGCCAGCGGCCGCGTGCGCCACTGCAGGTTCTCCGGAGTAGGGGCGGACAGTGCCCGGACGGCGCCGATGACGCGGACGTCGACCTCGTCGAGCACCGCGTCGTCCAGCCCGGCCAGGAGGACGTCGGCGTCCTCCTTCGCCGCCAGCCGGATGGCCAGGTGGGCCTGGTCCGGGCCGACCGGGGCCAGCCCCAGGGCCGGGCGGGCCCACCGCCGACCGCCGACGTCGCTGGCCGTCACCGGCTCGCCGGACCGGGCCAGCCGTGCCGACAGGTGGGCCTTCAGCTCGCGGGCGAGGTCGAGGTGCACGGGATCCTCCGGTTGCGCTGGGTGGGCGTCCTGGCACCGACCGTAGGGCCGGGGTACGACAGTCCTCCATGCCCGGGGTGTCGGTCCGGCGGCGCGACCCGGACACGAGCGGCAGCCGCTACAGTCGCGCCACCCCCGGCCCGCACCGGGTCCGCCGGCCCGGAACACCCGGGCACCGGACGGCGTTGACCCCGCGTATCCCGGTGGGGAGGGCTCGACCCGCCCGCCGAGCTGTGGTGGACCCGGCTTTGACCGGTCTCCGGCACGCGGGTATCGTGGTCAGCCGTGCCCAGGGTGCCCTGGGCCTGCTCCCGTTCGCGGTGCGCCTGCCGACAGGTGGTGGCGCCGAGTCGCGGGGGGCGACCGATCCGGTTGGAACCGCCGGCCGGTCCTGGGGAAGGCGACACGCCCGACCGCGGGGACCGGTGGTGGACCACGGCCGGAGGCGGGTACGGCCCCGGCAGGACCGGCACCCGGCACAGCAGAGCACCGTCCACAGCACGACCCAGCGCAGGTAGGAGATCCAGGCCACCCATGCCCACGATCAACCAGCTGGTCCGCAAGGGCCGCGAGGACAAGGTCGAGAAGACCAAGACCCCGGCGCTGAAGGGCTCCCCTCAGCGTCGTGGCGTGTGCACCCGCGTGTACACGACGACGCCGAAGAAGCCGAACTCGGCGCTGCGCAAGGTCGCTCGCGTCCGCCTCACCAGTGGCATCGAGGTGACCGCCTACATCCCGGGCGTCGGCCACAACCTGCAGGAGCACTCGATGGTGCTCGTGCGCGGCGGCCGCGTGAAGGACCTCCCCGGCGTGCGCTACAAGATCATCCGCGGCTCGCTCGACACCCAGGGTGTCCGCAACCGCAAGCAGGCTCGCAGCCGGTACGGCGCGAAGAAGGAGAAGAGCTGACATGCCGCGCAAGGGCCCCGCACCGCGCCGCCCACTGGTCGCCGACCCGGTGTACCAGTCGCCGCTGGTGACCCAGCTGGTCAACAAGGTGCTCGTCGACGGCAAGCGCTCGGTCGCCGAGGCGATCGTCTACGGCGCCCTCGAGGGCTGCCGCGCCAAGACCGACACCGACCCGGTGGTCACGCTCAAGCGCGCCCTGGACAACGTCAAGCCGGCCCTCGAGGTCCGCAGCCGCCGCGTCGGTGGTGCGACCTACCAGGTCCCGGTCGAGGTCCGCGCCTCGCGCAGCACCACCCTCGGCCTGCGCTGGCTGATCCAGTACAGCCGGGCCCGTCGTGAGAAGACGATGACCGAGCGCCTGATGAACGAGCTGCTCGACGCGAGCAACGGTCTGGGTGCGGCGGTCAAGCGTCGCGAGGACACCCACAAGATGGCCGAGTCGAACAAGGCCTTCGCGCACTACCGCTGGTAGGTGCACCGCGCTGGCCCGGCCAGCACCCCGCGGCCGGCGGACGAGTCCGGGCCACCCCCGGACGTCCGCACGCGGACCCGAAGCAAAGAGGAGTGAGGAATGGCCAGCAACGAGGCCCAGCTCGCCAAGACCCGCAACATCGGGATCATGGCGCACATCGACGCCGGCAAGACCACGACGACCGAGCGCATCCTCTTCTACACCGGTATCAACTACAAGATCGGTGAGGTCCACGACGGCGCGGCCACGATGGACTGGATGGAGCAGGAGCAGGAGCGCGGCATCACCATCACGTCCGCCGCGACGAAGTGCTCCTGGAACGGTCACGACATCAACATCATCGACACCCCCGGGCACGTCGACTTCACCGTCGAGGTGGAGCGGTCCCTGCGGGTGCTCGACGGTGCGGTCGCGGTCTACGACGGGGTCGCCGGCGTGGAGCCGCAGACCGAGCAGGTCTGGCGGCAGGCGGAGAAGTACGGCGTCCCGCGCATGTGCTTCGTCAACAAGCTCGACCGCACCGGTGCGAACTTCTTCCGCTGCGTCGACATGATGGTCGAGCGCCTGGGCGCCAACCCGCTGGTGCTGCAGCTGCCGATCGGTGCCGAGGCCGACTTCATCGGCGTCGTGGACCTGGTCCAGATGCGTGCGCTCACCTGGCGTGGCGACACCGCGATGGGTGAGGACTACGCGGTCGAGGAGATCCCGGCCGAGCTCGCCGACCAGGCCGCCGAGTACCGCGAGAAGCTGCTCGAGGGTGTCGCCGAGACCGACGACGCCATCATGGAGGCCTACCTCGGCGGCGAGGACATCTCCGTCGAGACCCTGAAGGCCGCGATCCGCAAGGCGACCATCGCCGCGCAGGTCAACCCGGTACTCACCGGCACCGCGTTCAAGAACAAGGGCGTGCAGCCGCTCCTCGACGCCGTCGTGGACTACCTGCCCAGCCCGCTGGACGTCGGTGCGATCGTCGGCACGGCCATGGACGGCGAGACCGAGGTCCTGCGGCACGCCGACGAGGACGAGCCGTTCTCGGCGCTGGCCTTCAAGATCCAGACCGACCAGCACCTGGGCAAGCTGACCTACATCCGCGTGTACTCCGGGCGTCTGGACGCCGGGTCCCCGGTGCTCAACAGCACCAAGGACCGCAAGGAGCGGGTCGGCAAGATCTACCAGATGCACGCCAACAAGCGCGAAGAGCGTGCGGGCGTGGGCGCCGGCCAGATCGTCGCGGTCAACGGCATGAAGCAGACGACGACGGGTGACACCCTCTGCGACCCGCAGAAGCCGGTCATCCTCGAGTCGATGACGTTCCCCGCGCCGGTCATCTCGGTCGCCATCGAGCCCAAGACCAAGGGCGACCAGGAGAAGCTCGGCACCGCCATCCAGAAGCTGGCCGAGGAGGACCCGACCTTCCAGGTCCGCCTCGACGAGGAGACCGGTCAGACGGTCATCTCGGGCATGGGCGAGCTGCACCTGGAGATCCTGGTCGACCGCATGCGGCGCGAGTTCAAGGTCGAGGCCAACGTCGGCAAGCCCCAGGTCGCCTACCGCGAGACCATCCGCAAGGCGGTCGAGAAGTACGACTACACCCACAAGAAGCAGACCGGTGGGTCCGGGCAGTTCGCCAAGGTCCAGGTGACCATCGAGCCGCTCGAGGTGACCGGCGACGGCCCGACCTACGAGTTCGTCAACGCCGTCACCGGTGGTCGCGTCCCGCGGGAGTACATCCCGTCCGTGGACGCGGGCATGCAGGACGCCATGCAGTACGGCATCCTCGCCGGCTACCCGGTCGTCGGTGTCAAGGCGACGCTGGTGGACGGCCAGTACCACGAGGTCGACTCCTCGGAGATGGCCTTCAAGATCGCCGGCTCCATGGTCTTCAAGGAGGCCGCGCGCAAGGCCAGCCCGGCCCTGCTCGAGCCGATGATGGCCGTCGAGGTCGTGACGCCCGAGGACTACATGGGTGACGTCATCGGCGACCTGAACTCCCGGCGCGGGATGATCCAGGCGATGGAGGAGCGCTCCGGCGCCCGCGTCGTCCGGGCGCTCGTCCCGCTCTCGGAGATGTTCGGCTACGTGGGCGACCTGCGCAGCCGCACCCAGGGGCGGGCCAGCTACACGATGGTCTTCGACAGCTACGCGGAGGTCCCGCAGAACGTGGCCAAGGAGATCATCGCGAAGGCCACCGGCGAGTAACTCGCCACCCCGAGCACAGCCCACCCCAGAGCACGCACCACCTGCGTAACCACGGAGAGAGGAACCCAGTGGCCAAGGCCAAGTTCGAGCGGACCAAGCCGCACGTCAACATCGGCACCATCGGGCACATCGACCACGGCAAGACCACGCTGACCGCGGCGATCACCAAGGTGCTGCACGACAAGTACCCGAACCTCAACGAGGCGTCGGCCTTCGACCAGATCGACAAGGCGCCCGAGGAGAAGGCTCGCGGCATCACGATCTCGATCGCCCACGTCGAGTACCAGACGGAGAACCGTCACTACGCGCACGTCGACTGCCCCGGGCACGCCGACTACATCAAGAACATGATCACCGGTGCGGCGCAGATGGACGGCGCCATCCTGGTGGTCGCCGCGACCGACGGCCCGATGCCGCAGACCAAGGAGCACGTGCTCCTGGCGCGCCAGGTCGGCGTCCCCTACATCGTCGTGGCGCTCAACAAGGCCGACATGGTCGACGACGAGGAGATCCTCGAGCTCGTTGAGCTGGAGGTCCGCGAGCTGCTGTCCGAGTACGAGTTCCCGGGCGACGACGTCCCCGTGGTCCGCGTCTCGGCGCTGAAGGCCCTCGAGGGCGACGCCGAGTGGGGCGACAAGCTCATGGAGCTCATGAACGCTGTCGACACCGCCATCCCGGAGCCGCAGCGTGAGATCGACAAGCCGTTCCTCATGCCGGTCGAGGACGTCTTCACCATCACCGGCCGCGGCACCGTCGTGACCGGTCGCGTGGAGCGCGGCATCGTCAAGGTCTCCGAGGAGATCGAGATCGTCGGCATCCGCCCGAACTCGACCAAGACGACCGTCACCGGCGTCGAGATGTTCCGCAAGCTGCTCGACCAGGGCCAGGCCGGCGACAACGTGGGCCTGCTGCTGCGCGGGATCAAGCGCGAGGACGTCGAGCGCGGTCAGGTCGTCGTGAAGCCGGGCTCGATCACCCCGCACACGAACTTCGAGGGCTCGGTCTACATCCTCTCGAAGGACGAGGGTGGTCGTCACACGCCCTTCTTCAACAACTACCGTCCGCAGTTCTACTTCCGGACCACGGACGTCACGGGCGTCGTGACCCTGCCGGCCGGCACCGAGATGGTCATGCCGGGCGACAACACCGAGATGACGGTCGAGCTCATCCAGCCGATCGCCATGGAGGAGGGCCTGCGGTTCGCCATCCGTGAGGGTGGCCGCACCGTCGGCGCCGGTCGCGTCACCAAGATCCTCAAGTAACACCCCGACGGGCGGTGGCGCACCCCTGCGCCGCCGCCCGTCCTCGGGTGGCCGTGCCTGTGTGCACGGACACCCACCCCGCTGGGGCCAGACCGGATGAGGTCCGGGACACCCGGCGTTCCCAGCAAGAACTGACACCGATCGGCAGGAGCAGAAGACAGCGATGGCGGGACAGAAGATCCGCATCCGGCTGAAGGCCTACGACCACGAGGCGATCGACGCCTCGGCGCGGCGCATCGTCGACACGGTGACCAAGACCGGTGCGCGCGTCGTCGGCCCGGTGCCGCTGCCGACGGAGAAGAACGTGTACTGCGTCATCCGCTCGCCGCACAAGTACAAGGACTCGCGCGAGCACTTCGAGATGCGCACGCACAAGCGCCTCATCGACATCCTCGACCCGACGCCGAAGACGGTCGACGCGCTCATGCGCATCGACCTGCCGGCCTCGGTCGACGTCAACATCCAGTAAGGGCAGTCAGCAGACATGGCGAGCACATTCCGTGGTCTCCTCGGCGAGAAGCTGGGCATGACCCAGGTCTTCGACGAGAACAACCGCATCGTGCCGGTGACCGTCGTCAAGGCGGGCCCGTGTGTGGTGACCCAGGTGCGCACCCCCGAGGTCGACGGCTACAGCGCCGTCCAGCTCGGGTTCGGTGAGATCGACCCGCGCAAGGTGAACAGGCCCGAGGGCGGGCACTTCGCCAAGGCGGGCGTGACGCCGCGCCGCCACCTGGTCGAGCTGCGCACGAAGGACGCGTCGGACTACACGGTCGGCCAGGAGCTGACCGCCGAGGTCCTCGACGGCGTGGCCAAGGTCGACGTCATCGGCACCAGCAAGGGCAAGGGCACGGCCGGTGTCATGAAGCGGCACGGCTTCCGCGGCCTGGGTGCCGCGCACGGCACCCAGCGCAAGCACCGGTCGCCCGGTTCCATCGGCGGGGCCTCGACCCCCGGCCGCGTGTTCAAGGGCCTGCGCATGGCCGGCCGCATGGGCGCGGTCAAGACGACGACCCTGTCGCTGAACGTCCACAAGGTGGACGTCGAGCGCGGGCTGCTGCTGATCAAGGGCGCGATCCCCGGCCCGAAGGGCGGCCTCGTGCTCGTCCGCTCGGCCGTCAAGGGCGGGCCCGTGGGGAGTGAGAACCAGTGACCCAGGCCACCGACACCCGGACCGACCGGCAGGTCGACGTCCGGACCCCGGCGGGGGAGACCTCCGGCAGCGTCACGCTGCCCGGTGAGCTCTTCGACGCGTCGGCCAACGTCTCGCTCATGCACCAGGTCGTCGTGGCCCAGTTGGCCGCCGCGCGCCAGGGCACGCACGCGACGAAGACCCGGGGCCAGGTCAGCGGTGGTGGCGCCAAGCCCTACCGCCAGAAGGGCACCGGCCGCGCCCGGCAGGGCTCGATCCGCGCGCCGCAGTTCGAGGGCGGTGGCATCGTCCACGGTCCCCAGCCGCGCGACTACTCGCAGAAGACCCCGAAGAAGATGAAGGCGGCCGCTCTGCGCGGTGCCCTCTCCGACCGGGCCCGCGAGAACCGTGTGCACGTGGTGAGCACCTTCGTCGACGGCGACGCGCCGAAGACCAAGGCCGCGCTGGCGACCCTCCAGTCGGTCACCCAGGCCCGGCGGGTGCTCGTGGTCCTCGACCGCGACGACACGCTCAGCTGGGTGAGCCTGCGCAACCTGCCGCAGGTGCACCTGCTCGAGGCCGGCCAGCTCAACACCTACGACGTGCTGGTCGCCGACGAGGTCGTCTTCACCGAGGCCGCGCTCGCCGAGTTCGTCGCCGGGCCGTCGAAGGGCCGTGAGGTCGCCAAGCCCGACCTGACGACGCCGGACGTGCCGGGTGCCATCCCGTCCATCCAGCCGGCCGAGGGCACCACCGACCTCGACACCGCCACCGACACCACCGAGGAGAAGGCGTGAGCGTCCGCGACCCCCGGGACGTCCTGCTGTCCCCGGTCATCTCGGAGAAGAGCTACGGGCTGCTCGACGAGAACCAGTACACGTTCGTCGTCCTGCCCGAGGCCAACAAGACGCAGATCAAGATCGCGGTCGAGCAGGTCTTCAACGTGAAGGTCCTCGGCGTGAACACGATCAACCGCCAGGGCAAGCGCAAGCGCAGCCGGGGCAACAAGCTCGGCAAGCGCAAGGACACCAAGCGCGCGATCGTCTCGCTGGCGCCCGGCGACCGCATCGAGATCTTCGGTGGTCCCGGCGCCTGAGCGCCGCGACCGATCGGACCAGAGACAGAGGAACTGAGTCAGCAATGGCTATCCGCAAGTACAAGCCGACGACGCCGGGCCGCCGCGGCTCCAGCGTCGCCGACTTCGCCGAGGTCACCCGCGACCATCCCGAGAAGTCGCTGGTCCGGCCGCTGCACGGTCGCGGCGGGCGCAACGTCCACGGGAAGGTCACCGCGCGGCACCAGGGTGGCGGGCACAAGCGCGCCTACCGGGTCATCGACTTCCGTCGAGCCGACAAGGACGGCGTGCCGGCGAAGGTCGCGCACATCGAGTACGACCCGAACCGCACCTCGCGCATCGCGCTGCTGCACTTCGCCGACGGCGAGAAGCGCTACATCATCGCGCCGGCCCGACTGAAGCAGGGCGACACGGTGGAGTGCGGTCCCTCGGCCGACATCAAGCCGGGCAACAACCTGCCGCTGCGCAACATCCCCGTCGGCACGGTGGTCCACGCCATCGAGCTGCGGCCCGGTGGCGGCGCCAAGATCGCCCGGTCGGCTGGCACCAGCGTCCAGCTGGTCGCCCGTGAGGGGCGGCTGGCGCAGCTGCGCATGCCGTCGGGCGAGATCCGCAACGTCGACGTCCGCTGCCGCGCGACCGTCGGCGAGGTGGGCAACGCCGAGCAGTCGAACATCAACTGGGGCAAGGCCGGCCGCATGCGGTGGAAGGGCAAGCGCCCGACCGTCCGCGGTGTCGCCATGAACCCGGTGGACCACCCGCACGGTGGTGGTGAGGGCAAGACCTCCGGTGGTCGCCACCCGGTGAACCCGAAGGGCAAGCCGGAGGGCCGCACGCGCAAGCGCAAGGCCAGTGACGCCCTGATCGTGCGCCGCCGGCGCACCAACAAGAAGCGCTGAGCGGGTAGAGGAGTCCGACAGACATGCCACGCAGCCTGAAGAAGGGCCCGTTCGTCGACGACCACCTGCTCAAGAAGGTGGACGCGCAGAACGACAAGGGCACCAAGAACGTGATCCGGACCTGGTCGCGCCGTTCGACGATCATCCCGGACATGCTCGGCCACACGATCGCCGTCCACGACGGCCGCAAGCACGTGCCGGTCTTCGTGACCGAGGCGATGGTCGGGCACAAGCTCGGCGAGTTCGCGCCCACCCGCACCTTCCGTGGGCACGTGAAGGACGACCGCCGGTCCCGGCGCGGCTGACCAGGTAGAGAGAGATCCCCATGACATCCCAGCTGGGACAGGAGACGCCGGTCGCCCGGGCCACCGCCCGGTTCGTCCGCGTCACCCCCATGAAGGCACGCCGGGTGGTGGACCTCATCCGCTACCTGCCGACCGACGAGGCCCTGGCACTGCTGCGCTACGCGCCGCAGGCCGCCAGCGAGCCGGTCCTCAAGGTGGTCGCCAGCGCGGTCGCCAACGCCGAGCACAACCTGCGGCTCGACCCCGCGGCGCTGGTCGTCAGCGCGGCGTACGTCGACGAGGGCCCGACGCTCAAGCGGATCCGTCCGCGGGCGCAGGGCCGCGCCTACCGCATCAACAAGCGGACCTGCCACATCACCGTCGAGGTCGCGGAGGTCTCCTCCAGCACCGAGCTCGCCGGCAAGTCGCGCACGGCCCGCCGCCGCACCGGGCAGTCCGGCCCGGCCGCGCAGCAGAAGAGCAACACGAGGGGAGGGACCCGCTAGTGGGTCAGAAGGTCAACCCGCACGGGTTCCGTCTGGGTATCACCACCGACTACAAGTCCCGGTGGTACGCCGACAAGCTGTACAAGGACTACGTCAAGGAAGACGTCGCGATCCGCAAGCTCATGTCCAAGGGCATGGAGCGGGCCGGCATCTCCAAGGTCGAGATCGAGCGCACCCGTGACCGGGTCCGCGTCGACATCCACACCGCCCGGCCGGGCATCGTCATCGGCCGGCGCGGTGCGGAGGCCGACCGCATCCGCGGCGAGCTGGAGAAGCTCACCGGCAAGCAGGTGCAGCTGAACATCCTCGAGGTCAAGAACCCCGAGTCCGACGCGCAGCTGGTCGCCCAGGGCGTCGCCGAGCAGCTCTCCAGCCGGGTCAGCTTCCGCCGGGCCATGCGCAAGGCCATGCAGTCGGCCCAGCGCAGCCCGCAGGTCAAGGGCATCCGGGTGCAGTGCTCCGGTCGCCTGGGTGGCACCGAGATGAGCCGGTCGGAGTTCTACCGCGAGGGGCGGGTGCCGCTGCACACCCTCCGGGCGAACATCGACTACGGCATCTACGAGGCCCGGACCACCTTCGGCCGCATCGGCGTGAAGGTCTGGATCTACAAGGGCGACGCCAGCGGCTCGCGTGCCGAGCGGGACGCCCTCGAGGCCCTCGCCGCCCGGCAGCAGCGCCGTGAGCGCTCGCAGCGTCCGCGCCGCTCGGGCTCCTCGGGCACCACCGCGGGCGGGACCGAGGCCGGCCGCGCCGCTGCCGAGTCCTCGACCGGCCCCGCCGTCGACACCACCGACAGCGCGGTGGCCGCGACCTCCGGCGACGCTGCCTCCCAGCAGTCCGTCGCGGACGCCGCCGGCCCCGAGGCCACCGCTGCGGCCGAGAACACGGCCGCGCAGAACCCCACGGAGGGCTGACACGTGCTGATCCCACGGCGCGTCAAGCACCGCAAGCAGCACCACCCGAGCCGCTCGGGTCGTGCCAAGGGCGGTACCGAGATCAACTTCGGTGAGTACGCCATCCAGGCGCTCGAGCCGGCGTACGTGACCAACCGGCAGATCGAGTCCGCTCGTATCGCCATGACCCGCCACATCCGCCGTGGCGGGAAGGTCTGGATCTCCATCTACCCGGACCGCCCCCTCACCAAGAAGCCGGCCGAGACCCGCATGGGTTCCGGTAAGGGTTCGCCGGAGTGGTGGGTCGCCAACGTCAAGCCGGGCCGGATCATGTTCGAGCTGTCGGGCGTGGCCGAGCCGGTGGCCCGCGAGGCGATGCGCCGCGCGATCCACAAGCTGCCGATGAAGTGCCGCTTCATCACTCGTGAAGGAGAGGTGTGATGGCCGCCGGTCTGACCGCTCCCGAGCTGCGTGAGCTCTCCGCCGAGGAGCTCGCCACGCGGCTGCGCGAGTCGAAGGAAGAACTGTTCAACCTGCGGTTCCAGGTGGCCACCGGCCAGCTGGACAACAACCGGCGGCTGCAGACGGTCCGCCGCGACATCGCCCGGATCTACACGATCATGCGCGAGCGCGAGCTGGGCCTCTCGGTCGCCCCGAACGAGGGTGTGGCATGAGCGAGCCCCAGCCGGCGAGCGTCAACGAGGCGACCGCGTCGGGCCCCGGCCTGGCCGGCCGTGGCTACCGCAAGGTCCGCGAGGGTCTCGTGGTCAGCGACAAGATGGACAAGACCATCGTCGTCGAGGTCGAGGACCGCGTGAAGCACGGCCTCTACGGCAAGGTCATCCGTCGCACCAGCAAGCTGAAGGCCCACGACGAGCAGCAGGTCGCCGGCATCGGTGACCGCGTGCAGATCATGGAGACCCGGCCGACGTCGGCCACCAAGCGGTGGCGGCTGGTCGAGGTCCTCGAGAAGGCCAAGTAGGTCAGACGGGGACCCGCGTGGTCCCCGTCGGAGGCGCCCTCCGGGGCGGGTCCAGGAGCGAGTACCCTGGACGACTGGCGCGCTCTTGCGGGTGCGCGCCCATCCCGGTACCCGTGCACGGACGCACCGGCGGCTGACGCTGCCGGTGCGTCCGCACGTGGGTGCCGGACAGCCGGTTCACCGTTCCGGCCCGGCTGTCACAACTGAGATCAGGGAGTAAGGACGTGATCCAGCAGGAGTCGCGACTGCGGGTCGCCGACAACACCGGTGCGAAGGAGATCCTCTGCATCCGGGTGCTCGGCGGGTCGGGGCGACGCTACGCGGGCATCGGCGATGTCATCGTCGCCACCGTCAAGGACGCGCTGCCCGGTGCGGGGGTCAAGCGGGGCGACGTCGTGAAGGCCGTCGTCGTCCGCACGGTGAAGGAGCGTCGTCGTCCCGACGGCTCCTACATCCGCTTCGACGAGAACGCCGCCGTCATCATCCGCGACAGCGGCGACCCGCGCGGTACGCGCATCTTCGGCCCGGTGGGCCGTGAGCTCCGCGACAAGCGCTTCATGCGGATCATCTCGCTCGCTCCGGAGGTGCTGTGACCATGGCTGCGAAGAAGGACACGACGGCCAAGGCGCCGTCGATGAAGGTCAAGAAGGGTGACACCGTCGTGGTGCTGTCCGGCAAGGACAAGGGCGCCAAGGGCCGGGTGATCGCCGCCTACCCGAAGCTGCAGAAGGTCCTCGTCGAGGGCGTGGGCCGGGTCAAGAAGCACACCCGGATCAGCTCCAACCAGCGTGGTGCCCAGTCGGGCGGGATCGTCACGCAGGAGGCTCCCATCCACGTGAGCAACGTGATGGTGATCGACTCCGAGGACAAGCCGACCCGGGTCGGCTACCGCAAGGACGAGGAAGGCCGCAGCATCCGGGTCTCGCGGCGCACCGGTAAGGACCTCTGACGCCATGAGTGCACCCACCCGTGAGCTGCCCCGCATGCTCGCCCGCTACCGCGACGAGATCGTCCCGGCGCTGCAGAACGAGTTCGGCTACGAGAACGTCATGCAGATCCCGCGGCTGACGAAGATCGTCGTCAACATGGGCGTCGGCGAGGCCACCCGTGATGCCAAGCTGATGGACGGCGCGGTCCGCGACCTCACCGCCATCACCGGGCAGAAGCCGGCCGTCGTCCGGGCCCGCAAGTCCATCGCCCAGTTCAAGCTGCGCGAGGGCATGCCGATCGGCGCGAAGGTCACCCTCCGCGGCGACCGCATGTGGGAGTTCCTGGACCGGCTGCTGTCGCTGGCACTGCCCCGCATCCGTGACTTCCGCGGGCTCAACGCCAAGCAGTTCGACGGTCACGGCAACTACACGTTCGGCCTGACGGAGCAGTCGATGTTCCGCGAGATCGACGTCGACAAGATCGACCGTCCGCGCGGCATGGACATCACGCTGGTCACCACCGCCACGAACGACGAGGAGGGTCGCGAGCTCCTCCGCCTGCTGGGCTTTCCGTTCGCCGGCCAGCCCGTCGTCACCACCACCCGCTGAGCCGGGGGAGGAGACACCCACATGGCCAAGAAGGCGCTGATCAACAAGGCGGCCCGCAAGCCGAAGTTCGCGGTCCGCGGCTACACCCGGTGCCAGCGGTGCGGTCGTCCGCACTCGGTCTTCCGCAAGTTCGGCCTGTGCCGGATCTGCCTGCGGGAGATGGCACACGCCGGCGAGCTGCCGGGCGTCAGCAAGTCCAGCTGGTAAAGGACCCGCTCCTCCCCACCGCTCGCAAGCTCGCGGCGGGCCCCGGGAGCGGGCCGTTCCAGCGCCTCACCACACCCGAAGCACCACCGATCGCCGAGAGGCCCGCGCGAGACCGCGTGAGGAACCGCGGCGAGAGAGGCACGACACCCATGACGATGACCGACCCGATCGCCGACATGCTGACGCGGATCCGGAACGCCAACCAGGCGTACCACGACTCCACGACCATGCCGTCGTCCAAGCTGAAGACGCACATCGCCGAGATCCTCCAGCAGGAGGGCTACATCGCCGGCTGGACCGTCAACGAGGTCGAGAAGGACGGCACCACCCGCAAGGAGCTGGTGGTGGACCTCAAGTACGGCCCCAACCGTGAGCGGAGCATCGCCGGCGTCCGGCGCGTCTCCAAGCCCGGTCTGAGGGTGTACGCCAAGTCCAACGCGCTGCCGAAGGTGCTGGGCGGCCTAGGGGTGGCCATCATCTCCACCTCGACCGGGCTGCTGACCGACCGCCAGGCGAACAAGAAGGGCGTGGGTGGGGAAGTCCTCGCCTACGTCTGGTGAGGAGCGAGTGACATGTCGCGGATCGGACGACTGCCGATTCCCGTGCCCGGTGGCGTGGACGTCACCATCGAGGGCCAGACGCTGAGCGTCAAGGGCCCCAAGGGCACGCTGAGCCACACCGTCGCCTCGCCGATCACCGTCGAGCGCGGCGAGGACGGCACGCTGCAGGTGCAGCGGCCGGATGACGAGCGGGAGAGCCGTGCTCTGCACGGGCTGTCGCGCACGCTCATCGCCAACATGATCACC
Source organism: Geodermatophilus chilensis (assembly GCF_002802985.1). GTDB lineage: Bacteria > Actinomycetota > Actinomycetes > Mycobacteriales > Geodermatophilaceae > Geodermatophilus > Geodermatophilus chilensis. The sequence goes on along the minus strand of NZ_NVPT01000001.1, from coordinate 57,241 downwards.
GGCGTCACCGAGGGTTACACCAAGACCCTCGAGATCGTCGGTGTCGGGTACCGCGTGCAGGCCCGCGGGTCGGACCTCGAGTTCGCCCTGGGCTACAGCCACCCGGTGCCGGTGAGGGCCCCCGAGGGCATCACCTTCACCGTCGAGTCCCCGACCCGCCTGCGGGTGGCCGGGATCGACAAGCAGTTGGTGGGGCAGGTCGCGGCCAACATCCGTGGGCTGCGCCGTCCGGACCCGTACAAGGGCAAGGGCGTGCGCTACCAGGGCGAGGTCGTCAAGCGCAAGGTCGGGAAGACGGGTAAGTGATGGCACAGACCGAGAAGAGTGGCGCTCGGGTCCACAAGCCCGTCGGCACCGACATCAGCACTGCACGGCGGGTCTCCCGTCTGCGCCGGCACACCCGCCTGCGCAAGCGCGTGGGCGGCACCCCGAAGCGCCCGCGCCTGGTGGTCAACCGCAGCTCGCGGCACATCCACGTCCAGGTCGTCGACGACACCGTCGGCCGTACCCTGGTCAGTGCCTCGACGCTGGACGCCAGCCTGCGCAGTGCCGAGGGCGACAAGTCCACGCTGGCCCGCCAGGTCGGCGCCCTGGTGGCCGAGCGCGCCAAGGCGGCCGGGATCACCGCGGTCGTCTTCGACCGGGGCGGCAACCGGTACCAGGGCCGCATCGCGGCGCTGGCCGACGGCGCGCGCGAGGGCGGGCTGGACTTCTGATGAGCGACGAGCAGATCGAGAGGGACGTCTGATGCCAGGACCACAGCGACGCGGCGGCGGCGCTGGCGGCGGCAACGACCGCCGGGACCGTCGTGACGGCGGGCGGGGGCCCGGCGGCGCGCCTGCCGAGAAGAGCAACTTCATCGAGCGCGTGGTGGCCATCAACCGCGTGTCCAAGGTCGTCAAGGGTGGTCGGCGCTTCAGCTTCACCGCCCTGGTGATCGTGGGCGACGGCGACGGCACCGTGGGCGTCGGCTACGGCAAGGCCAAGGAGGTGCCCGCGGCGATCGCCAAGGGCGTCGAGGAGGCCAAGAAGCACTTCTACAAGGTGCCGCGCATCGCCAGCACCATCCCGCACCCGGTGCAGGGTGAGGCGGCGGCCGGTGTCGTGCTGCTCAAGCCGGCCAGCCCCGGTACCGGTGTCATCGCCGGTGGCCCGGTGCGTGCCGTGCTCGAGTGCGCCGGCATCCACGACGTGCTCTCCAAGAGCCTCGGGTCCTCGAACCCGATCAACATCGTGCACGCGACCATGCAGGCGCTGAAGGAGCTCGTCCGTCCCGAGGAGATCGCGGCCCGCCGCGGTCTGCCGCTCGAGGACGTCGCTCCCGCGGCCATGCTGCGGGCGCGTGCGGGCCAGGGGGTCTGAGATGGCGCAGCTGAAGGTCACCCAGATCCGGTCGGCGATCGGCACCAAGCCCAACCAGCGCCAGACGCTGCGCTCGCTGGGCCTCAAGCGGATCAACGACTCGGTCGTCCAGGAGGACCGTCCCGAGATCCGCGGGATGGTCGCGACGGTGCCGCACCTGGTCGCCGTCGAAGAGATCAGCTGAGCAGGGACACACAATGACTCTCAAGGTCCACCACCTGCGTCCGGCCCCGGGCGCCCACACCCCCAAGACCCGCGTGGGTCGCGGTGAGGGCTCCAAGGGCAAGACCGCCGGTCGCGGCACCAAGGGCACCGGTGCGCGGGGCAACACCTCCGCACGGTTCGAGGGCGGGCAGACGCCGCTGCACATGCGGCTGCCGAAGCTCTCGGGCTTCAAGAACCCGAACAAGGTCGTCTTCCAGGTCGTCAACCTCGACCGGATCGCGGCTCTGTTCCCCCAGGGCGGCTCGGTGAACCCCGACTCCCTCGCCGAGGCCGGCGCGGTGCGCCGTGGCCAGCCGGTGAAGGTGCTCGGCACCGGCGACCTGGGCGGTGTCCAGGTGCACGTGCACGCGCACGCCTTCTCCGCGTCCGCCGCCGAGAAGATCGGCGCGGCCGGGGGCAGCACCACCCGCATCTGACCGCGGACGACCCCCGGGGCGCACCAGCGCCCCGGGGGTCGTGTGCTGCCCGGCCCGGTGCGCCAGCCGCGCCGACCGGCCCGGGGACGACGACACCGCGGCGCCCGTACCGACGGGTGCTGCGGATCGGTGTCCCCGCCGTTGCTAACCTCATCCGACCGAGCAGGGGAGGGCACGTGCTGCAGGCGTTCGCCGCGGCGTTCCGGACGCCAGACCTCCGGCGCAAGCTGCTGTTCTCCCTGGCGATCATCGCCGTGTACCGCCTGGGTGCCGCCATCCCCGGACCGGGCGTCTCGGTGGAGGCCATCAACAGCTGTCTCGAGCAGGCCCAGGCCTCCGACCAGCGGGACCTCTACTCGCTGGTCAACCTGTTTTCCGGCGGCGCACTGCTCCGGCTGTCGGTCTTCGCGCTCGGCATCATGCCGTACATCACCGCGAGCATCATCGTGCAGCTGCTCGTCGTGGTCATCCCACGCTTCGAGCAGCTGAAGAAGGAAGGGCAGTCGGGTCAGGCCAAGCTGACCCAGTACACCCGCTACCTGACGATCGCCCTCGCGGTCCTGCAGAGCACCGGCATCATCGCCCTCGCCCGCAGCGGCCAGCTGTTCCCGGGCTGCTCGCAGGACATCATCCCCTCGGACTCCATCTGGACGACGGTCGTCCTGGTGGTCGCGCTGACCGCCGGCACCGCGGTGATCATGTGGCTGGGCGAGCTGCTGACCGAGAAGGGGATCGGCAACGGCATGTCCGTGCTGATCTTCACGTCGATCGCCGCCCGGATCCCCGCCGAGGGCGGGGCGATCCTGCAGACCCGCGGCGGCGTCGTCTTCACCCTGGTCTGCCTCCTGGCCCTGGTGGTCATCGGCTCGGTCGTCTACGTCGAGCAGGCCCAGCGACGCATCCCGGTGCAGTACGCCAAGCGCATGGTCGGCCGCCGGATGTACGGCGGGACGTCGACCTACCTGCCGCTGAAGGTCAACCAGGCCGGTGTCATCCCGGTCATCTTCGCCTCGTCGCTGCTCTACCTGCCGCAGCTGATCACGCAGCTGCAGGGGGACGAGACCGGCCCGGTGCGCCAGTTCTTCGAGAACTACGTCGTCGACCAGAGCAGCCCGGTGCACATCGCGATCTACTTCGGTCTGATCGTCTTCTTCACGTACTTCTACGTGTCCATCACGTTCAACCCGGAGGAGCGGGCCGAGGACATGAAGCGCTACGGCGGCTTCATCCCGGGTATCCGCCCGGGCCGGCCCACCGCCGAGTACCTGCAGTACGTGCTGTCCAGGATCACCCTGCCGGGGTCGATCTACCTGGGGCTGGTGGCAGTGTTGCCCAACCTGTTCCTCTCCATCACGCAGGAGGGGCAGAACCAGAACTTCCCGTTCGGAGGCACCGCGGTGCTGATCATGGTCGGAGTGGGGTTGGAGACGGTGAAGCAGATCGAAACGCAACTCAACCAGCGTAACTACGAAGGGTTCCTGAAGTAGTGCGCGTCGTCCTGCTGGGCCCTCCCGGAGCGGGCAAGGGGACCCAGGCGCAGATCATCGCCGGCCGGCTCGGCGTGCCGGCCATCTCGACGGGTGACATCTTCCGCGCCAACGTGAGCGGCAAGACCGAGCTCGGGCTGCAGGCCAAGAGCTACATGGACGCCGGCGACCTCGTCCCCGACGAGATCACCGTGGCCATGGTCAAGGACCGGCTGGCCGAGGACGACGCCAAGGGCGGGTTCCTGCTCGACGGCTTCCCGCGGACGATCGCCCAGGCCGAGCAGCTGCGGGACTCGCTCCGCGAGCTCGGCCACGGCCTCGACTGCGTGCTCGAGCTGGCCGTGGACGAGGACGAGCTGGTCCGCCGGCTCTCCGGTCGCCGGACGATGGTCGACGGCGAGTGGGTGCAGCGCTCCGACGACGAGCCCGAGACCGTGCGGCACCGGCTGCGGGTGTACCGGGAACAGACCGCGCCGCTCTCGGGTTGGTACGAGGGCGAGGGGCTGCTCACGCGCATCGACGCCATCGGCGCGGTCGAGGAGGTCACCGAGCGGGCGATGAGCGCGCTGGAGGCCTGCGGGGGCACGCGTCCCGACGGGCCGGGCGCGGGCTGAGGGCAGGCGGCACATGACGGCCGCGGGGATCCTCGGTCGGATCCCGCTGCTGGCGAAGTGGAGTGGACGGATGATCCAGATCAAGACGCCGCAGGAGCTGGAGCTCATGCGGGGTGCGGGCCTCGTCGTGGCGGGCGCGATCGCCGCCGTCCGGGCGGCCATCCGGCCCGGTGTGACCACCGGTGAGCTGGACGCCATCGCCGAGGACCACATCCGCAGCGCCGGTGCCGTGCCGTCCTTCCTGGGCTACCACGGCTTCACCGGCAGCATCTGCGCGTCGATCAACGACGAGATCGTCCACGGCATCCCGGACCGGGGCCGCACCCTCGCCGAAGGCGACAACATCTCCATCGACTGTGGCGCCATCCTCAAGGGCTGGCACGGCGACTCGGCGGTCACCGTGACCGTCGGGCCGCCGTCGGCGGAGGACGCCGCGCTGATGGACGTCACCGAACGGTCGATGTGGGCGGGCCTGGCCAAGGCGCTGGCCGGCGGGCGGCTGACCGACATCAGCCACGCCGTCGAGGGGACGATCACGGCCGAGCAGCACCCGTACGGGATCGTCGACCACTACGGCGGGCACGGCATCGGCACCGAGATGCACCAGGACCCGCACGTGCTGAACTACGGCCGGCCCGGGCGGGGCCCCCGGCTGGTGCCGGGGCTGGCGCTGGCCATCGAGCCGATGGTGACCGTGGGCGACCCGGCCACCGTCGAGCTCGAGGACGGCTGGACCGTGGTCACCAAGGACGGGTCGCGTGCGGCCCACTTCGAGCACACCGTCGCCATCACCCCCGAGGGCCCGTGGGTCCTCACGGCGGAGGACGGCGGCGTCGCGGGGCTGGCTCCCTTCGGGATCACCCCGCGCACCTGAAAGAGGACCCGCCTGCCCCCCACCACTCGCTCCGCTCGTGGCGGGGTCCTGCAGGCGGGCCGCCGTCCTCCCCACCCTCCGCAAGCTCGGGGTCGGACCCGGGACGGGGCCACTGCTCCCACCCTCGTCCCGCTCGTGGCGGGGTCCTGCAGGCAGGCCGCCGTCCTCCCCACCCCCCGCAAGCTCGGGGTGGGACCCGGGACGGGGCGCTGGCCCCACTCCTCGCCGGCTCGCGGTGGGCCGCCAACATGCCTCACGAGGCCGGGGCGGCGCTCTTCCGAGACCGCTGGCTGTGATCGAGGCCGGGTTGGAGAGGCGCGCCGGGGCGGGGTAGAGTGGCCGATGGCGCTCGCGCCGCTCTGTCGTCGTGCTGTGGCCGTACGACCCGGAGCGCCCTCGCGGGAGCGTCTGCACCACCCGTTCTGTACACCACCAAGTGCGTTAGCCCGGGTTCCGGCATGGGCGCCCGAGGACACCAGCACCACCGAGACAGGGAGGCCGTGTAGGGCATGGCGAAGAAGGACGGGGCCATCGAGGTCGAGGGTCGCGTCGTCGAGCCGCTGCCCAACGCGATGTTCCGGGTCGAACTGCAGAACGGGCACCGGGTGCTCGCCCACATCAGCGGCAAGATGCGGCAGCACTACATCCGCATCCTGCCCGAGGACCGCGTGGTCGTGGAGCTCTCGCCCTACGACCTGACCCGCGGTCGCATCGTCTACCGGTACAAGTAACCGCCGCCGCGCGCAGCCCCGAGGGGCGGGCGCGCTCGGCGCACGATCGACAGGAATGAGGGGCGGCACCGGTGAAGGTCCAGCCGTCGGTGAAGAAGATCTGCGACAAGTGCAAGGTGATCCGCCGGCACGGCCGGGTCATGGTCATCTGCGACAACGCCCGCCACAAGCAGCGGCAGGGCTGAGGGAGTACCTGGACATGGCACGACTGGCCGGCGTCGACCTGCCCCGCGAGAAGCGGATGGAGATCGCGCTCACCTACATCTACGGCATCGGCAAGACCCACGCCAAGGAGACCCTGGCCGCGACGGGCGTCAGCCCGGACCTGCGGGCCAAGGACCTCACGGACGAGGACCTGCTGAAGCTGCGCGACTACATCGACGAGCACTTCCGCGTCGAGGGTGACCTGCGCCGCGAGGTGGCCGCCGACATCCGCCGCAAGGTGGAGATCGGTTGCTACCAGGGCCTGCGTCACCGTCGCGGTCTGCCCGTGCACGGGCAGCGCACCCGCACCAACGCGCGCTCGAGCAAGGGCCCGCGCAAGACCATCGCCGGCAAGAAGAAGGCCGGCAAGAAGTAAGCCGCGCCGCGCGCCGTCGCACAGTCCCGTGAGGGCGGGAGCGACGGCGCGCCGCACGTGCTCACCTGGCCACTGATCGTTCAGAAGGAAACCGGAGAGACATGCCTCCCAGGGCTCGCGCCGCGGCTGGTGCCAAGAAGGTCCGCCGCAAGGAGAAGAAGAACGTCGCCCACGGCGCCGCGCACATCAAGAGCACGTTCAACAACACGATCGTGTCGATCACCGACCCCAACGGGAACGTGATCAGCTGGGCCTCGGCCGGCCACGTCGGCTTCAAGGGCTCGCGCAAGTCCACGCCGTTCGCCGCGCAGATGGCCGCCGAGAACGCCGCGCGCAAGGCGCAGGAGCACGGCATGCGCAAGGTCGACGTCTTCGTCAAGGGCCCCGGCTCCGGCCGTGAGACCGCCATCCGGTCCCTCCAGGCCACCGGCCTCGAGGTCGGCCAGATCCAGGACGTGACCCCGCAGCCGCACAACGGCTGCCGCCCGAAGAAGCGTCGCCGGGTCTGACCGGCCACTGACGAGACTGACGAGGAGTACCTGACGTGGCCCGTTACACCGGAGCCGACTGCCGCATGTGCCGGCGCGAGAAGATGAAGCTGTTCCTCAAGGGCAGCAAGTGCGAGTCCCCGAAGTGCCCGATCGAGATCCGGCCCTACCCGCCGGGCGAGCACGGCCGGGGCCGCAGCAAGGACAGCGAGTACCTGCTGCAGCTGCGGGAGAAGCAGAAGGCGCGCCGCATCTACGGCGTCCTGGAGAAGCAGTTCCGCGGCTACTACGAAGAGGCGAACAAGAAGTCGGGCAAGACCGGTGAGGTCCTGCTGCAGATCCTCGAGTCGCGCCTCGACAACGTCGTGTACCGGGCCGGCTTCGCCGAGTCCCGCGACATGGCCCGCCAGCTGGTGCGCCACGGCCACATCCGGGTGAACGGCCGCAAGGTCGACATCCCGTCGTACCGGGTCAGCGCCAACGACATCGTCGAGGTCGCCGAGAAGTCGCGGCGCATGCTGCCCTTCGAGGTCGCCCAGGCCCGCGCCGGTGAGCGTCCCGTGCCGCCGTGGCTGGAGGTCATCAGCAGCCAGCTGCGCGTGCTGGTCCACAGCGTCCCGGCCCGTCAGGTCATCGACACCCCGGTCCAGGAGCAGCTGATCGTCGAGCTCTACTCCAAGTAGGAGTTCGTCGCCTGGTGCAGGGACCCCCGGGGTCCCTGCACCAGGCCGGCTCCGGCGGGCGGACAGATGTCTGCCGGGGCCTGCACCACCCCCTCACGGCGTCATATGGCGGTCGCCGGAGGACTCGAAGGAGAACAGCACCATGCTCATCGCACAGCGCCCCACGCTGACCGAGGAGACCATCTCCGAGCAGCGCTCGCGGTTCGTCATCGAGCCGCTGGAGCCCGGCTTTGGCTACACCCTCGGCAACTCCCTGCGCCGCACCCTCCTGTCGTCGATCCCCGGTGCTGCTGTCACCAGCATCCGGATCGAGGGCACCCTGCACGAGTTCACCACCGTGCCGGGCGTCAAGGAGGACGTCACCGAGATCATCCTCAACCTCAAGGGCCTGGTCGTCAGCTCCGACTCCGACGAGCCGGTGACCATGTACCTGCGCAAGCAGGGCCCCGGTGAGGTCACCGCCGCCGACATCGCGCCCCCGGCCGGTGTCGAGGTGCACAACCCCGAGCTGCACATCGCCACGCTGAACGGCAAGGGCCGGCTGGAGATCGAGCTGGTCGTCGAGCGGGGCCGCGGCTACGTGCCCGCGCCGCAGAACAAGCAGCCCGGCCAGGAGATCGGGCGCATCCCGGTCGACTCGATCTACTCGCCGGTCCTCAAGGTGACCTACGCCGTCGAGGCCACCCGTGTCGAGCAGCGGACCGACTTCGACCGCCTGGTCGTCGACGTCGAGACCAAGCCGTCGATCGCCCCGCGTGACGCGATCGCCAGCGCCGGCTCCACCCTGGTCGAGCTGTTCGGCCTGCTGCGCGAGCTGAACATCGACGCAGAGGGCATCGAGGTCGGCCCGAGCCCGGCCGAGGCCGCGGACATCGCCAACTTCTCGATGCCGATCGAGGACATGGACCTCACCGTCCGGTCCTACAACTGCCTCAAGCGCGAGGGCGTGCACACCGTCGGTGAGCTCGTGACCCGCTCCGAGGCGGACCTGCTGGACATCCGGAACTTCGGGGCCAAGTCCATCGACGAGGTCAAGATGAAGCTGGCGGCCATGGGCCTGGCGCTCAAGGACAGCCCGCCCGGGTTCATCCCCACCTCGGTCGAGAGCTACGACGAGGGCTACGAGACCGACGCCTACCAGGGCCACGGCGAGTTCGCCGCGGGCTATGACCAGGCGCAGTACGACGACGGCTCCTACCAGGAGACCGAGCAGCTCTGACAGCGCGTGCCGGACGGCGGGGCGACCCGCCGTCCGGCACCGCTGCCGGGCCCGCCACACTGGCCCGGAGGCACCACCCGCGCGCAGCGCACGAGACGTCAGCACCACCATGGAACGCAGCCGGCACCGCGGCCCGGCAGCCTGAGGAAGGACCGACATGCCCACCCCCACCAAGGGCCCCCGTCTCGGCGGTTCCCCCGCGCACGAGCGGCTGATGCTGGCCAACCTGGCCACGTCGCTGTTCGAGCACGGGCGGATCACCACCACCGAGGCGAAGGCCAAGCGGCTGCGTCCCCTGGCCGAGAAGCTGGTGACCTTCGCCAAGCGCGGTGACCTGCACGCCCGCCGTCAGGTGATGACGACCATCCGGGACAAGGACGTCGTCCACACGCTGTTCGCCGAGATCGGGCCGCGCTTCGCGGACCGTCCGGGCGGTTACACCCGCATCACCAAGGTGGGCCCGCGCAAGGGCGACAACGCCCCCATGGCGGTCATCGAGCTGGTCGAGGGCCAGACCGTGGCCCAGCAGGCCGTCGGCGAGGCCGAGCGTGCCCGCGGCACCCGGTTCGCCGGTGCCGCCTCGGGTGCCGGTGCCGTTGCCGCCTCCGGTGAGGTCACCGCGGACGCGCTCCAGTCCGCTGACGCCGACGCCACGGACGCCGCGACCACCGACGCCGAGGCGACCGACACCCCGGCCACCGACACCGACACCGACGCCGCTGTGGACGACGCGGACGCCACCACCGAGACCGTCGCGGCCGACGCCGAGACCCCGGGCGACGCCGAGGAGACGGGCGGCACCCGATGAGCGAGCGGGAGCCGGGCGTGGGCGGCAACGCCGGCGCCGCGGGCGTCTCCGCCGGCGGCGGTGACCAGGGCGCGACCTTCGAGGGCGAGACCACCGGCCCCGGTGGCGACACCTCGCCGGCCGTGACCTCCGGCGACGTGGACGCCGAGGCGCAGGAGGTCGTCACCGACCTCTACAACCCCGACGGCGAGCGTCAGGACGACGGCGACGCCACGCCCGAGCCGACCGCTGAGAACACCGCGGTGGTCGCCGACCCGGTGCTGTCCCCGGACGTGGCTGCTGCCGCGGCTGCCGAGGTCGAGGCCGCCGAGCTCGGCGACGCCGCCACCGCCGGCACGCACGCGCCCGGGGGCGAGTCCGCTCCCGACCCCCGGTGAGCGGTCGCTGACCACTCACCGCACTCCTGACGAGCCCGCCACCGCACCCGGTGGCGGGCTCGTCCGTCTCCGGTCCGCCCCGAGTGGCGGTGACGTCCGGCTCCGGTTGGGGCTCGCCTACGACGGCACCGCGCTGCACGGCTGGGCGCGGCAGCCCGACCAGCGGACCGTGCAGGGCGACCTCGAGGAGGCCCTGGCCCGGGTGCTGCGGCAGCCGGTCGCGCTGACCGTCGCCGGGCGCACCGACGCCGGGGTGCACGCCACCGGCCAGGTCGCGCACGCCGACGTCCCGCGCACCGTGTGGGAGGAGCAGCGGGCGAAGCTGGTGCGCAGGCTGCGCGGGGTGCTGCCGCCCGACATCGCCGTCCACTCGGTGGAGGAGGCGCCGCCGGAGTTCGACGCCCGTTTCGGGGCGTTGCGCCGGCACTACGTCTACCGGCTCACCGACGCCGAGAGCGGCCCGCCGCCGCTGCGCCGGGCCGACACGGTCGGCTGGCCCCGCAGGCTGGACGCCGCCGCGATGGCGGCCGCCGCGCAGCTGCTGCTCGGCCTGCACGACTTCGCCGCCTTCTGCCGCCACCGGGAGGGCGCGACGACGATCCGCAGGCTGGTCACCCTGGCGGTGACCCGCGAGGGTGACCTGGTGACCGTGCGGGCGTCGGCGGACGCCTTCTGCCACTCGATGGTGCGCAGCCTCGTCGGCGCCCTCACCGCGGTGGGGGAGGGCCGGCGCCCGCCGGAGTGGCCGGCCGCGCTGCTGGGCCGCAGCGAGCGCTCCAGCGAGGTGCCGGTCGTCCCGGCCGGGGGGCTGACGCTGGTCGCCGTCGACTACCCGCCGGACGACCAGCTCGCCGCCCGGGCGGTCGTCACCCGCGCCCTGCGCTCCTGAGGAGAACGCCCGGAGCGGCCCCGTCCCGGGCCCCGCTGGCCCCCTGCAGGTCCCGCCGGCCGCGTCCCGGGTCCCGCCCCGAGCCTGCGAGGGGTGGGGAGGACGCGGCCCTTCCTACGAGTGGCGGGGAGCAGGCGGTCCTCCCACGAAGGGTGGGGAGGACGGCGTCCTTCGTCAGGGGAGGGCGGCGACGGCCTCGTCGATCGGGATGTCGCCGCTGACCAGTTCGACGACCTCGTTCGTCTTCCCGGCGTCCAGCAGCGCGGCCAGCACCGCGGCCACGTCGTCCCGCGGCACCTCGCCGTACTCGACGCCGTGGGCGAGCGTCACGCGGCCGGTGCCCGGCTCGTCGGTGAGCCGGCCGGGCCGCAGGACGACCGTGTCGAGGCCGGGCCGGGGCAGGATCGCGTCCTCGGCGGCCAGCTTGGCCTGCAGGTAGACGGCGAAGACCGGGTCCATGCCCCGCGGCGTCCCCTGACGGGCCTGCTCGACGCCCATCGACGACACCAGCAGGTAGGGCCGGACGCCGGCCCGCTCGGCCGCGTCGGCGAGCAGCAACGCCGCACCCTTGTCGACGGTGTGCTTGCGGGCCTCGCCGCTGCCCGGGCCGGCGCCCGCCGCGAAGACCACGGCGTCCGCCCCGGACAGCACCTCGGCGACCTGGTCGACGCCGGCCTGCTCGAGGTCGAGGACGACCGGCTCCACACCGTCGGCGCGCAGGTCGTCGGAGTGCGCGGGGTTGCGCACGATGCCGATCACCGTGTCGCCGCGGCCGGACAGCAGGCGGCCGAGGCGGCGGGCGACCTGCCCGTGGGCCCCGGCGATGACGATGCGCATGGAGGAGGCCCTACCCCTGGGGCCGGCGGGGAACCCGGCGGGCTGCCGCGGCCCGGGCGCGGGCGAGGTCGGCCGGGGTGTCGCAGTCGGTCCACGGCGGCGGCTGCCCGGGCGCGACCTGCGGGTGCAGCCGGCGCACCGCGAGCGGGGCGAGTACCCGGCGCACCGAGGTGGGCCCGTCGACGTCGGCGACCGCCGCGCGCAACGCCGCCGTCCGCCACACCCCGAGGAGCAGCTGGTCGCGTCCGGTGTCGTCGACCACCAGCACGCCGTCGCCGGTCAGCCGCTCGCGGAGCGCGTCGACGAGTCCCCGGGTCAGGAACGGCAGGTCCCCGGCGAGCAGCGCCACCAGCTCGGTGGGGACGTGGGCGAGGCCTGCCCGCATCGCGGTCACCGGGCCGCCGCGCGGCGGGTCCTCGCGGACGACGAGGACGCCCGGCGGCACCGGCTGCGGTGGGCCGACGACGATCCGCGGGGAGGCGTCGGGGACGGCGGCCAGGACCGCCTCCAGGATGGTGCGGCCGCCCACCTCGAGCTGCGGCTTGGCCTGCCCGCCCAGCCGCGCCGCGCGGCCGCCGGCCAGGATGACGGCGGCGTAGGGCTGCAGCGCGGGCACCCCGCGACCGTAGGGCGCGGACGTGGGTACCGTCGCCCTCCGTGGGACGAGTCACGAGCCGGACGCCGGTGCTGCGGATCCGCGGCGCCGCGCACAGCACCCGCCCGGACACCGTGGCGGCCGAGGAGCCGCTGGAGATCCGCCTGGCCGGGACACCGCTGGCGGTCACGATGCGCACGCCGGGCGATGACTTCGACCTGGTGCACGGCTTCCTGGCCACCGAGGCGGTGATCGGGTCGGCCGACGACGTCGCCGGCCTGCGCTACTGCAACTCGGTCAACGAGGACGGCCGCAACACCTACAACGTCGTCGACGTCGACCTCGCGCCCGGCGTGGAGCCGCCGGACACCGCGCTCGACCGGAACTTCTACACGTCCAGCTCCTGCGGGGTGTGCGGCAAGGCGAGCATCGACGCGATCCGCACGAAGACGCGGCACGACGTCGCCGGGGACGACGTCCGGCTGCCCCTGGCGACGCTGCTGGCCCTGCCCGACCGGCTGCGTGCCGCCCAGCAGGTGTTCGACAAGACCGGCGGGCTGCACGCGGCCGGGCTGTTCACCGCGGACGGCGAGCTGGTGGCCCTGCGGGAGGACGTCGGCCGCCACAACGCCGTGGACAAGGTGATCGGCGACGCCGTGCGCGAGGGGCGGCTGCCGCTGGCCGGGCACGTGCTCATGGTCAGTGGGCGGGCGAGCTTCGAGCTGACCCAGAAGGCGGCGATGGCCGGGATCCCGGTGCTGGCCGCGGTGTCGGCGCCGTCGTCCCTGGCGGTGGAGCTGGCCGCCGACGTCGGCATCACGCTGGTCGGCTTCCTCCGCGGCGACGGGTGCAACGTCTACACGCGCACCGAGCGCATCGTCGTCGACGACTAGCCCGCGGCGTCTCCGACCGGAGCCCGACGAGGACGCGAACTCGCCGGGGACCGGCAGGTACGTCCGCGGCCCCTCCCGCCGCCAGGTCTGCAGGACCACCTGGACCCGCACGCCGGGGTGGCTCAGCCCGACGGGGGGACGGCAGGTGGCCGCGGTGTCGCCCGGAGGGCGACGTCAGACGTGGTCGCCGCCACGGAGCTGCGAGACCACGTGGGGGAGCAGGGGGCCGAGCACCGCCAGGCCGTCGCGCACGCCGCCGGTGGAGCCGGGCAGGTTGACGACGAGCGTGCGCCCGGCCGTCCCGGCGATCCCGCGGGAGAGCACCGAGGTCGGCACCTTCGACTCCCCGTACCGCCGGACCGCCTCGGCGATGCCCGGCGCCTCCCGCTCGAGCACCCGCCGGGTGGCCTCGGGGGTGACGTCGGTCGGGGAGAGCCCGGTGCCGCCGGTGGTGAGGACGACGTCCGCGCCGGAGCCGATGGCCTCCAGCAGCACCATCTCCAGCTCGGCGACGTCGTCGGGGCGCACGTGCGGGCCCTCGACGGCGAACCCGAGCGCGCGCAGCCCCTCGACGAGGGCCTGCCCGCTGCGGTCCGAGTAGACGCCGGCGGAGGCCCGGTTGGAGGCGGTGACGACGACGGCGCGGGCGTCGTCCGGGAGCGAGGCGTTCACCGCCGCCACTCCCCGCTCTTGCCGCCGGACTTGGCCAGCAGCCGGACGTCGGTGATGGCCGCGCGCGGGTCGACGGCCTTGACCATGTCGATGACGGTCAGCCCGGCGACGGCGACGGAGGTGAGCGCCTCCATCTCCACGCCGGTGCGGTCCGCGGTGCGGGCGGTGGCCACGATCTCGACGGCGTCGTCGGCGACGGTCACGTCCACGGTGACGCCGTGCAGGGCGATCGGGTGGCACAGCGGCACGAGGTCCGGCGTCCGCTTGGCCCCGGCGATGCCCGCGATCCGGGCGACGGCGACGGCGTCCCCCTTGGGCACCCCCTCGCCGCGCAGCAGCGCGACCACCTCGGGGCTGACCAGCACCCGGCCGGCCGCGGTGGCCTCGCGGGCGGTGACCGGCTTGGCCGAGACGTCGACCATGCGGGCGGCCCCGGCCTCGTCGACGTGCGTGAGCCGCTGTTCCGTCACTGGAGTGCTCCCTCGATCAGCACGACGTCCACCGGGGCGCCGGCGGGCAGTTCGGTGACGTCCTCGGGGACGACGACCAGGCAGTTGGCGCGGGCCAGGTGGGCGACCAGGTGCGAGCCGGGCCCGCCGACCTGGGAGACGGTGCCCGCGTCGTAGCGGCCCCGGAGGAACTGGCGGCGCCCGGCGGGGGAGCGCAGCGCGGCGGTGAGCGTCGCCGGCGCGCGCAGTCGGCCGGGGTCGGCGTGGCCCAGGGCGCGGCGCAACGCCGGCCGGACGAAGACCTCGAAGGAGACGAACGAGCTCACCGGGTTGCCGGGCAGGGTGACCACCGGGACGCCGTCCACGGTGCCGGCTCCCTGCGGGCCGCCGGGCTGCATCGCGACCTTGACGAACTCGACGGTGCCCAGTGCGCGGAAGGCGTCCTTGACCACCTCGTAGGCGCCGGCGCTGACCCCGCCGCTGGTGACCAGGAGGTCGGCGGTCGCGAGCTCGGCGCGGACGGTGGACAGGAACTGGTCGACGTCGTCGGGCACGAAGTGCAGCCGCCGCGCCGTCCCCCCGGCGTCCTCGACGGCGGCAACGAGCAGCGCGGAGTTCGACTCGTAGATCTGGCCCGGCAGCAGCGGCTCGCCCGGCTCGACCAGCTCGCTGCCGGTGGAGAGCACCAGCACCCGGGGCCGGCGGCGCACCCACAGCGTCCGTGCGCCGACGGCGGCGGCCAGGCCCAGTTGCGCCGCGCCGAGCGGGGAGCCGGCGGTGAGCGCGACGGTGCCGGCGGTGATGTCCTCACCGGCCCGCCGCAGGTGGGTGCCGGCGGCGGGGGCGTCGCGGATCTCCACGACGTCGGTGGCGCCGTCGGTGAGCTCGACCGGGACGACCACGTCCGTCCCCTCGGGGAGCGGCGCGCCGGTCATGATCCGCTGCACGGTGCCCGGCTCCAGCGGGCGGACGTCGGTGCGCCCGGCCGGGACGTCGTCGGCGACCGGCAGCCGCACCGGCAGGGCGGCGACCTCGGCCGAGCGGGCGGCGTAGCCGTCCATCGCGGAGTTGTCGAAGCCGGGCAGCGACACCTGCGCGGTCACGTCCCGGGCGAGCACCCGGCTGTGCGCGGCCGCCAGCGGCACCTCCTCCTCCCCCAGCGGGGCGAGGAGCGCCGCGACGACCGCCTGGTGTTCCTCGACCGTGCGCACGGGGCACATCCTGACCGATCCACGCCGCGAGCACCGGGGAGGGCGGACAGCGATGGCCGACGTCGTGGTCCTGGGCCAGGTCGGCCGCGACCTCGTCCTCCGCACCCCGGCCCTGCCGGAGGCCGGCGGCTCGGCGACGGTCGGCGAGCGCCGCGAGCTGCTCGGCGGGAAGGGCGCCAACCAAGCGGTGGCGCTGGCGCAGCTCGGCGTGCCGGTCGCGCTGGTCGGCGTCGTGGGCGACGACCACCCCGGTGTGGAGGCGGTCGCGCAGGCCGCGGCCGACGGGATCGACGTCTCGGCGGTGGTGCGCCGCCGCGGCGCCAGCACCGCGCTGCTGGTCGACCTCGTGGAGGACGGCGGGGTGCGCCGGCTGCTCGAGGACGTGCCCGACGTCGTCCTGCTGACCCCGGACGACGTCGCCGCGGCCACCGACCAGATCGCCGCCGCGCAGGTGGTGAGCCTGCAGCTGCAGCAGCCCGGGCCGGCCGTGGTCGCCGCGCTGCAGCGGGTGCCCGAGGGGGCGGTGGTCGTCGTCGACGGTGCGCCGGAGGACGACGCCACCCGTGACGCGGTGCTGGCCCGGGCCGACGTCGTCCGCGCGGACGCCATCGAGGCGCGGCTGCTCGCCGGCCGCGAGCTGTCCGGGGTGGACGACGCCCGGGACGCGGCGGCCGAGTTGCTCACCGCCGGGGCGCGGGTGGTCGCGATGGGCGTGGGGGAGGAGGGCGACATGGTCGCCTGGCGGGCTGGGCCGCGCTTCGGCGTGGCCGCGGGGGAGCTGGAGGTCGACCCCGGTTGGGCCGACGGCGACGTCGTGGTCCCGCTGCTCGGCGGGCAGCCGGTCGACCCGACCGGGGGCGGGGACGCCTACGTCGCCGCGCTCACCGCCACGCTGCTCGGGGGCGCCGCCCCGGAGGACGCCGCCTGGGTCGCCTCCGCCGCGGCCGGGCTGACCGTGGGGCACTCCGGCGGGCGCCCCGAGCTGACGCCGGACCGGCTGCGCGAGGCCGTCCGCCTCTCCCGCGGCCGCTGACCTGCCCGGCTAGGGTCGCAGGACCTGGCTGGTGCGCGACGGAGGTGGGCGATGTCCGAGGTCGACCGGATGCTGGCGGCGAACGCGCAGGGGGCACCGCAGCCGCCCGCGGAGCTCCCGGCGCGGCCGGGCCGTGGAGTCGCCGTCGTGGCCTGCATGGACGCGCGGATGGACGTCTACCGGATCCTCGGCCTCGAACCCGGCGACGCTCACGTCATCCGCAACGCCGGTGGGGTGGTCACCCAGGACACCCTGCGCTCGCTCGCCATCTCCCAGCACCTGCTGGGCACCCGCGAGGTCCTGCTCGTGCACCACACCGGCTGCGGCATGCAGGGCGCCGACGAGGCCGCGGTCCTCGACCGGATCGAGCAGGTCACCGGCACTCGGCCCGACTGGGCGGTCCAGGGCTTCGCGGACGTCGACGAGGACGTGCGCGAGTCGGTCCGGCGACTGCGGGAGTGCCCGTACCTGGTCGCCACGGAGGTCCGCGGGACCGTCTACGACGTGACGACCGGCAAGCTGCGCGAGGTCGACGCGGAGGGCTGACCGCGCCGCGGAGGGGCCGGGGCGTCGGCTGGTATCGTGATCGGCTGGCGCGCGCGGCCGGCTGGTGCCCGCGTGTCCCGCACCGTCTCCCGTGCTCGGTGAGGCGATCCCACCAGCCGATCCGACGACGACGGAGGACACGAGCGCCGTGCGCACGTACACCCCGAAGCCCGGCGACATCAGCCGGGCCTGGCACGTCATCGACGCCACCGACGTGGTGCTCGGTCGACTGGCCAGCCAGACCGCGATCCTGCTCCGCGGCAAGCACAAGCCCCAGTACGCCCCGCACGTCGACGTCGGCGACTTCGTCGTCATCGTCAACGCGGGCAAGGTCGCGCTGACCGGCTCCAAGCGCGACGAGAAGATCGCCTACCGCCACTCCGGCTACCCGGGTGGCCTCAAGCGGATCCCCGTCGGCGACCAGCTGCGCACGCACCCCGACCGCGTCATCGAGCGCGCGATCAAGGGCATGCTGCCGCACAACAGCCTGGGCCGTCAGATGCTCAAGAAGCTGAAGGTGTACGCCGGGCCCGAGCACCCGCACGCCGCTCAGCAGCCCCAGTCCTACGAGATCAAGCAGGTGGCCCAGTGACGACCGCCCTCACCGTGACCGACGCCGAGGGGCGTCCGGTGCAGACCGTCGGCCGGCGCAAGGAGGCCATCGTCCGCGTGCGCCTGCTGCCGGGCACCGGCCAGTTCCGACTCAACGGCCGCACCATCGAGGAGTACTTCCCGAACAAGGTGCACCAGCAGCTCATCCGTGAGCCGTTCGTGACCGTCGAGCGGACCGAGCAGTACGACGTCGTCGGCATCCTCCGGGGTGGCGGCGTCAGCGGCCAGGCCGGCGCGCTGCGCCTGGCCATCGCCCGCGCGCTCATCGCCGTCGAGGCCGAGGACCGCCCGGCCCTCAAGAAGGCCGGCTTCCTGACCCGGGACCCCCGCGTCACCGAGCGCAAGAAGTACGGGCTCAAGAAGGCCCGCAAGGCGCCCCAGTACTCGAAGCGCTGACCGGTACGTCCGTGGGTCGCCTCTTCGGGACCGACGGCGTCCGGGGTCGGGCCAACGCCGACCTCACGCCGGAGTTGGCCCTCTCGGTGGCACGTGCTGCCGCCGGCGTGCTCGCCGACCGCGACGGGACCCAGCGTCCCGTCGCGGTCGTCGGCCGCGATCCCCGCGCCAGCGGGGAGATGCTCGAGGCCGCCGTCGTGGCCGGCCTCGCCAGTGCCGGCGCGCAGGTGCTGCGGGCCGGGGTGCTGCCCACCCCGGCGATCGCGCACCTCACCGCGCACACCGGCGCAGACCTCGGCGTGATGATCTCCGCCAGTCACAACCCGATGCCCGACAACGGCATCAAGCTCTTCAGCCGGGGTGGGCACAAGCTGCCCGACGCGGTCGAGGCCGCCATCGAGCAGGCCGTGACCGCCGGTCAGGGCGACGGTCCGCGTCCCACCGCTGCCGAGATCGGCCGGGTCTCCGACCTCCCCGGCGCGGGCGCGGTCTACGTCGAGCACCTGCTCTCGACCGTCGACCGGCCGCTGTCCGGCCTCACCCTCGTCGTCGACTGCGCCCACGGCGCGGCCGCCGTCTGCGCGCCCGAGGTCTACCGGCGGGCCGGGGCGACCGTGCACATCATCGGTGGCGAGCCCGACGGCTGGAACATCAACGACGGGATCGGCTCCACCCATCTGGGCCCGCTGACCGAGGCCGTCCGTGCCCACGGCGCCGACCTCGGCATCGCGCACGACGGGGACGCCGACCGCTGCCTGGCCGTCACTGCCCAGGGCGACGTGGTCGACGGCGACGCGATCCTCGCCGTCTGCGCGCTCGGGCTGCACGAGCACGGCCGGCTCACCGGCGACACCGTCGTCGCCACGGTCATGAGCAACCTCGGCTTCCACCACACCATGCGCGACGCCGGCATCGCCGTGCACACCACCGCCGTCGGCGACCGGTACGTGCTCGAGGCGCTGCGGGCGCGGGGGCTGAGCCTGGGCGGCGAGCAGAGCGGCCACCTGGTGTTCCTCGACCACGCCACGACCGGCGACGGGCTGCTCACCGGACTGTCGCTGCTGTCCCGCATGGCCGAGACCGGATCCTCGCTGGCGGAGCTGGCCTCGGTGGTGCGGCGGCTGCCGCAGACGCTGGTCAACGTGCCGGTCCGCGACCGGCTGGCGGTCGTGGAGAGCGACGAGGTCGCCGCTGCGGTCAACCGGTGCGAGGCCGAGCTCGGGGACGACGGCCGGGTGCTGCTGCGCCCCTCCGGCACCGAGCAGCTCGTGCGCGTGATGGTCGAGGCGCCCACCCAGGAGCGGGCCGACGCCATCGCCCGGCGCCTCGCGGACGTCGTCGCCGCCGTCGACTGAGAAAGGACCCCGTCCTCCCCACCCTTCGCAGGCTCAGGGCGGGGCCCGGGGTGGGGAACGGCACCTGGCCGCGGTGTCGTCCGGTAGGACGACGGTGTCATGGCGGTGTCGTCGGGTGGGACGACGATGTGACGACGCTCGCGTCACATCCGTCTCGTCCCACTCGTGTGAGGGACGGGTCCGGCCGGTCCCGCCGGTAGCCTCGCTGGAATGTGCGGCATCGTGGGATACGTCGGCCCGCAGAGCGCCCTGGACGTCGTCCTGGAGGGTCTGCGCCGGTTGGAGTACCGGGGGTACGACTCGGCGGGCGTCGCCGTCCTCGCTGACGGTGGGCAGGCGGCGGCGAAGAAGGCCGGCAAGCTGGCCAACCTGGAGAAGGTCCTCGCGGACTCCCCGCTGCCCGAGTCGACGATCGGTATCGGGCACACCCGATGGGCCACGCACGGCGGGCCGACCGACCGCAACGCCCACCCCCACCTGTCCGCGGACGGCAAGGTCGCGGTCATCCACAACGGGATCATCGAGAACTTCGCCGCGCTGCGCGCCGAGTGCGAGGCGGCCGGCGTCGAGTTCTCCTCCGAGACCGACACCGAGGTCGCCGCACACCTGCTGGCCACGACCTACGCCGAGACGCCCGAGGGCCCCGGCCGCCTGGCCGAGGCGATGCGCGTGGTCAGCCGTCGCCTCGAGGGTGCGTTCACGCTGGTCGCCTCGCACGCCGACGAGCCCGACACCCTGGTGGCCTCCCGCCGCAACAGCCCGCTGGTCGTGGGCGTCGGCGACGGCGAGTACTTCCTCGGCTCCGACGTCGCCGCCTTCATCGCGCACACCCGCGAGGCCCGTGAGCTCGGCCAGGACCAGGTCGTGGAGATCCACCGCGACCGCGGGCTGACCGTCACCGACTTCGACGGCACCGTCGTCGAGCCCATCGCCTACACCGTCGACTGGGACGCCGCGGCCGCCGAGAAGGGCGGTCACGACTGGTTCATGCTCAAGGAGATCGCCGAGCAGCCGCAGGCGGTCGCCGACACCCTCCTCGGCCGGCTCGGCGACGACGGCCAGCTGGTGCTCGACGAGGTGCGCCTGACCGACCAGGACCTGCGCGACGTCGACAAGGTCTTCGTGGTCTCCTGCGGGACCTCGTACCACGCCGGCCTGATCGCCAAGTACGCCATCGAGCACTGGACCCGCATCCCGGTTGAGGTCGAGGTGGCCAGCGAGTTCCGCTACCGCGACCCGGTGCTCGACCGCTCCACGCTGGTCATCGTCATCAGCCAGTCCGGCGAGACGATGGACACGCTGATGGCGCTGCGGCACGCCAAGGACCAGAAGGCCCGCGTGCTGGCGATCTGCAACGTCAACGGCTCGACGATCCCGCGGGAGTCCGACGCCGTCCTCTACACGCACGCCGGCCCCGAGATCGCCGTCGCGTCGACCAAGAGCTTCCTGGCGCAGATCGTCGCCTGCTACCTGGTCGGCCTCTTCCTCGCCCAGATCCGCGGCATGAAGTACGCCGACGAGGTCGCCGCGATCGTCGAGGACATCCGCGGCCTGCCCCGGGCCGTCGAGCAGGTGCTCACCCAGATGGAGCCGGTGCGCGCCCTGGGCCGGACGCTCGCCGACGCGGACACGATCCTCTTCCTCGGCCGCCACGTGGGCTTCCCCGTGGCGCTGGAGGGTGCGCTCAAGCTCAAGGAGCTCGCCTACATCCACGCCGAGGGCTTCGCCGCCGGCGAGCTCAAGCACGGGCCGATCGCCCTGATCGACCAGGGGACGCCGGTCGTGGTCGTCGTCCCTTCGCCGCGCTCGCGGGAGTCGGTGCACGGCAAGGTCGTGTCCAACATCCAGGAGGTGCGGGCCCGCGGGGCGCGCACGATCGTGATCGCCGAGGAGGGGGACGACGACGTCCTGCCCTACGCCGACCACGTCATCCGGGTGCCCCGTACGCCCACGCTGCTGGCGCCGATCGTGACGACGGTGCCGCTGCAGGTGCTCGCCTGCGAGATCGCCGACTGCCGCGGCTACGACGTCGACCAGCCGCGCAACCTGGCCAAGAGCGTCACCGTCGAATGAAGGACCCCGACCCTCTCGAGAAGGACCCCGTCCCCCTCACCCCTCGCACGCTCGGGGCGAGCCTCCGGACGGGGCCTTTCGCGCTCGGGTGAGCCTCCGGTCGGGGCCGGGACTACGAGCTGGACGGCGGCAGGGACGGCGGCACGGCAGACTGACCCGGTGATCATCGGGGTCGGGATCGACGTGGTGCCGGTCGACCGCTTCGCCGAGTCCCTCGTCCGCACGCCGGGCCTGCGCGACCGGCTGTTCACCGCCGAGGAGCAGCGCACGCCCCGCGGCGGCGTGCGCACCGGGGAGTCGCTGGCCGCCCGGTTCGCCGCCAAGGAGGCCGTCGCCAAGGCCCTGGGGGCGCCCGGTGACCTGCGCTGGCACGACGCGGAGATCACCGTCGGCGAGCACGGCCGGCCGCACCTGACGGCGCGCGGGACGGTGGCCGGCCGGGCGGCGCAGCTCGGCGTCACCTCCTGGCACCTCTCGCTCAGCCACGACGGCGGCATCGCCTCCGCGGTCGTCGTCGCGGAGGGCATGCCGCACGGGGAGGGACCGTGATCGGGCTGTACACCGCCGCCGAGGTGCGCGCGGCCGAGGAGCCGGTCCTGGCCGCCACCCCGGAGGGCACGCTCATGCAGCGGGCCGCGACCGGCCTGGCCACCACCTGCCTGGGGCTGCTCGGCCGTGCGCACGGCACCCGGGTGACCGTCCTCGCCGGCGCCGGCAACAACGGCGGGGACGCCCTCTTCGCCGGCGCGCACCTGGCCCGCCGGGGCGCGCGGGTGACCGCCGTCCTGCTCGACCCTCAGCGGGTGCACGCCGCCGGGCTGGCCGCGCTGCGCGCGGCGGGTGGGCGGGTCACCGCCCCCGACGGGCCGACCGGGCTGGAGCGCGCGGACCTCGTCCTCGACGGGATCGTCGGCATCGGCGGCCGCGGGGGCCTGCGCCCGCCGGCCGCCGCGCTGGTCGAGCGGGCCGCCACCGGGCCTGGGCTGATGGTCGCCGTCGACGTCCCCAGCGGGGTGGACGCCGACACCGGAGCGGTTCCCGGAGCCGCCTTCCCGGCCCAGCACACGGTCACCTTCGGCGCGCTGAAGACCGGGCTGGTCGTGGGGGAGGGCCGCGGGTACGCCGGCCGGGTGCACCTGGTCGACATCGGCCTCGACCTACCACCAGCCGGCGCGCACCGGCTGACCGACGCCGACGTCGCCGACCGCATCCGCCTGCCGCACGCCGGCGACGACAAGTACACGCAGGGCGTCGTCGGGATCGTCGCCGGCTCCTCGACCTACCCCGGCGCCGCCGTGCTGTGCACCGGGGCGGCGCTGCGCGCCCGCCCGGGGCTGGTCCGCTACGCCGGGACGGCGGCCCCGGGGGTGCGGGCCGCCTGGCCGGAGGTGATCGTCACCGAGGGCCGGCCCTCCGACGCCGGGCGGGTGCAGGCGTGGGTCGTCGGCCCCGGGATGGGCACCGACGACGACGCGCGCAGTGTGCTGGCCGAGGTGCTGGCCACCGACCTGCCGGTGCTGGTGGACGCCGACGCGCTCACGACGGCCGCGCAGGAGCCCGACCTGGTGCGGCAGCGGCGCGCGCCGACCGTGCTCACTCCGCACGACCGCGAGTACGCCCGTTTCGGCCAGGAGGTGGGGCACGACCGGGTCGGCGCGGCCCGCCGGCTGGCCGCCGACCTGGGCGCCGTCGTCCTGCTCAAGGGCGACGCGACCGTCGTGGCCGCGCCGGACGGCACCGCCTACGTCAACGGCACCGGCACGCCGTGGCTGGCCACGGCCGGCACCGGCGACGTCCTCTCCGGGCTCACCGGGGCGCTGCTGGCCACCGGCCTGCCGGCCGCCGAGGCCGCGGCCGTGGGCGCGCACGTGCACGGGCTGGCCGGGCAGCTGGCAGCGGAGGAGGGGCCGCTGATCGCGGGCGACCTGGTCCGCGCCCTGCCGGCCACGCTGGCCCGCCTGCGCCGGGCGCCGGCGGACCGGCTGGGACACTCGGGCGCGTGAGTGATCGAGCCCGGGCCGAGGTGGTCGTCGACCTCGACGCCATCGCCGCCAACACCGCGGCGCTGCGCGAGCGCGTCGGCCGCCCGCTGATGGCGGTGGTGAAGGCCGACGGCTATGGCCACGGCATGGTCCCGGCCGCGCGCGCGGCGCTGGCCGGGGGAGCCGACGCGTTGGGCGTCGCGGTGCTGGAGGAGGCGCTGGGGCTCCGTGCGGCCGGCGTGACCGCTCCGGTGCTGGCCTGGCTGCACGCCCCCGGCACCGACTACGCCGCCGCCCTCACCGCCGACGTCGAGGTGTCGGTCAACGCCGAGTGGGCCCTGGCCGAGGTGGTCACAGCCGCCCGCGCGACCGGCCGCACCGCCCGGGTGCACCTGTTCGCCGACACCGGTCTCTCCCGCGAGGGCGCCACCGAGGCCGAGTGGCCGGGCCTGGTCGCCGCCGCGGTGCGGGCGCAGGCCGACGGCGAGCTGGAGGTCGTGGGCCTGTGGAGCCACATGGCCTACGCCGACGCTCCCACCCACCCGACGATCGGCGCGCAGGTGCGGGTGTTCGAGGAGGCGGTCGCGCTGGCCCGGGCGGCCGGGCTGACGGAGGCGCGGCTGCACCTGGCCAACTCCGCGGCGACGGTGGCGCTGCCCGACACCTGGTACGACATGGTCCGCCCGGGGGTCGCCGTCTACGGGCTGGACCCGCTCGGCGGGGACCCGGCCGCCTACGGGCTGCGGCCGGCGATGACGGTGCGGGCCCGCGCCGCGCTGACCAAGCGGGTGCCCGCCGGCGTCGGCGTCTCCTACGGCCACACCTACTTCCCGGACACCGAGACGACGTTGCTGCTGGTGCCGGTCGGCTACGCCGACGGCGTGCCGCGGGCGGCGGGCAACCGGGCGCCGGTCCTGGCCGCCGGGGCGCACCGGACGATCGCCGGTCGCGTCTGCATGGACCAGTTCGTGCTGGACGTCGGCGACGCCGAGGTGCACGCGGGCGACGAGGTGGTGCTCTGGGGGCCGGGGGACGGCGGTGAGCCGACGGCGCAGGACTGGGCCGACGCGGTCGACACCATCCACTACGAGCTGGTCACCCGGATCGGTGGCCGCTTCACCCGCCGCTACGTCGGCTCGGCGGGGGCGGTCTGATGGCGGCGCACCGGCACGCCAGGCCGCGCCGGCAGTCGACGCCGCAGCCGCACCACCGGGCCGGGGTCCTCGGCGCCGTCCTCGGCCTGGCCGCGGCCGGCACCGCCGTCGGCGTCGCGGTCAGCCGGGCCGCCGCCCGGCGGGTGGGCGCCGAGCGAGTGGGCTCCGCGGCCGGGCTGCCGGCGGGGGCGACCGACGCCGAGCTGCGCGAGGACGACCCGCTCGGCCTGGCGTCCCGCCGCGCCGACCGCACGGCGCTGGTGACGGCGGACGACGGCGTGCTGCTGGCCGTGGAGGAGGTCGGCCCGCCCAACGCCCCGCTGACCGTCGTCTTCTGCCACGGCTACTCGCTGTCGATGGCCTCGTGGACCTTCCAGCGCAAGGCGCTGGGCGCCGCGTTGGCCACCGCCAACGGCTCCCGCCCGACGGCGCGACTCGTCTTCTACGACCAGCGCGGGCACGGCGCGTCCGGCCGCGGGCCGGCCGAGCACTCGACGATGGCCCAGCTGGGCCGCGACCTCGACGCGGTGCTGCGGTCGCGGGTGCCCACCGGGCCGGTGGTGCTGGTCGGGCACTCGATGGGCGGCATGACCGTCATGGCCCTGGCAGCGCTGCGCCCGGAGCTGTTCGGCACCCGGGTCGTGGGCGCGGCGCTGATGAGCACCTCCAGCGGCAACCTCGCCGACCTGGACTTCGGCATGCCCGAGTTGCTCACCCGGGTGCGCGCGGCGGTGGTGCCGATCGCGGCGTACACGATGCGCCGCCGTCCGGGTCTCGCGGAGGGCACCCGCCGGCTGGCCGCCGACCTGATCTCGCGCGTCACCTGGTCGCTGTCGTTCGCCTCGCGGGACGTCGACCCGGCGCTGGGCCGCTACGTCGACTCGATGATCGCCGGCACCCCGGTCGAGGTGATCGCGGAGTTCTACCCGGCGCTGGCCGGCCTGGACGAGACCGCCTCGCTGGTGCCGCTGCGCGCCGTCCCGGTGCTGGTGCTCACCGGCGACAAGGACACGCTCATCCCACCGAAGCACAGCGACATGATCGTGGAGCCGCTCGGCGGGTCCGAGGCGCCGGGCGTCGACCACGTCGTCGTCGCGGACGCGGGCCACATGGTGCCGCTGGAGAAGCCCGACCAGGTGACCGCGGCGCTGTCGGCGCTGCTGCGCCGGGTGGTGGCCGACCTGTCGACCGGGGTGGACCGGTGACCCGCGCACCGCGCTTCGACGCCGCGGCCGAGGAGGTCGCCCGCGTCGCCGCGGCCGCGCCCGACTGGGAGGCGCTGGCCGCCGCCGCCCGGCCCTGCGTGGCCTGCCCCGAGCTGGCCGCCACCCGGCAGCACGTGGTGGTGGGCGACGCCCCGGCCGGCGGGCGCCCGCGGTTCGCGCTGGTCGGGGAGGCGCCGGGGGCGACCGAGGACGAGACCGGCCGGCCGTTCGTCGGGAAGTCCGGTCAGCTGCTCGACCAGCTGCTGGCCGAGGCCGGGCTGGACCGCGCCGAGGCCGCCGTGCTCAACATCGTGAAGTGCCGCCCGCCGGGCAACCGGACGCCGAAGACCCCGGAGGTGGCCCGCTGCAGCGGCTGGCTGCGCCGCCAGCTCGAGCTCCTGGACCCGCCGGTCGTCGTCGCGCTGGGGCTCTCGTCGGCCAAGTGGTTCCTCGGCCCGCGCACCGTACTGGCGCAAGCCCGCGGCCGGGCCCACGACGTCGACGGCCGGGCCGTCTGGGCGACCTACCACCCATCGGCGGCGATCCGGTTCGGCCCGAACGGGGCGCCGCGGGCCGGGCTGCTGGCCGACCTCACCGCGGTCGCGGGGACGCTGGCGTGAGGCGCGAGCACGTGCTGCCGACCCCGGCGGACACCCGGGCGCTCGGCGCCGCGCTGGCCGGGGTGGTGAGCGCCGGTGACCTGATCGTGCTCGTCGGGCCGCTCGGTGCGGGCAAGACCGCGCTGACCCAGGGGCTGGGCGAGGCGCTCGGGGTGCGCGAGCCGGTCACCTCCCCGACCTTCGTCATCGCCCGCGTGCACCGCGGCGGCCGGCTGCCCCTGGTGCACGTCGACGCCTACCGCCTCGGCGGGGTCGCCGACGTCGACGACCTGGACCTCGACGCGTCCACCGACGAGTCGGTCACCGTCGTCGAGTGGGGCCAGGGGCTGGTGGAGCAGCTGGCCGACGAGCACCTCGAGGTGCGGCTGGACCGCCGCGACGACGACGTCCGGACGGCGGTGCTCGTGCCGCACGGTCCCGGCTGGGAGCAGCGCCTGGACGGCGAGCCGCGGTGACCGCCGGCGGCCCGCGGGTCGAGGTCCTCGCGCTGACCGGCCCGGTGTTCGCCGCCCTGGCCGACGGGGACCTGGCCGCCGCGAACGCCGCCGCCCCGGTGCCCCTGACGCCCGTGTTCGCCGGACCGGAGTGGGCGCCGGTGTGGCGGATGCGGGCGGCGCAGGTGGCGGCCGATCCCGCGTCCGCCGCGTGGGTGACCGGCGTCGTGTGGGACCCCGACCGGCGGCTGGCCGTCGGCCGCGCCGGCTTCCACGGCCCGCCGGACGACCGCGGCATGGTCGAGGTCGGCTACGCCACCGCTCCCGGGCACCGGCGCCGCGGATACGCGCGCGCCGCCCTGGCCGTCCTGCTCGACCGCGCCCGCCGCGAGCCGGACGTGCGGGTGGTGCGGCTGTCCATCGCCCCGGACAACGCGGCCTCGCGGCGGGTGGCGCTGCCGTTCGGCTTGGTCGAGGTGGGGGAGCAGGTCGACGAGGAGGACGGCCTCGAGGTCGTGTACGAGCTGCCCACGGCGGAGGACACCTGACGCCGGGCAACTAGGCTGGGTGGTCGTGCTCGTCCTCGCGCTCGACACCGCCACGCCGACGCTGGTCGCCGGCCTCGCCCGGTGGTCGCCGGACGGCGCGACCGAGGTGCTCGCCGAGCGGGCGGTGCCCTCCGGCAACCGGCACGCCGAGCTGCTCACCGTCGCGGTCACCGAGGTCCTGGGCGACGCCGGTCTGGCGCTCGCCGACGTCGACGCCGTCGTGACCGGGCTCGGCCCCGGGCCGTTCACCGGCCTGCGCGTCGGGGTGGTCACCGCCGCGGCCATCGGCGACGCCCGTGGGCTGCCCGTGGTGGGGGTCTGCTCGCTGGACGCCGTCGGCTCCGGCGCCCGCACGGTGGTCACCGACGCCCGGCGCAAGGAGGTCTACTGGGCCGCCTACGACGCCGACGGTGCGCGCACCGACGGTCCGGGCGTGGTGCGCCCCGAGGAGTCGGCGGTCGCCGGCCCGGTCGTCGGCGACGCCCGGTTCGCCGAGCGCCTGGGCGTCGAGGTCACCCCGGCCGAGGTGACGACGGCGGGGCTGCTGCGGGCCGCGGCGCCGCAGCTGGCCGACCCGTCGTCCGCCGGCCCGTTGGTGCCGCTGTACCTGCGCCGCCCGGACGCCGTCCCGCCGACGTCCTTCAAGCCGGTGACGACGGCGTGAGCGCCCGGCTGCGGCCGATGCGGCTGGCCGACCTGGACGCCGTCCTCGAGCTCGAGGAGCAACTCTTCGCTCCGGACACCTGGACCCGGGCGATGTACCGCGACGAGCTGGCGCGCACCGACACCCGCTCCTACCTGGTGGCCGAGGACGGCGACCGGGTCGTCGGCTACGCCGGGCTGATCGCCTACGACGACGAGGCGCACGTGGCCACCATCGGCGTGGCCGAGGACCGGCAGGGCGAGGGGATCGGCGCCGCGCTGCTCGACGCGTTGCTGGCCGAGGCCGACCGGCGCAGCCCCGTGGTGCTGCTGGAGGTGCGCGCCGACAACGAGGTGGCGCAGGGCCTGTACCGGCGGCGCGGGTTCACCGAGATCGGCCGGCGCCCGCGGTACTACCAGCCGAGCGGCACGGACGCCGTCGTGATGAAGCGGGAGAGGTTGTGAGCGGCTCTGCAGTCCTGGCGGCTCCGCCGCCCGGGAGCGAACGGGAGAGGTTGCGTGGCTGAGCCGCTGGTCCTGGGGTTCGAGACCTCGTGCGACGAGACCGGGGTCGGCCTGGTGCGCGGGCGCACGCTGCTGTCCGACGCCCTGGCCACGTCGATGGCGGAGCACGAGCGCTTCGGCGGGGTGGTGCCGGAGATCGCCTCGCGGGCGCACCTGGAGGCGATGGTGCCGACCGTGCACCGCGCGCTGGCCGAGGCCGGGGTGCGCGCCTCCGACGTCGACGCGGTGGCGGTCACCGCCGGGCCGGGGCTCACCGGCGCGCTGCTGGTCGGGCTGGCCGCGGCCAAGGCCTACGCCCTCGCCCTGGACAAGCCGCTGTACGGCGTCAACCACCTGGCCGCGCACGTCGCCGTCGACGAGCTGCAGCACGGCAGGCTGGCCGAGCCGTCGCTGGCGCTGCTGGTCTCCGGCGGGCACAGCTCGCTGCTGCTGGTGCCCGACCTCGCCCGCGAGGTGCAGTCGCTGGGCCGCACCATCGACGACGCGGCGGGGGAGGCCTTCGACAAGGTCGCCCGCGTGCTCGGCCTGCCCTTCCCCGGCGGCCCGCCGATCGACCGGGCCGCGCGCGAGGGCGACCCGGCGGCGATCGGCTTCCCACGCGGGCTCACCGGCCCCCGTGACGCGCCCTACGACTTCTCGTTCTCCGGCCTGAAGACCGCCGTCGCCCGGTGGGTCGAGGCCCGGCAGCGGGCGGGGGAGCCGGTGCCGGTGGCCGACGTCGCGGCGTCCTTCCAGGAGGCCGTCGCCGACGTGCTGACCGCCAAGGCCGTGCGCGCCTGCCGCGACCACGGCGTCGACCACCTGGTGCTCGGCGGCGGGGTGGCGGCCAACTCGCGGCTGCGCGCGCTGGCCGAGGAGCGGTGTGCTGCGGCCGGGATCGTGCTGCGGGTCCCCAGCCCGCGGCTGTGCACCGACAACGGTGCGATGGTCGCGGCGCTGGGGTCGCGGTTGGTCGAGGCCGGGGTGGCGCCGTCCGCCCCGGACGTCGGCGCCGACAGCTCCCTGCCGATCGACGTCGTCACCCGCTGACCGGAGGAGGTCCGTCGGCGTTCCGCCCACGGACCCACCCCGCACGGGGGGTGTCCGGCTCAAGAACGGGGAGAACCGGCCGATACAGGGGGAACTCGCGTGGCCGTGGCGGCCGCGGAGCTGTCGATGCCCGTTGGAGGCGCCGGTGTCCACGAGCGTCGGATCACGTCGGAGCCACCGCCCGTGGCGCCGCGGGAACGAGGCGGACGCCGCGGCCGCCGGCGTGGTGGAGGTGGCGGAGCAGGCCGGGCGACTGGGCATCGAGCTGGTCGACATCGCCGGCAACGTCGACACCATCGCCGAGACGGTCGCCGGCCAGGCCGAGACCCTGACGCGCCTGCACGAGCGGGCGGGGGAGATGCAGGCGGGCAACGCGTCGGTCTCCCGGGCCGCGGATGCGGTGCTCGACTCCTCCCGGCAGGCCGCCGCCGACGTCGAGGCGTCCCGGATCGCGGTGCGCGACTCGCTGGCGGCCATCCACACGCTGGTGGGCTGGGTCGGCTCCGTAGCCGGGGAGCTGGACTCCAGCCGCCAGGCGCTGAGCGACATCGGGCAGATCGCCAGGCAGATCCACGCCATCGCCGAACGGACGCACATCCTCGCCCTCAACGCGCGGATCGAGGCGGCGCGATCCGGAGAGGCCGGCAAGGGGTTCACGGTGATCGCCGACAACGTCCGCCAACTGGCCGACCAGTCGATCGAGGCGGCGGGCAGCATCGACGCGACGCTGGGGAAGCTCGGCGACCAGATGGGGGTGCTGGTCGAGCACGGCGGCGAGGCCCGCGAGCACGCCGAGGCCGCCCGGACGGCGACCGGCTCCATCAGCGGCCTGCTCGACACCTTCGGCGCCGCCATGGACGGTGTCGAGGAGCAGGTGTCGGTGATCGCCGAGACGGCCACCGGCAGCGGCCGGCAGGTCGAGGAGTTCCTGTCCGGCCTGTTCGGGCTGGTGGCGGGCGTGGAGACCTCGAGCCGGGAACTCGTCGCCGCCCGCACGCGGGTGCACACCTTGCTCGACGTCTCGGAGGCACTGATCGGCGGCATCGCGTCGATGGGCGCCCCGACACCGGACACGCCCTTCATCGATGCCGTGCAGCGCGCGGCCGCGGAGATCTCCTCGCTCTTCGAGCAGGCCGTCGGCTCCGGTGCCGTGCGGATCGACGACCTGTTCGACCAGGACTACCGGCCGGTCCCCCGCTCGGCCCCGCTGCAGCACACGACGCGGTACACGACGTTCACCGACCGGGTCCTCCCGGCCGTCCAGGAGCCCCTGCTGACCCTCGACGAGCGGGTCGCGTTCGCCGCCGCCGTGGACCGCAACGGGTACCTCCCCACGCACAACCGCCAGTTCTCCCACCCGCAGACCGACGATCCGGTCTGGAACACCGCCCACTGCCGCAACCGCCGGGTCTTCGACGACCGCACCGGACTGGCCGCGGCCCGGAACACCAAGCCCTTCCTGCTGCAGACCTACCGCCGCGACATGGGCGGGGGGACCTTCGCGCTCATGAAGGACGTGTCGGCGCCGATCGTGGTCCGCGGCCGGCACTGGGGCGGCCTGCGCCTGGCCTACCGCGTGTGACCCGCCGTCGCATGTGTCCCGTCCCGACGAGGCGCGTCAGGTCAGGTCGCACACCAGGGCGGTGGGGGCGCCGGCGACCCGGGTGACGACGACGGTCGCCGTCCCCGCGCCCTCGCCGCGCAGCTGGCGGGTGAGGGTCTCCGGCTCGATCGCCGAGCCGCGCTTCTTGACCACCACCCGGCCGACGCCGCGCGTCCGCAGCAGCGCCCTGAGCTTCTTGAGGTTGAACGGCAGCACCTCGTCGACCCGGTACGAGGACACCCACGGGGAGTCGGCCCGCGCGTCCGAGGTCAGGTAGGCGATCGTCGGGTCGACCAGCGTCGCGCCGAGGTCGGCGGCGACCAGCGACACCAGGCCCGAGCGGATCACCGCCGGGTCGGGCTCGTGCAGCCAGCCGCGCACCGGTCCGGACGGCGCGGGCCCGGGGTCGGCGTCCGCGGTCAGCTCCAGGACGGCGTCCCCGTGGACCAGCGACGCCCGGCGCCAGGCCGACGAGACCCCCCGGCCCCACAGCAGTGCCTCGACGATCGACCCGCCGGCTGACACCCACTCCGCCTCGACGCCGGCCGGGACCCGCTCGTGGTCCAGCCCCGGCGCCACCTTGACCACCGCGCGCGGCACCCGGTCCAGCAGCGTCGCCACCGTCGCCCAGGGCGGCGACCAGCGGTCGGGGTCCAGCTGCCGTCGTCCGCCGGCCCGCCGCGCCGGGTCCAGGACGGCGGCGCCGCACCCGGCCACCTCACCGCCGCGCGCGGCGTCGACCAGCTCGACGGCGTCCCCGGCGACCACCCACACCCGGTCGGCCACACCCAGCGCCTCGGCGTTGGCGGCGGTCAGCTCGCGGGCCACCGGGTCGAGGTCGACGGCCAGCACGCTGGCCCCGGCCCGCGCGAGCGCGACGGTGTCGGTGCCGGAGGCGCAGCCGAGGTCGGCGGCCGAGTCGACGTCGTCGGAGAGCAGGCGCCGTGCCCGCCGGGCGGCCAGGGCGGGGCGGCCGGCCTGCTCGAGGGTGTCGGCGGTGAGGAGGAGGACGTCGGCGTCCGCGCCGAACACCGGCCGCGCCCGCGCCCGCAGCCGCGCCAGCTCCCAGGCCGGGCCGGCGTGCTCCGCGCCCACCTGTGCCCGCAGCCGGGCCAGCGCGGGCAGCACGTCGAGGCCCGAGTCCACCAGCTGCGCGGCGAGCGCGGTGGCCGCCGCCCCCTCGGGCGTGCGCAGCCACCGGAGCTGCTCGAGCGCGTCGTCGGCCACGTGGCACAGCGTGGCGCACGGGTCCGTGGCCACCGCCGGGGACCCGGTTGAGTGGCTGGCACTCTCGTAGGTAGAGTGCCAATCGACACGGGCACGGGCGCCTGACCCCCGCGACGGCAGGCACCGGCACCGTGCCACAGCATCAGAGCAGAACCCACCAGCCGTCCGATCCCGAAGGGGGCGTCGCTGACGTGACGACCGCTACCAAGGTCAACATCAAGCCGCTGGAGGACCGCGTCGTGGTCCAGGCCAACGAGGCCGAGACCACCACCGCCTCCGGTCTGGTCATCCCGGACACCGCCAAGGAGAAGCCGCAGGAGGGCACGGTCGTGGCCGTGGGCCCCGGCCGCGTCGACGACAACGGCAACCGCGTCCCGCTCGACGTCAACGTCGGCGACGTGGTCATCTACTCGAAGTACGGCGGCACTGAGGTCAAGTACGCCGGCGAGGAGTACCTGGTGCTCTCCGCCCGCGACCTGCTCGCCGTCGTGGAGAAGTGACCTCTCCGCGACACCGGCTCTCCTGAGCTCGAACGACCGCCCCGGGCGACCCGAATCCTCGGGTTCCGGGGCGGTCGTCTTTCGTCCGGCACCACCTGATCGGAAGGGCCCATGGCCAAGATCATCAAGTTCAACGAGGACGCCCGCCGCGCGCTCGAGCGCGGTGTCGACAAGCTGGCCGACGCGGTCAAGGTGACCCTCGGCCCGCGTGGGCGCAACGTCGTCCTCGACAAGAAGTTCGGCGCCCCGACCATCACCAACGACGGCGTGACGATCGCCCGCGAGGTCGAGCTCGAGGATCCGTACGAGAACCTCGGCGCCCAGCTGGCCAAGAACGTGGCCACCAAGACCAACGACGTCGCCGGCGACGGCACCACCACCGCCACCGTGCTGGCCCAGGCCCTGGTGCACGAGGGCATGCGCAACGTCGCCGCGGGCGCCAGCCCGACGGCGCTCGGCGTCGGCATGCGCGCCGCCGCCGACGCGGTCAGCAAGGCCCTCGACGAGGTCGCCATCCCGGTCGCCGACCAGCAGGCCATCGCCGGCGTCGCGACCGTCTCCGCGCAGGACGTCGAGGTCGGCGAGCTGATCGGTCAGGCCATGGAGAAGGTCGGCAAGGACGGCGTCATCACCGTCGAGGAGAGCACCACCCTCTCCACCGAGCTCGACGTGACCGAGGGCGTGCAGTTCGACAAGGGCTACCTCTCGCCCTACTTCGTCACCGACCAGGAGGCGATGGAGGCCGTCCTCGAGGACGCCCTCGTGCTGCTGGTCAGCGGCAAGATCAGCGCGCTGGCCGACCTGCTGCCGCTGCTGGAGAAGGTCCTCTCGACCGGCGGCCGCCCGCTGCTGATCGTCGCCGAGGACGTCGAGGGCGAGGCGCTGTCCACCCTCGTCGTCAACTCGATCCGCAAGACCATCAAGGTCGTCGCGGTGAAGTCGCCGTACTTCGGCGACCGCCGCAAGGCGTTCATGACCGACCTCGCCGTCGTCACCGGCGGTCAGGTCGTCAGCGAGGACGTCGGCCTCAAGCTCGACCAGGTCGGCCTCGAGGTCCTCGGCACCGCGCGCCGGGTCACCGTCACCAAGGACGAGACGACCATCGTCGACGGCGGCGGCACCGGTGAGGCCATCGGCGACCGGGTCGCGCAGATCCGCCGCGAGATCGAGGCGACCGACTCCGACTGGGACCGCGAGAAGCTGCAGGAGCGGCTGGCCAAGCTCGCCGGCGGCATCGGCGTCATCCGCGTCGGGGCGGCCACCGAGGTCGAGATGAAGGAGAAGAAGCACCGGATCGAGGACGCCATCGCCGCCACCCGCGCCGCGGTGGAGGAGGGCGTCGTCCCCGGTGGTGGCTCGGCGCTGGTCCACGCGGCCGCGGCGATCGACGCCCTCGACCTCTCCGGTGACGAGCTGACCGGTGCCCGCGTGGTCCGGCGGGCGCTGGACGCCCCGCTGGTACGGATCGCCGGCAACGCCGGGTTCGAGGGCCAGGTCGTGGTGGCCAAGGTCCGCGAGGCCGGTGCCGGCCAGGGCTTCAACGCCGCGACCGGCGAGTACGGCGACCTGGCCGCCCAGGGCGTCATCGACCCGGTCAAGGTCACCAAGGCCGCGCTGGGCAACGCCGTCTCGATCGCCGCGATGGTGCTGACCACCGACTCCGCCGTCGTCGAGGCCCCCGAGGAGGAGCACGACCACGCCGGCGCCGGGCACCACACCCACGGCCACTCGCACGGCCACGGGCACGCCCACTGAGAGACCCCGCACGGTGATCAGCTGAGCTGATCACCGCGGCTCCTGGCTCACCACTGGTCGTGAGCCAGGAGCCGCGACCGCGGGCCAGGACGCTGTCCACCCACTCCACGAACGCCGAGAGGGCCGGTCCAGCAGCTGCTGGACCGGCCCTCTCGATGTCTGTGGGTGGCCCCCTCCAGGGTCCTGCCCCGAGCCTGCGAGGGGGTGGGGAGGAGGGCGGCCTCCCTGCAGGGTCCCGCCGCGAGCCTGCGAGGGGTGGGGAGGAGGTCCTTCTTCAGACCCCCGCGGCGACGGCGGCGGGTTCCGCGGCGATCAGCCGGGCTCGCTCCTCCTCGCTCATGCCGCCCCAGACCCCGTAGGGCTCGCGGACCGACAGTGCGTGCTTCAGGCAGGACTCGACGACCGGGCAGCGGGCGCAGACCGCCTTGGCGGCTGCCTGGCGGCGGGCCCGGGCCGGACCACGCTCGCCGTCCGGGTGGAAGAAGAGAGCCGTGCTCTCCCCGCGGCAGGCGCCGTGCAGCTGCCAGTCCCAGACCTCGGCGACGGGGGTGGGCAGGCGGCGGATGTCGGCCATTCGTCCTCCTCGGCTCGATGCGAGCCGGAGGGGGCGGTCCGGCTGCATGGGGGCCGGTGCCCGAGGCCTCCGTGGGTCAAACACACGGTGACCCTGCATTTTGTCGGCTCCGCTCTAACCCCGCTGGGTGAGAGCGGGTGTTGTCGCCCCCCGGAGTCGATCAAGGTGACTGCAGGCCGTGCCGAACACCGCCACGGGACACCCCGCCGGAGGTGCCGGTTCCGGCCGGAGCGACGGCGACGGGTCCCCGGGCGGGGACCGCACGTCCGAGCGACACCCGGCCGGGGGAACCGGGCGGTGGGGACCGGTCCCGTGACGTGTGGCCGGCGAGCGAGGAGCAGGCGTGATCGACGACAGGATGCGCGGACCCGGCCACGGCACCACGTGCGTGTGGGTCTACGACGAGCGCCGACGGGTCCGCGACGACATCGCGGGCCGCCTGGTGGCACTGCCGTTCGTGGGACGGGTGGAGGTCGTCGGGGACGCCACCGCCCTGATGACCCGGCTGGGCACGCGCCAGCCCGACGTCCTGCTCATCGGCACCCAGCGGGCCATGGACTCCGGGCTCACCGTCGCCACCCAGGCGCTGCGGGCCCACCCGCGGCTGCCGGTGCTGGTCCTCGGCGCCCCCGACGACGGCGAGACCGTCCGAGCGGCGGTCGCGGCCGGCGCCCGCGGCTACCTCCGCTGGGACGCGACCGCGCTGGAGATGGGGCTGGGCCTGTCGCGGGTCGGCCTGCGGGTCGACGGCCGCGGCCCGGCGTCGTCCGTCCCGCCCCAGCCGGTGCCGCTGGCCTCGGTCGGCGCGCACGCCGGTCACGGCAACGGGACGCCGGCCTGGAACGGGGCCACCCCGCTGGCCGGTGCCGCGCCCACCACGGTGCGCTCGACTGTCCGCGAGCCCGCGCCGGTCAGCCTCTCGATGCGCGAGATGCAGGTGCTCACCGGCATGAGCCAGGGCAAGAGCAACGCCCAGATCGGCCGCGAGCTCTACCTCTCCGAGGACACCATCAAGACCCACGCCCGCCGGCTGTTCCGCAAGCTGGGCGCCAAGGACCGCGCCGAGGCGGTGGCCACCGGCTTCCGCCGCGGCATGATGTCCTGACCAGGTCGAACACCCGCTGAGCGCCCTCTCCCGCATCCGGAGGGGGCGCTCAGCGTGTCGGGGGCGACGACAGTGCGCTGCTTCGGGGTAGTTGCGCCTGCAGAGCACTTCCAGGCAGCACCTTCCCGGAAGTAGCGCCCTGCTCGGTCGTCTCTCGCGTGCTGCCGGTGCTCAGCCCTCGCCGCCGGGCTCCTCGCGCTCGGCCATCGCGGCGACCCCGTCGGCGTAGCCGCTGGCGTAGTCCCAGCTGACGTAGTCGTCGGGGTCGGGGTCGAACGGCGGCTCGTGCCGGCCGGTCTGGCCCTCCTCGAGCAGCTGGCGGAGATTGGCCTGCATCAGGGCCCAGTCGACGTGGTGTTCCTCGTCGCAGTCCGGGCAGTCGACGACGATGCCCTTGATGCCGGTCGGCTCCAGGAGCGTCCGGAACACCTCGAGTTCGGCGAGGTCGTCCAGGACGCCGGCCCGCTCCTCCATGGTCAGCGGCGGCGGACCTGGCTGGTCGGCGGACCCGAAGTCGGGCCCGGAAGCGTCGTCCCAAGAACTCACGGGTGCCACGGTAGTGGCCCGACGGACATCACACAGAGTCCCGCGGGGCGCCGCCTACGATCGGAAGCGGCTCCCCGCGCGCCCAGGAGGGTGCCGGCCGATCCGGAGGGGTGGCGGCAACCGATGCAGCCCGATGAGTTCGTCCCCGAGCTGCCGGCGAAGTTCGCGCCGCTCGGCCTGACCTACGACGACGTCCTGCTGATCCCGGGCGCGTCCGACGTCGTGCCGGCCGAGGTGGACACCAGCAGCCGGCTGACCCGCGGCATCCGGCTGGCCGTGCCGCTGCTCTCCAGCGCGATGGACACCGTCACCGAGGCCCGCATGGCGATCGCCATGGCGCGGGTCGGCGGCATGGGTGTGCTGCACCGCAACCTCGCCGCCGAGGAGCAGGCCGGCCAGGTCGACCTGGTGAAGCGCTCCGAGGCCGGCATGGTGACCAACCCGGTCACCTGCTCGCCGGACAGCACCCTCGCCGAGGTCGACGCCCTCTCCGCCCGCTACCGCATCTCCGGCGCCCCCGTGGTGGACGCCGACGGCGTGCTGGTCGGCATCGTCACCAACCGCGACATGCGCTTCGAGACCGACCAGTCGGTGCTGGTCCGCGACGTGATGACGCCGATGCCGCTGGTCACCGCGCCGGTCGGCGTCGACCCGGACACCGCGCTGGCACTGCTCCGCAAGAACAAGATCGAGAAGCTGCCGCTGGTGGACGACGCCGGGCGGCTGCGCGGCCTGATCACGGTCAAGGACTTCGTCAAGCGCGACCAGTTCCCGAACGCCACCAAGGACGCCGACGGCCGCCTCGTGGTCGGCGCGGCCCTCGGTGTCGGCGAGGACGCCTACAAGCGGGCCGGGCTGCTGGTCGACGCGGGCGTGGACGTGCTCGTCGTCGACACCGCGCACGGCCACCAGCGGGCCGTGCTGGAGATGGTGGGCCGGGTCAAGGCCGACTTCGGCGTGCAGGTCGTCGGCGGCAACGTCGCCACCCGCGCCGGCGCCCAGGCCCTGGTCGAGGCCGGGGTGGACGCGGTGAAGGTCGGCGTCGGCCCGGGCTCGATCTGCACCACCCGCGTGGTCGCGGGCGTCGGCGTCCCGCAGGTCACCGCCATCTACGAGGCGGCGCTGGCGGCCAAGCCGGCCGGCGTCCCGGTGATCGCCGACGGCGGGCTGCAGTACTCCGGCGACATCGCCAAGGCGCTGGTCGCCGGCGCGGACACGGTGATGATCGGCGGGCTGTTCGCCGGCGTCGAGGAGGCGCCGGGCGAGCTCGTCTTCGTCAACGGCAAGCAGTACAAGACCTACCGCGGCATGGGGTCGCTGGGGGCGATGCAGAAGCGCGGCAACCAGTCCTTCAGCCGCGACCGCTACTTCGCCGACGACGTCCTCTCCGACGACAAGCTCGTCCCCGAGGGCATCGAGGGCCAGGTGCCCTACCGCGGCCCGCTGGCCGGCGTCGCCCACCAGCTCGTCGGTGGGCTGCGCGCCTCGATGGGCTACGCGGGGGCGCAGACCATCGCCGACCTGCAGGAGCGCGGTCAGCTGACGCGGATCACCTCGGCGGGCCTGGTGGAGAGCCACCCGCACGACATCCAGATGACTGTCGAAGCCCCCAACTACCGCGGTCGGTGAGCCACGTGTCCGACAACGGTCCTCGCCTGACCGAGATCGTCCGAGCACCGAACTACCGGGGACGCTGACCATGCCCACGCGCGACACCGTCGAGATCGGTCTCAACCGCTTCGCCCGCCGGGGGTACGACCTCGACGAGGTTTCGATCGTCCCCAGCCGGCGCACCCGGGACATGGACGACGTCTCGACCGCCTGGCAGATCGACGCCTTCCGGTTCGACATCCCGCTGGTGACCAGTCCGTCCGACGCGGTGGTCAGCCCGGCCACGGCGATCGCCGTCGGGCAGGCCGGCGGCCTCGGCGTGCTCAACGCCGAGGGGCTGTGGACCCGCTACGACGACCCGGCGCCGGTCTACCGGCGGCTGCGTGACGCGGCCGGGGACGGGCCGCCGCCGGTGGCCCTGCTCCAGGAGGTGTACGCCCGACCGGTCGACCCGGACCTGATCACCGCCCGGGTCAAGGAGATCCGCGACGCCGGCGTGATCACCGCGGTGCGCGTCTCCCCGCAGCACACCGTCCAGCTGGCTCCGACGGTGCTGACCGCCGGGGTCGACCTGCTGGTCATCCAGGGCACGATCGTGTCGGCCGAGCATGTGACGACCCACGGCGAGGCGCTCAACCTCAAGGACTTCATCGCCGACCTGGACGTCCCGGTGATCGTGGGGGGGGCGGCGAACTACCAGACCGCGCTGCACCTGATGCGCACCGGCGCGGCGGGCGTGATCGTCGGCGTCGGCGCCGACACCTTCTCCACGACCGACACCGTCATGGGCATCCGGGTGCCGCTGGCCAGCGCGATCGCCGACGCCGCCGCGGCCCGCCGCGACTACCTCGACGAGACCGGCGGCCGGTATGTGCACGTCATCGCCAACGGCCGGATCGAGACCAGCGGCTCCATCGCCCGCGCGCTGGCCTGCGGTGCGGACGCCGTCCAGATCGGTGAGCCACTGCGTGCGGCCGCGGAGGCGCCCGGCGGCGGCATCTGGTGGGACTCGGTGGCCGCCCACCCGCGGCTGCCCCGCGGCGGGACCTCGGCCCCGGTCGCCCCGGCGGGCTCCCTGCACGACGTCCTCCTCGGGGAGGCGAGGAGCGCCGACGGGCGGACCAACCTGTTCGGCGCCCTGCGCCGGACGATGGCCAAGACCGGCTACCGGGACCTCAAGGAGTTCCAGCGGGTCGACCTGGTCATAGGGGGAGGGACCCCTCGGGGAGGGGCCCCCGGGCAGCAGAGCATCGGCGG
This sequence comes from Geodermatophilus chilensis, assembly GCF_002802985.1. Classification (GTDB taxonomy): domain Bacteria; phylum Actinomycetota; class Actinomycetes; order Mycobacteriales; family Geodermatophilaceae; genus Geodermatophilus; species Geodermatophilus chilensis. The sequence goes on along the minus strand of NZ_NVPT01000001.1, from coordinate 17,499 downwards.
CTACGAGCCGGCCACCCAGGACGACTGATGGACTTCCCGACCGTCCTCGTCGTCGACTTCGGCGCCCAGTACGCCCAGCTCATCGCGCGGCGCATCCGGGAGGCAGGGGTCTACTCCGAGATCGTCCCCTCCGACGTCCCGGCCGAGGAGATCGTCGCCCGCAAGCCCGCGGCGATCGTGCTCTCCGGCGGACCGTCCAGTGTCTACGCCGACGACGCCCCGCAGATCGACCGGACGCTGTTCGAGGCCGGCGTCCCGGCGTTCGGCATCTGCTACGGCTTCCAGGCGATGGCTGCCTCGCTCGGCGGCACGGTCGCGCGCACCGGCGACCGCGAGTACGGCGGCACCCCGCTGACGGTCACCACGCAGGGCCGGCTGTTCGGCTCGCTGCCGGTCGAGCAGTCGGTGTGGATGAGCCACGGGGACGCCGTCAGCGCCGCCCCGCCCGGGTTCACCGTCACCGCCACCTCCACCGGTGCGCCGGTCGCCGCCTTCGAGGACGTCGACCGCAAGCTCGCCGGCGTGCAGTTCCACCCGGAGGTCCGGCACACCGCGCACGGGCAGACGGTGCTCGAGCACTTCCTGTTCGACATCGCCGGGCTCGAGCCGACCTGGACGATGGCCAACGTCGTCGAGGAGCAGGTCGAGCGGATCCGCGCCCAGGTGGGCGACCGGCGGGCGCTGTGCGCGCTGTCCGGCGGGGTCGACTCCGCGGTCGCCGCGGCGCTGGTCCAGCGCGCCATCGGTGACCGGCTGACCTGCGTCTACGTCGACCACGGGCTGATGCGCGAGGGCGAGACCGAGCAGATCGAGCGCGACTTCGTCGCGGTCACCGGCGCCGACCTGCGGGTGGTCGACGCGCGCGAGCAGTTCCTCGGCGCGCTGGCCGGGGTCAGCGACCCGGAGCACAAGCGCAAGATCATCGGCCGGGAGTTCATCCGGGTCTTCGAGCAGGCAGCAGCCGACGTCGTCTCCGATGCGAAGGCGCACGGCGAGACCGTCGACTTCCTCGTGCAGGGCACGCTCTACCCCGACGTCGTCGAGTCCGGCGGCGGCACCGGGACGGCAAACATCAAGAGCCACCACAACGTCGGCGGGCTGCCCGAGGACCTCACCTTCACGCTGGTCGAGCCGCTGCGCACGCTGTTCAAGGACGAGGTGCGCGAGGTCGGCCTGCAGCTCGGCCTGCCTGAGTCCCTGGTGTGGCGGCAGCCGTTCCCGGGACCCGGGCTGGGCATCCGGATCATCGGCGAGGTCACCCAGGAGCGGCTCGACGTGCTGCGGAAGGCCGACGCGATCGCCCGCGCCGAGCTCACCGCCGCCGGCCTGGACCGCGAGATCTGGCAGTGCCCGGTGGTGCTGCTGGCCGACGTCCGCTCGGTCGGCGTCCAGGGCGACGGGCGCACCTATGGCCACCCCGTGGTCCTGCGCCCGGTGTCCAGCGAGGACGCGATGACCGCGGACTGGACCCGGCTGCCCTACGACGTCCTGGCCCGCATCTCCACCCGGATCACCAACGAGGTGCCCGAGGTCAACCGCGTAGTGCTCGACGTGACCAGCAAGCCGCCGGGCACCATCGAGTGGGAGTAGTCGCCACCGGCTCTCCGATCACCCCGGGCCGTGACCCCTACGGTCCGGGGGGTGGGAGCGGCGCCCAGCCGACCAGGTGCGCCGACTCGAAGTAGACCCCGTCGGGCTCGACCAGGCGGAGCGGGTCCCCGCGCAGCGCCGTCAGGGTCGCCGCCAGTGCCTCGCACTGACCCTCGTACGTGCGGTAGTGGGTGTGGAAGACCAGCCAGACGGCGCTGCCGCCGGCTCGCGCGGAGAGGTCGCGCCCGTACGCCGCCGGGTCGGCGCCTGAGTTCCGTTCCGCGTAGTCGACCCAGTCGACGCGCTCCGGCGACCCGCCGGTCGGGTACACCTCCTGCCGCAGCGAGCCCGGCAGCAGGCGGCTGGTGGCGGGGCCCAGCTGGTCGGGGCAGTAGACGACGACGTCGCCCGGCAGCGCCTGTGCCCGCAGCGCGTCGGCGACCAGCCCGGCCTGGGTCTTGTACTCGAAGTACACGTCCGGCACCGCGCTCCCGAACCCGGTCACGACGGCGACCGCGAGGACCGGCGTGCCGATCGCGCGCGGCAGCCGGGCGAGACCGACGGCGACCAGCAGCAGGAACAGCGGCAGGACCACGCTGGTGTAGCGCGCGTCGAACGCCGCGCCGGTGAACCGGCGCACCGCCAGGGCGAGCACGAGGGTCGCGCCGACCACGACGGCCAGCGCCCGACCGGGCGGTCGCCCGCGGAGGTCGAGCACGACCCGCGAGCCGGACGCCGAGACCGCGGTGGCCCCGATCCCGGCGAGCAGCAGCAGCACGGTCACCAGCACCAGTGTCGTGGTCCGGCCTCCTCCACCGCCCCACACGACGACCATCCACTGCAGCGCGGCGAACCAGCCCATCGGACTGGCCCAGGGCGTCCCCGTGTGCGTGAACTGGTAGAGGAACGACGGCAGCCAGGGGAGGAAGAACACTCCGCCCGCGACCATCCACCCGGCGGCGCGGGCGGGTGCTCTGCTGCGCGTCCGCCATGCGAACGCCAGCAGACCCCCGCCGACGACGGTGAGCAACAACAGCGACCAGTAGTGGGTCAGGGCCAGCGCCGCCGAGACCACCGCCACCAGGACGCCCCGTGCCGCTCCCGGCCGGCGCAGGTAGCCGTCGAGGGCGAGGAAACCGCAGAGGACCAGCAGCATGACGAGGCTGTACATGCGCGCCTCGCTCGAGTAGTAGATGGCGAACGGCGAGGTCGCGAACAGCAGCAGCGCGGCGACCGCTCCGGCCCTGCCGGCCAGCCGGGCACCGGCCACGGCGGCGGCCGGCAGCGCGGCGACGCCGAGAAGCGCTGACAACCACCGCACCTGCGTGGCGGAGTCCCCGACCACCCGCTCCCAGCCCCACAGCAGCAGCGGGTACAGCGGCGGCGCGCCGTCCCGGCGGAGCGCCTCGGGGACCTCGCGGAGCGGCAGGCCGGAGATGCTGGCGCTGATCGCCTCGTCGAGCCACAGCGGGGAGGGGGAGTGGGTCCGCAGGGCGACGCCCAGTGCGACGGCGACACCGACTGCCGCAGCCCCCCAGCGAACGGCACGGCGTCCGCCTGAGCCGGCCGCACGGTCGGCCTCGTGGAGGGACGGGTCGCCGAGCAGGCCGGCGCTCACACCTGCTCCCGGTTGGCCCGGGTGGCGGGGTGGCACGCCTCGCCCGGCAGCACGACGACCGCCACGGCGACGGGTTCCTGCGTCGGCGGGTGGGGCGGCTGCGGCGGGAGGACGTACCCGACCAGCCCCGCGCCGGTCGACCACAGCTCGCGCCGGCTGCCGTCTGCCTGCCGTTGCTCGACGCACCACCGGAGGTGACCGGCGTCGCGACCCGCCGGCAGTACGTCGCGGTACCACCGTTCCACCGTCGCCGCGCTGACGCCGCCGGGCATGCACCAGGGGACGGCGTCGGGGGGCGCGAGGTCCTGCTCGGCGCACCGGCCGGCCGACGGGGGCACGGGGACGCCGGCGTCGGTCCACCGCGCGGTCGCAGGCAACGGCGTGCGCTGCGTCAGCGTGCTGAGGACGGGCCAGGGAGTCGACGTGAGCAGGAGGGCCAGCCCGACGACCGTGATGGCGGCCAGCACGGCACGCCTGTCGGCGTTCACCGGCGCCAGCGTACGCACCGGCACGCACGAGGGCCCGGGGAGTCGCTGGTGTGGCGACAGCTGTTCCCGGGCCCGGACTGGGAATCCGGATCACCAGGGAGGCACCCACGAGCGGCTGGACGTGCTGCGCCGGGCCGAGGCGATCGCCGTGCTCGACGTGACGAGCAGGCCGCCGGGCACCCTCGGGTGGGAGGGACCGGAACCCGGTCGACCGGCCGCTGACCTCCGTGGTCCGATCGGCGGCGTGGACGCCGCCATCCGGCCGCTGGCCGACGCCGACGCCGACGTCGACGCCGTCGTCGCGTTCTCCCTCGGCGCGTGGGCGCCGGTGTTCGCGAGCTTCCAGCAGGTCATGGGACCGCGGGTCTTCGGCCTGGTCTATCCGGACTGGCGGGCGGCGCAGGCGCGTGCGGTGGCTGAGGTGTGCCGGTCCGGGGACGTCGACGCCTGGGTCGCCGACGTCGACGGCGCCCCGGTCGGCTTCGTCGCCGTCCGGTGGACCGAGGAGGACGCCACCCCGGTCGGGGAGGTCGAGATGATCGCCGTCGCGCCGAGCTCCCAGCGGGCCGGCATCGCGGGCCGGCTGCTGGACCGCGCGGTGGCCGAGATCGCCGGGCGAGGGGTCCCGCTCGCCGTCATCGGCACCCGGCGGCGACCCCGGGCACCCCCCGGCCCGCGCCCTCTACGAGCGGCACGGGTTCACCGGACTGCCTCTGGTGCGGTACTACCGCCCCCTCTGACCGCGGAGTCCGCCCTCTGCTGCCAGCATGGCAGGAGAGTGGGGTACTGGAGTGGGGGAGCAGGCGTGAACGGATCGGTCCCGGCGAGGGTCCAGGGGATCTACGACGAGGTGCTGCGGCGCAACCGCGGTGAGACGGAGTTCCACCAGGCGGTGCGCGAGGTGCTCGAGTCGCTGGCCGTGGTGCTGGACCGGCACAGCGAGTACAGCGAGATGAAGACCGTCGAGCGGATCTGCGAGCCGGAGCGGCAGATCATCTTCCGCGTCCCCTGGCAGGACGACCGCGGCGAGGTGCAGATCAACCGCGGCTTCCGCGTCGAGTTCAACTCCGCCCTCGGGCCCTACAAGGGCGGCCTGCGCTTCCACCCCTCGGTGGACCTGGGGATCGTGAAGTTCCTCGGCTTCGAGCAGATCTTCAAGAACGCGCTCAGTGGCATGCCGATCGGCGGCGGCAAGGGCGGCTCGGACTTCGATCCCAAGGGCCGGTCGGACGCCGAGGTCATGCGGTTCTGCCAGTCCTTCATGACCGAGCTCTACCGGCACCTGGGTGAGTACACCGACGTGCCGGCCGGCGACATCGGCGTCGGCGCCCGCGAGATCGGCTACCTCTTCGGGCAGTACAAGCGGATCACCAACCGCTACGAGTCCGGCGTGATCACCGGCAAGGGGCTGGGCTGGGGCGGCGCGCTGGTCCGCACCGAGGCCACCGGCTACGGCGCCGTCTTCTTCGCCGAGGCGATGATGGAGACGGCAGGGGAGTCCTTCGACGGCCGGCGGGTCGTGGTGAGCGGCTCGGGCAACGTGGCCGTCTACGCCGTCGAGAAGGTGCACCAGCTCGGCGGCACGGTGGTGGCCTGCTCGGACTCCAGCGGCTACGTCGTCGACGAGAAGGGCATCGACCTCGACGTCCTCAAGCAGGTCAAGGAGGTCGAGCGGGGCCGCATCGACCGGTACGCCGAGCGGGTGGGGACGGCGGGTTCGTGGCCGACGGCAGCATCTGGGACGTCCCGTGCGACGTCGCCATGCCCTGCGCCACCCAGAACGAGCTGGGCGAGGACGCGGCGCGGACGCTGGTCCAGAACGGCTGCCGCTACGTTGTCGAGGGCGCCAACATGCCGACCACGCCGGACGCCGTGCGGGTGCTCCGCGAGGCCGGCACCGCCTTCGCCCCGGGCAAGGCCGCCAACGCCGGCGGCGTGGCGACCTCCGCGCTGGAGATGCAGCAGAACGCGTCCCGCGACCGCTGGACCTTCGAGCACAGCGAGACCCGGCTGGAGACGATCATGCGGGGCATCCACGACCGCTGCCACGCCACCGCGGAGGAGTACGGCAGCCCCGGTGACCTGGTGCTCGGCGCCAACGTGGCCGGCTTCCTCCAGGTGGCCGAGGCGGTGCACGCCCACGGCCTCATCTGAGGCGGGTGGACGCACGAGGGCCCGGGGAGCGATCGCTCCCCGGGCCCTCGTGTGCGGGAGGTCAGCGCCTGCGGCGGGCCCGGCGTAGCTCGGACACCAGCAGTGCGACGCCGCCGCCGATCAGCACCAGCCACAGCAGGCCGCCCTCGGTGACCAGGCCGACCGGCAGCACCGCGCCGGCCATCAGCACGACCGCCAGGACGACGAAGAACAGTCCCGGGACCAGGGCGGTGAGGTCGACGCCGCGGCGCTCGGACCGGGGCGGGTCCTCGGTCCCCAGCGGGGTCACGATCTGCCAGTCCCTCAGCTGCTGTTCCTGCCAGGCGGTCGGGGTCGTCGGGAACTCGCTGTAGTCAGGCACGGTCCACCTCCACGTCGCCCATGCCGAGGTTGACGGTCAGCACGATCTCGGGGTCGTCGTCCCCGCTCCAGGCGGAGCCGGTCCCGCGGGAGAAGCCGCCGTCCGAGTCGACATCGAGGACGTCGACGTCGCCCATCCCGTTCTGCACCTCAACCTGGACGTCGGCCGAGCGGGGGACGAGCACCTCGAGGTTGCCCATGCCGACCTCCAGTCGCGTGGTCACCGGACCGGCGGGGCCGCCCAGCTCGACACCGGACAGGTCCAGCCGCAGGTCGCCGGCGCCGAGCCGGTACTCCGGTTGCACCTCGCCGACGGTGTCCGGTGCGTACCTGCGGTCACCGACCCCGCCCTCGACGGCCCGCCACGGCTCGGCGGCGACCGCGACCAGCGCGACCGACAGCAGCACGCCGAGCGTGATCAGCCCGCCCCTGGCCGTCCGCCCGCCGAAGAAGGCGGCGGCGACCAGGCCGAGCCCGACCACCAGCAGCCCGGTGCCGAGCACGATGCGGGGGCCGACGTCCCAGTCGGTGAGCCGGCTGAGCAGGACCAGCGAACCGACGACGATGAGCAGCCCGGCCAGCGTCAGCCCCGGTACCGGCGACCGCGGGCCGGCGACGCGGGGGGCGCGGGCGACGGCGGCGGAGTCCCCGGCCGGGCCGCTCGGCATGAGCAGCCACAGCAGCAGGTAGACCGGGACGCCGGGGCCGGCGAGCGCCAGCGCGACGAGGCCGACCCGCCACAGCAGCGCGTCGATGCCGCTGTAGTCGGCCAGGCCCCCGGCGACGCCACCGATGACCTTGTCGCTGCGGCTGCGCCGCAGCGGCGGCCGCACCGGGAGCCCGGGCGGCGGGGCGTACGCGGCCGCCGGCGGGTCCGCCGACGGGGGAGCGGGAGGCGGTGCGGATGTCATGGCACAGACCCTGCTCGCGGCCGGGCACGCGGTCCATCAGGGAACGCCCCCATCCGACCCGGGTCCACCGACCCGGGTGGTTCCTGGTGCCGCGGACCGCCGTCCCGGTGCGACGATCGGCACCGTGACCACGACCCTGCCCGTGCCCGTGCGGCCACCCCTGGTGCGCCCGCGCTCCGGGCGCCTGCTGGCCGGCGTCGCCGCGGGGACGGCGGTGCACCTGCGGGCCGACCCGCTCGTCGTCCGCGTGGCCTTCGTCGTGCTCGCCGCGACCGGCATCGGCGTCGTGGCCTACGCGCTGCTGTGGTTCTTCATGCCGGTCGCCGACGCGGACACCGCCCCGGTCGTCGACGAGGGCGCCGAGGAGCCCAGCCGCCGGCAGACCCTGGGCCTCGGGTTGCTCGGCCTCGGCGCGCTCGTCCTGGTGACGCAGCTCGGCAGCTGGGGCGGCGGCAACCTGGTCCTGCCGCTGCTGCTGGTCGGCGTGGGGCTGACCGTCATCTGGCGGCAGCTGGACACCGACCGCACGCTCGCCGGCCCGGGCGTGCGCTGGCTGCTGGCCGGCGGCGTGCTCCTCGGCGTCGTCGGCGTGGTGCTGCTGCTGAAGACCACCGGGCAGCTGGCCAACGCCCGCAACGGCTTCGCCGCGACGCAGGTCATCCTGGCCGGCGTCGCGCTGGCCACCGCGCCGCTGTGGCGCCGGCTGCTCACCTCCCGCGAGGCCGAGCGGACCGCCCGGGTGCGCTCCGAGGAGCGGGCCGCGGTCGCCGCCCACCTGCACGACTCGGTGCTGCAGACCCTCGCCCTCATCCAGCGGCACGCCGACGACGCCACCGCGGTGTCCCGGCTGGCCCGCAGCCAGGAGCGCGAGCTGCGCACCTGGCTCTACGAGCCGGCGGCGGCCGTGGGCGGCGGGACGTGGGCGGCGCTGGTGTCCGGGGTGGTCGCCGAGGTGGAGGCCGACCATGCGTTGACCGTCGAGTCGGTCGTCGTCGGCGACGCCCCGCTGGACGACGCGCTCACCGCCCTCGGCGCGGCCACCCGCGAGGCGCTGGTCAACGCCGCCAAGCACTCCGGGGCGACCGTCGCCGACCTGTACACCGAGGTGAGCCCGCAGCGGGTTGCCGTCTTCGTCCGCGACCGGGGTGCCGGGTTCGACCCGGCCGCGGTGCCGGGCGACCGGCGTGGGCTGCGCGACTCGGTGACCGGCCGGCTGACCCGCCTGGGCGGGACGGCGACGGTGCGGTCGGTACCCGGGGAGGGCACCGAGGTGGAGCTGTGCCTGCCCCGCCAGGAGGTGGCCGCGTGAGCACCCGGGTGTACCTCGTGGACGACCACGCGATGGTGCGCTCGGGCGTGCGGGCGGAGCTCGGCGGTGCGGTGGACGTCGTCGGTGAGGCCGCGGACGTCGAGGGCGCCGTGGCGGGGATCCGGGCGACCGTGCCGGACGTCGTCCTGCTCGACGTGCACCTGCCGGGCGGCGGCGGGCGGGCGGTGCTCGAGACGCTGCGGGCCGAGCTGCCGTCGGTGCGCTGGCTGGCGCTGTCGGTGTCCGACGCGGCCGAGGACGTCATCGCGGTCATCCGCGCCGGTGCCCGCGGGTACGTCACCAAGACCATCTCCGGGCCGGACCCGCGGGACGCCGTCGCCCGTGTCGCCGACGGGGACGTCGTCTTCAGCCCGCGGCTGGCCGGGTTCGTCCTCGACGCCTTCGCCGCGACGACGCCGTCCGCCCCGCAGCCCGAGGACCCGGCCACCGACCCCGGCCTGGACCTGCTCAGCGCCCGCGAGCGGGAGGTCATGCAGCTGCTGGCCCGCGGCTACACCTACCGGGAGATCGGTTCGCGGCTGTTCATCTCGGTGAAGACGGTGGAGTCGCACGCGTCGAACGTGCTGCGCAAGCTGCAGCTGTCCAACCGCAACGAGCTCACCCGCTGGGCCGCCACGAACCGCCTGCTCTGACCTGTTCCGGATCGCCTTCCGCGCGCGGAAGGCGATCCAGGAGAGTCAGGCGGTGTGGACGACCTGGAAGGCCTCGCCGAGCCGTCCCGGGGGCAGGCCCAGGCGGCGCCCGGTCTGACGCATCCAGTCGGTGACGAACTCCTCCAGGTCGTCCACGTGACTGACCTGGGTGACGTGGCTCTTGAGCGCGGCGAACTTCAGCTCGACGAGGTCGGTCACGTCGACGACGTGGTCGGCGCGCGGGCTGGCGCCCAGCCACACCTCGGACACCGTCCAGGCCTCGAGGCCCTCGTCGGCGAGCAGTTCGGGGAAGGCGAAGGGGTTGCGGGCGTCGGGGTAGACGGCCCGCAGCGTGGACTCGCCGACCGTCATGTGGTCGGGGTGGCTGGCGCCGATCCGGTCCCACATCCGCTCGGGCGAGCTGGTCAGCACCCGCTGCGGGCGCACCTGGCGGATCACCCGGCTGATGTCGCGACGCAGGTCGAGGGTGAGCTCCAGCCGCCCGTCGGGGTAGCCGAGGAAACGCACGTCGGTGACGCCGACCGCCTTGGCCGCCGCCTCCTGCTCCGCCCGCCGCAGCGGCCCCATCTGGTCGCGGGGGGTGTCGTCGAACCCGCCGGCGTCCCCGTCGGTGACGATCAGGTAGGTGACCTCGGTGCCGGCCGCCGTCCAGGTGGCCACGGTGCCGGCGCTGCCGAAGTCGACGTCGTCGGGGTGGGCCAGCACGCACAGCGCGCGCTCCACGTGGGCGGCGGGCCTGGGGGACTGCGGGGAGGTCACCCGGGCGAGCCTAGGTCGACTCCGTCGCCGTCGTCGGCAGGCCGGTGAGCTTCTCCGGGTTGCGCACGATCAACACCTGCTCGACCAGTCCGTCGACCAGGACCAGCGACATCGTCATGAACGGTGCACCCCCCACCCACGCGACGACACCGGGAGCACCGTTCACGTCGGTGACCTCGACGTGCAGGCCGGGGATGGACAGCCCCTGGGCGGCGGTCGCCAGCAGGAACCGGGTCACCTTCCCCGCACCCACGATCGGCCGCAGCGCCGCCTTGGCCCTGCCCCCGCCGTCGGTCACCAGGACGACGTCCGGCGCGAGTGCGGCGAGCAGGGCCTCGACGTCTCCGCCGGCGCAGGCGGCGAGGAAGCGCTCGGTGACGACCCGCTGGGCCGACCGGTCGGCGTCGAAGCGCGGCTGCCGGGCCCGCACGTGCTCGCGCGCCCGGTGCGCGGTCTGCCGGACGGCGGCCTCGCCGCGGCCCAGGATCGCGGCCACCTCCGCCGCCGGCAGCCCGAACACCTCCCGGACGAAGACGGCGCGCTCGGTCGGGGTCAGCGTCTCGAGGACCACCAGGAGGCGAGCGAGACCTGCTCTCCCAGCACCGCCACGTCGTCCGGGTCCGGTGGCGGAGGGGCACCCGCGACGGAGTCCCGACCGGTGAGCAGCGGCTCCGGCAGCCACGGACCGACGTAGCTCTCCCGCCTGCTGCGGGCCGAGTCGAGCCGGTCCAGGGCCAGCCGGGAGGTGATCCGCACGAGGTAGGCCCGCGGGTCGGCGACGTCGGACCGGTCGGTCGCCGACCACCGCAGCCACGCGTCCTGGACCACGTCCTCGGCGTCGGCGACGCTGCCCAGCAGCTGGTAGGCGACCGTGAACAGCAGCCGCCGGTGCCGGTCGAAGGGGGTCAGGACGTCGGTCATGCCGGGGCCGGGAGCTCGCAGCGGTCCCGGAAGCCCTGGCTGGTCAGCCCGAGCGCGCTGTTGAACCGCGACCGGACGTTCTCCACGGCCACCATCATGGTGAGCTCGACCAGTTGTGCGTCGTCCAGCTCGCGCCGCAGGCCGGCCACCATCTCGTCGGTGACGGCGACCGGCGTCGCCGTCACCGCCTCGGCGTAGGCCATCACCCGCCGCTCCAGGTCGCTGAAGACGTCGCTGTCCCGCCAGCGCGGCACGGCACGCAGCTTCTCGGGGTCCACCCCCTCCTGGCTGCTGATCCAGTACCCGAAGTCGACGCACCAGGAGCAGCCGATCGAGACCGCGGAGGCCATGACGGCGAGGGACTTCAGCGTCCGGTCCAGCCGGTCCCACCGGGCGAGCGAGGCCTCGAAGCGGACGTCGATGAGCAGGACCCGCGGGTGGTGCGCCATGGCGGCGAGCGGGTCGGGCACGACGCCGTAGGTCCGGTGGGCGTACCACTCGGTGAGGCGGTAGAGGCGGTAGAGGCGGTAGAGGCGGGTGCGGGGCGGGTCGAGCGGGATGCGGGCCATGGTCGTCGTCCTCTCCGTGGGGTGCTGCACATGGAGACGGGACGGCGCGCCCGGGTGTGACATGCGGGCCGGGACCGGGTCGGTGGCACCTTCCGCGGCCGGGCCTCCGGTCGCATGCTGGCCCCGCTCGGTGCCGCGATGGGCGCGCTCGGCGGCACACCCGAGTGGGGGGAGAGGGGCATGGACGCCGCACTGTCCCGAGCTCTGGAGCGCGTCGCCGCCGGGCTGGCGGCGATGGCGGCCGGGAACCCCGGCCCCTACACGGCCTGCTGGGCCGACTCCGCCGACGTGACCCTGTTCGACGCCTGGGGTCCGATCGAGAAGGGGCACCACGCCGTCGCACGGACCTTCGAGTGGGTCGGTAGCCGGTTCAGCGACGGTGGGCTCGTGCCGCGTTACGAGGTGGTCGAGATCAGCGGCGACCTCGCCTACACGGTCGGCTCCGAGCACGGCACGGTGCGCGTGGACGGCGGCGAGGCCCGGCCCATGACGATCCGGGTCACGCACGTCTACAAGCGGATCGAGGACGACTGGTGGCTGGTGCACCGCCACGCGGACTTCCCCCCGGCCGACCAGCGCGGCGACTGACCGTGGAAGGCCCCCGTCCTCTCTGCAAGGTCCCGTCGGCCCCGTCCAGAGGCTCGCTGCGAGCCTGCGAGCGGTGAGGAGGACGGGGTCCTTCTACCTCTCTCAGAGGCGGCCGCGGCCCTGGCGCAGCAGCATCATGCCGAGCGCGGCGCCGTCCGGACCGAGCGCGGACTGGAACCGGGCGAGCACCTGCTGCTCGCGGGCCAGCGAGAGTCGGGTGCCGCCGGCGGCGCGGCGCAGCTCGCCGATCTCGTGCGACACGGCCAGCCGGCGCTGCACGAGCGCGATGATCTCGGCGTCGCAGGCGTCGATCTGCCCGCGCAGCTCGGCGATGCGCTCGTCGGCGGCGGGCGTGGTGGGGAGAGTCGCGGTCATCGTGTCCTCCGGGGCGGGGCGGTGGCCGTCGGACCCCGGGAACGAGAAACGCCCCGGGCTCCTCGGGCCCGGGGCGTCTGTTGTGGCGGTTGCTCAGCCAGCGGTGACGGACACCGGATCCCGGTGGCCGTAGTAAAAGCTGACGGTGGCGAGCAACACGCCGGCGAGTGTGCCACAGGGTCGACGGCGGTGGCCAGCACGACCCCTGGGGACGACGGTCCGCGGCGGCGGGCCGTGTTCCCCGACCGAACTACAGTGGTGTGGTCATGAGCAGCGTCCAGCAGGCCCTCCCCGGCACCGCGTCCCTCCAGCGTTCCGCGTCCGGCTCGGTGGGCCGGGAGCTGGACCGCATGCTCGCCGGGCTCAACGGCCCGCAGCGGCAGGCCGTCGTCCACGAGGGCAGCCCGCTGCTCATCGTCGCCGGCGCCGGCTCGGGCAAGACCCGGGTGCTCACCCACCGGGTCGCCTACCTGCTGGGCGCCCGCGGCGTGCAGCCCGGCGAGGTCCTCGCGATCACCTTCACCAACAAGGCCGCCGGGGAGATGAAGGAGCGCGTCGCCGCGCTCGTCGGCCCGCGCGCCCGGGCGATGTGGGTGTCGACGTTCCACTCGATGTGCGTGCGCATCCTGCGCGCCGAGGCCGCCAAGCTGGGCCTGAAGTCGTCGTTCACGATCTACGACCAGGGCGACTCGGTCCGGCTGATGACGATGGTCGCCCGCGACCTGGACCTCGACGCCAAGCGCTACCCCGGCCGCAGCCTGGCCGCCCAGGTGTCGAACCTGAAGAACGAGCTCATCGACGAGGAGAGCTACGTCCCCGGGACGGCGCCGGAGAAGGTGCTCGCGGAGGCGTACCGGCTCTACCAGCGGCGGCTGCGCGAGGCGCACGCCATGGACTTCGACGACCTGATCATGACGACGGTGCACCTGCTGCAGGCGTTCCCGGACGTCGCCGAGCACTACCGCCGCCGCTTCCGGCACGTGCTGGTCGACGAGTACCAGGACACCAACCACGCGCAGTACGTGCTGGTCCGCGAGCTGGTCGGCACGGGAGAGGGGCCGGTGCCGCCGGCCGAGCTGTGCGTGGTCGGTGACGCCGACCAGTCGATCTACGCCTTCCGCGGCGCGACGATCCGCAACATCGACGAGTTCGAGCGCGACTACCCGCAGGCCACGACGATCCTGCTGGAGCAGAACTACCGCTCCACGCAGCGCATCCTCAAGGCGGCCAACCAGGTCATCTCGAAGAACACCGGCCGCCGTCCCAAGAACCTGTGGACCGATGCCGGCGACGGCGAGCTGATCGAGGGCTACGTCGCCGAGAACGAGCACGACGAGGCCGCCTGGGTCGCCGAGCAGATCGACGCGCTGGTCGACGACGGCGTGGCGAAGCCCAAGGACATCGCCGTCTTCTACCGGACCAACAACGCCTCCCGGGTGTTCGAGGAGGTGTTCATCCGGGTCGGCATGCCCTACAAGGTCGTCGGCGGGGTGCGCTTCTACGAGCGCAAGGAGGTCCGCGACGCGCTGGCCTACCTCAAGCTGGTCGCCAACCCGGCCGACGTCGTCAGCCTGCGTCGGATCATCAACGTGCCCAAGCGGGGGATCGGCGACAAGGCCGAGTCCTGCATCGAGTCCTTCGCCGACCGGGAGCGAATCGCGTTCGGGTCGGCGCTGCGCCGGTGCTCCGAGGTGCACACCCTGGCGCCGCGGTCGCTCAAGGCGATCCAGGAGTTCGTGACGCTGCTGGAGGAGTTCGAGCAGCTGGCCGAGACCGGCTCCGGTCCGGCCGCGCTGCTGGAGAGCATCCTCGACCGCACCGGCTACCTCGCCGAGCTGCAGGCCAGCACCGACCCCCAGGACGAGGGCCGCGTCGACAACCTCAACGAGCTCATCTCCGTGGCTGCGGAGTTCGAGGCGGCCAACCCCGGCGGCTCGGTCACCGACTTCCTCGAGCAGGTCTCGCTGGTCGCCGACGCCGACCAGATCCCCGTCGCCGGGGACGAGGCCGGCGTCGTCACGATGATGACCCTGCACACGGCCAAGGGCCTGGAGTTCCCGGTCGTCTTCCTGACCGGCATGGAGGACGGCGTCTTCCCGCACCTGCGCGCCCTGGGCGACCCGCGTGAGCTGGAGGAGGAGCGCCGGCTGGCCTACGTCGGCATCACGCGGGCGCAGCAGCGGCTGTTCATCTCGCGGGCGACGGTGCGCACCAGCTGGGGGCAGCCGGCCTACAACCCGCCGTCCCGCTTCCTCGACGAGCTGCCGCCGGACACCGTGAAGTGGGCGGGCAAGGAACCGACGCCGGCACCGAGCACCGGCTACCGGTCGGCGCAGCAGCGGGTGGCGGCCACCGGGCTGTCCACCGGCGGGCTGCGCGGCGGCGCGGGCAACCGGGCGGTCATCTCCGTCGACGTCGGCGACCGGGTCAGCCACGACGCCTTCGGGCTGGGCACCGTCGTGGAGGTCAACGGCGCGGGTGACAAGGCGCAGGCCACGGTCGACTTCGGCTCCGGCGGCACCAAGCGCCTGGTCCTCCGCTACGCCCCGCTCGTCAAGCTCTAGGCTCGAGGAGCGGGAGCCCGGAGGGTTCCCCGACGAGGGTCAGGGAGCCGCGGCACGGGCAGATGGCACTCGAGTCTCGCGACGCCTGAGGGGAGCCGCCCTGCGAGGTGCTGTGAGGAGTGGGGGCCCGGAGGGCTCCCCCGACGAGCGGCAGGTAGGGCTCAACGCAGCAGGGGCACGGCACCTGGCTGCGGTCGTCGGCCGGAGGCCGACAGGTCAGATGACCACGCCGTGCTCGGCGAGCCACTCCTGCGGGTCGATCGGGCGGCCGGTCATGCCGCCGCGGTGGATCTGGTAGTGCAGGTGCGGGCCGGTGGACTGGCCCTCGTTGCCGATCTTGGCGATCTGGTCGCCCGCGTGCACGATGTCGCCGGCCTCGACGTCGTAGTAGCGCATGTGGCCGTAGACGTGAACGTTGCCGTCGGGGTCCTGGATGTAGACGGCGTTGCCGTAACCGGAAGCGCGGCCGGCGCGGATGACGACGCCGTCGGTGGCGGAGTAGATCGGCGTGCCGAGCGGCCCGGCCAGGTCGAGGCCGTAGTGCATGGTGCCCCAGCGCATGCAGAAGCAGGTGGTGAGCCGGCCCTGCGTGGGCAGCACGGTCTTCGGCTCGCGGGCGGCGCGGGAGGCGGCGAGCTCGCCGAGCCGGGCCTGGGCCTCGGCCTCGGTGATGCCGCGGCGCACGCCGGCGTCCTCCAGGTCGCCGCTGAAGCCGACGTCGGAGGCGACGCCCAGGCCGTAGTCGGCGGCGCTGACGGGGAGCCCGGTCGTGTCGCTGCCGAGGGTGCTCGGCAGGGCGGCGACGACGGCGCCGGCGACGAGTGCGGCCAGCCACACCGGCCCGCGCCGACCGGGCGGGCGGGGCAGGCGGCGACCCCGGCCGGCAACGGTCTCCTCGGCGTCGAGGGTCGCCACGACCGGCGCCTCGGCGGGCTCGACGGCGGCGGGGACGGCCGGGATGGCGCCGGTGGCGGCCCCGTCGTCGGTGCGCGGTCGCTCCAGCAGCGCGGGGCCGGTCGAGCGGATCACGGGGCACCTTCTTCGGGAGCGCCTCCCCGCACGGGTGCCACGGGGGCGACCCGTCGGGGGAGCGACGGCGGCGGGGACGTCCGCGGACGTCCGCCGGTGGGTACCGGCACCGTGATCGGACCGTAACGATCAGTCAGCTCCGCGACGGGTCACCGACACGGGAGTGTCGACACGCCTGCGCCGGGTGGGACCCGTGGGACGGGAGTGGCTGTGTCCCGACGCACGACCACCCGCCACACGCGACCGGTGTGGCGGGTGCGACGGGGGTGACGGCCCCTGCAGGTCCCGGCCCGAGCCTGCGAGGGTCGGGGGCAGGGGGCGGCCCTCCTGCAGGGTCCCGCCGCGAGCTTGCGAGCAGTAGGGGCAGGAGGGTCCTTCTCAGGCGACGGCGGCCCGCGCCGGGGCCGCGATCTGCGGACGCCGGCGGCCGGCGAGGGTGGCGGCGACCTCGTCGAGGACGGTGCGGTGGAAGGGCAGCGACATGTGCCCGATCCCGCGGACCAGCACGTTGCGGGCCTGCAGGTCCGGGTGGTCGCACCGTCCGGCACTGGTGGGGAGGACGACCTGGTCGAGGTCGCTGTAGATCGCGGTCACCGGCGTGCGGATGCCCGGCGCCGGCTCGGCGAGCTCCTGCAGCACCGCCGAGCCCGGCCGGAGCTGGCGCACCAGCGGGGTGGGCAGCAGGTGTGCCAGCACCGAGCCCTGGTGCGGCGTCCCCAGCGTCACCAGCGACTCGACGTGCCGGTCGCCGCCCTGGCGCTGCACGTGGTAGCGGGCGAGCAGGCCGCCCAGGCTGTGCCCCACGACGTGCACCCGCTCGTGCCCGGTCTGCTCGCAGACGCGCTCCAGGTGCGCACCGAGGTCCGCGGCACCCCGCGCGACGTCGGCCAGCAGGGGGCTGTAGTTCCAGGAGCAGACGGAGGTGAACCCGCGGCGGCGCAGGCTGCGCCGCATCACGGCGAACACCGAGTGGTTGTCGATCAGGCCGTGCACGAGGACGACGGGCACGCGGGCGGCCAGCGGGTCCGCAGCGAACAGGGCGCGCACCGCGGGCGGCTGCTCACCGGGGCGACACCGCGGGTCGGGGCGCAGCCGCTCGGTGCGGGTGCCCAGCGGGTAGATCAGCGCGTGGGCCCCGACGAGGGCGAGCTCGGTCAGTCCGCCGGTCAGCGTCGCGAGGGTCAGCAGCGAGCGCACGGGGTGCCGTGGCGCTCCCGGCCCCACCGCGCCGGTGTGCGACGCTGGATCGGACTCCGGGTCGCTGAGTGGGTGCATCGTTCCTCCCGGTGCGGAACCGCTGACCAGGCTGGTCCCCCCCGGGTTTGGAGGCCTGCCTGGTGTGCCCGGTTCACCTGACGGTAAAGCGGCCGTGTGGTGATCGTCACATCGACGCCACGGGCCGAGGCCAGTTCGTGACCCAGACGAAGGGGGGACCGTGGTCGCCCGCGACGGCTCCACCCGCGATCGTGCGACCAGGTCAGGAGGCGGGACGGTGCGTCCGTCCGCCCGCCGCGCCGGACCACGCCGCCCGCCCGAGCCCGCCCCCGCGGTGTCGGCCGACGGGCTGGTCGTCGGCCGACACCGCGGGGG